>JBCBGZ010000044.1:0-22372 GCA_038526245.1 Pseudomonadota bacterium
CATGTAAGGTTTTGCGCGCCTACTCGCCCTTCAGGTGCCGATCCAGAAACGCCATGCGCGTGCGCATGAGGTGCGTGCGCAGAGCTTCGCCACGGATGCCGTGGCGCTGGCCGGGATAGGTCATCAGATCGAAAGTTTGCCCCTGTTCCTGCAGCGCGGCCATCAGGCGGGTGGTGTTGTCGAAGGTGACATTATCATCGGCCATACCGTGGATCAGCAGCAGCTCCGGCATTTCACCCTCGAACCGGTCGAGGTGATAGAACACCGATGACTTCTCATAGCCTTCGGGATTGTCCTGGGGCGTGTCCATGTATCGCTCGGTGTAGAACGTATCGTAAAGGGTCCAGTCCGTGACTGGCGCACCAGAGACAGCGGCGGCGAAAGTGCCCGGCTCGGCCTGCAGCATGCTCATCAGCGTCATGTAGCCGCCATAGCTCCAGCCCTGGATGGCAATGCGGTCAGGGTCGACGAAATCCCGGGATTTCAGCCACTCGACACCAAGCAATTGGTCGCGCACTTCCGGCCCGCCCGTCTGGCGATAGATCACGTCCTCAAACGCCTTGCCGCGATTGGCCGTGCCGCGATTGTCCAGCCGGAAGACGATATAGCCCTGACGGGTATAGAACTGGTCGTCCATCCGCTCCCAGTCGCGGTCCACCGTCTGCACGCCCGGCCCGCCATACACATTCACGAGCACGGGGTAGGTCTCGGCCGGGTCGAAGTCGGGCGGCGTCTGGATGGAGTAGTAGAGCGTCTGGCCGTCCTCGGCTGTCAGCGTGCCGTATTCCGGAACGGTGTGATTTTCGAGATAGGAGAAATAGGGGTGGGCCTCATCCAGCGCGTTTTCCTCAATCCATGCGATGAGCGATCCATCGGCACGGTAAAGCCCGGTTTGGGGCGGCTGGGTCGGGCTGGAAGACGTGCCGACAAAGCTCTGCCCATCCGGCGCCATGGTGATCGACCAGCTTTTGCCGGGGTCTGTGAGGCGGGTTGGGTCGCCGCCTTCGAGCGGGACGGAATAAAGATGGCGCTCAAGCGGGGTGTCCTTGTAGCCTGTGAAGAACAAGACCGCTTCGGCATAGTCGGCACCAGCGATAGCATCTACGGCCCAATCTCCGGATGTGAGCGGCGGACTATGTCGACCGGTACGGAACACTTGGCCGTCGATACGTCGAATATGCCTGAAACCACTAAATTCCGACGTCACCAGCCAACCGAAATCGCCATATGGCCGAGAGTCATCGGACAGGTTCACCCATCGCTCTTGCTGTTCAATAAAGGTCGGTTTCCCGGGGGTGGGAGGACCTGAAAGGTTGAATTTTGGTGCGCTGGTATAATCCTCAGAAATCTCTGTTTGGTCACGATTTACACGTTGAACCGAAAGCCGACTTTCGTGCCAATTCACCCGCGCCAAATATTGATCGGTCGCTGGCCCCCAATCCTCGCGGCGCCAGTCCACCTCGACCACTTCCCCCGTCTCCATGTCCCGCACAAACAAATCTACCACCGCATTCGGGCGCCCGGCGCGGGGATAGCGTTGCTCCACCACGGTCGTCTCGCCCGCGGCAATGTCATAGCGCGGAATGATATCGACGGTGCTTTCATCCACGCGGGTGTAGGCGAGGTATCGGTCGTCCGGGCTCCACCAATACCCCGTGTAGCGGCTCATCTCTTCCTGGGCGACGAATTCGGCCACGCCGTAGCTGATCGCGTTTTCCGGCTCGGCCAGCGGCGTCAGGCGCTGCTCTTCGCCGCTCTCCAGATCAATTGCATACACGGCCCCATCGCGCACAAAGCTGACCATGGACCCATCGGGCGAGACCCGCGCATCGTACTCGAACGCCTCAGTGTCCGTCAGCTGGCGCACGCCGACAACTACGCCCGACCTCAGTCCGGCAGCCGCGTCCTCCATCGAAAGCCCGTCCTGCGTCATGGATGTGATCGCATCCGGCAGGCTAACGCTTTCGCCTTCCCAGTCCTCTTCGTTCAGCGTCACCAGCCACAAATCCCCGCCGATCGGCACCAGGATCGTGTCTGCCGTGCCCCAGTCATAGCTGACGATGCCGCGCGAGCCGGCAATGCGCTTGCGCTCACGCAGGGCCTTTTCCTCTTCCGACAGCTCGACCTCTTCCGGCTCCAGAAGCTTGGAATCGACCAGCATCGAGGGCTCGCCGGTCGCCACATCAAACTGCCAGAGGTCAAACCGCGCGGCATCATCCTCGCGCGCCTTCAGGAACGTCACGCGCTTGCCATCTGGCGAATACTTCACGCTGCGCGGGCTCGGCCCCGAAAGGCTAGGTGACGCATACAGCCGCTCGATTGTGAGTTCAGGAGAGGTCTCTGCCAAAGTGGCCTCCGTTTGCGATGCGGCGGAGCCCGTGCAGCCTGCCAGTACGAGGGCGCCCAGCGCGCCGATTATCCGTTTCATTCTGACCCCTCAGTCAAAGGCACAGCCCGCCATGCCATCAGGAAATCCCGGCCGACCGCATAGGTCGTGCCTTCGATTTCGTCATCCTCAAGCTCGCCTTGGGTGATATAGACGCCAGAACCGTCTTCTGTTGTTGCGGTGAAAAGTACGTCTTCGTCAAAAGTGATCGCCCGCGCGGACAGGAACGGGCTGCCATAGAAGCTTCCGGTCACAATGCCGTCCTCAACCGCTTCTACGACCATTACCGTTTTACTCGGCGGCGCAGTTGGAGAGAAGAACAGGGAAACATCCCATTCTCCAACAAGGTCATCAACGCTGATTTCGGCCCGAACACCCTCTGGCTCAGCAACATCAGGCACAGAAGCGCAAGCACCAAGGAAGGCAAGCGGAGCAATCAATGCGGGGAAGGCTCTCATTCCCAATCGGTCCGATGCAGCGGCGCTGAGGTCAAGGCCAAAACTGGCGCTCGTTATCAATGAATGATTTGATTACTGTTCATTTTCCGGTTACATGCCGCCCATGACTGGAAGACCGCTCCTGATGGGCAGCGCCGTTATCGGCTTGACCCTGCCGATCCATTTTTTCCTGCCTGAGGCAGTGTCGGTTCAGGTTGCAGCCTTGCTCATGGCACTCATCGCTGGCGCCTATATCGGCTTTGGCGCAACCGATGGGCGCACGGGCGCATTCTGGTTTGAGTTTGCAGGCGCAGGCCTCTTCGGCGGCGCTGCCTTGGCGGGCTTACTGGTTCACCCATTGATCATTCCGGTGGCCATCTTTGCCCATGCCGGATGGGACTGGCTGCACCATGCGGGTTTCGGCGCGAAGGTGCCCGGCTGGTACGTTCCGTTTTGCGTCTGGATCGACCTTGCCGTCGGCGCGGGCCTCTTCTTGCTCTGGACCCTCTAGATCGCGCGTCCCTTCGCAATCAGGTCATCGACGAGTTTCCGGTTTTCTTCCGCGCTGTCGCCGCCGCCGAACACCTCTGCCCCGGAATGGAATGTCGTTCCAAAGGTGCGCACGAGATTGACGGACTGGCCAATGCCGGACGCAAAGTCTTCCGTGGTCAGGGATGACAGGGGATGGAGGAACACAGCCCAGACAGCGCCCTGGGCAATGGCGTAGCGGGCGTCCAGCGCGCTGTCGAAATTTGCCTGCATGAGCCGTTCGAGCTGCGATGCATCGAGATCGCCCGCCGCGATGATGGGCAACATGACACGCATCCGATCGGCGTTGGTATCAAACACAAGTTGGAGCTGTAGGCCTTCCACCGTGAATAGTGCGCCATTGCCATTGATCTGGGCCTCTTCGTCGATCGCAGAGACAAAAGCGAGCAGCCGGGCCGCTGCTTCCTCGGCGGGGGCGAGTTGCTCTGCCTCTGGGGCGGGCGAACGCTCCTGGGCGAGCGTGGAAGCGGCCGGTGCGGTCAGCAGAAAGAGAGCAGAAAAGGCGACTGTGATGCGGGTCATGGCGGGCTCCTTGCGATGCTTCAACGAGTTTAGGGGGTGATGTCCGGTCTGACACCTGACGTCGCGCTTTCGTGAAGCCTGAGTGGCCAGGCGTGATCGCAGCGCTACCTCGCGGAGTATGACGCAAAGCCCCCAAAGCCTTTTCGAACACGCCCACACCCTGATGGGATCATCCTCCGGCGGCGAACGGCTTTCAAAGGCGGCAGACGCCATGAAACGCGCGGCCGATGCGGGTCATCCCGGCGCCGCGAATAATTATGGCGCCATGCTTCAACATGGCCGCGGCGTAGCGGAGGACCTGGCCAATGCGCGGACCTATTACGCCAGGGCCGCGGATGCAGGTCTTCCGGCCGGACAATTCAATCTCGGTTTCATGTGGCTGCATGGGCTCGGCGGCGCGCAAGACCTTGCTCAAGCCCGTGAATGGTTTGGCATCGCTGCGCAGCAAGGCGAGCCTGATGCGCTTACCCACATGGGGCGCATGTGCATGGTGGGCGAAGGCGGGCCGCAGGACTTTGCCGCCGCGCGTGACTGGTGGGAACGGGGCGCAAAGGGCGGCGACAGCCGCTGCGCCTTTAATCTCGGCGTCGCGTGCGCCGGGGGGCACGGCGCGCCGCCCGAATTTGTCTCGGCCTATCGCTGGTTTGCGCTTGCAGAACGGTTGGGCAACTCCGGCGCAAGGGCAGAAATGGAGAAACTGGAAAGTGTTATGACTCCAGATGAACTGGAGCTATCCCGCGCCAGCCATGCCAACCTCCAGTCCGACCTTGAACGCTATGAAAAGCAGCGTGAGGAGCGTTGAAACCAGCGACGTGGTTACCAGAACCGTGGTATTGGTGAGGGCGAACACGATTGACCGCCAAACACGCGCGCCTACAGCATGTACGGGCGACAATCCTCGGAAAGCTGTCACGCCGTCTGCCAGTCCGCCGATGGAGACGGCTGCCACGGTTGGGACCATGGCCTGTTCGAGGGGGACTGCAGCAAGACTGAGCGTTGAAAAAATGCCCAGTACAGCGCCCGGAATGACTGATGCAAAGTACAGCCGCACACGGGCCAACAGGGGCGTGCCGCTCCCCCACACCCTAACCAGGCACGATGCAATCAGCGAAAATATGATCAGCACAACCGGATATATGACGACGTAGGACTCCACGGCGTCCAACACCGTCGCTTCATCCGCGAATGTAGGGTCGATATCGTCAAGTCCACCGGTACTTTCGCGAAACGCTTCAGCGACCTGTGAGTTTGGATCTGCCCAGATGAACTGGAAGAAGAGCACGATGGCCAATATGAGGAGGTAGACCCGCAGCGTAGGGCCAAACCGACGCCCCTGCCAGTCGGCGTCGCGCGCTGCGGAAAAAAGCTCCTTTGGATCCCAGAAAACAGTCCAGATCGTTTTCAGTCCGCGCAGGTTTACGCCGACAGTGTCCTCCACCATCTCATCCCAGCCAAGACTTCTGCTCTGCGCGCTCATTGGCTCAAAATCGTTAGGCTTAGGCCCAAAAGCGTTTGGCGGTGTCTGATCCATATGTTCTCGACTTTTCAGGACAAGCTTGATCAACGCGCGCAGGTGTTCCACACACCGGCGATTGCCGCAATTGCTGGAGTCTTTCCCCCATGGCCACCCAATACGTCTACCATATGCAAGGTGTGTCAAAGACATACCCAGGCGGCAAGAAGGTGTTCGAGAACATCCATCTGTCTTTCCTGCCCGATGCGAAGATCGGCGTAGTAGGCGTGAATGGCGCAGGTAAATCCACACTCCTGAAGATTATGGCGGGGGTCGAAAAAGACTATAATGGCGAGGCCTGGGCGGCCGATGGCGTGAAAGTTGGCTATCTGCCCCAGGAGCCCAAGCTGGACCCGGACAAAAACGTCATCGAAAACATCGAATCCGTCGTGCCGGAAAAGCAGATGGTGGAAAAGTTCAACGAGGTCTCCGCCAGGCTTGGCGAGGAGTACACCGACGAACTTATGGAAGAGATGACTGCACTGCAGGAGCAGATTGACGCTGCCGACGCCTGGGATATCGACTCCAAAATCCAGATGGCGATGGACGCCCTGCGCTGCCCAGCTGATTTCGCCGATGTAACCACCCTCTCGGGCGGGGAACTCCGCCGAGTCGCGATCTGTCAGCTGCTCTTGTCCAAGCCCGACATGATCTTGATGGACGAGCCCACCAACCACCTCGATGCCGAAACGGTGGCCTGGCTACAGAATTATCTGATCAACTTTCCCGGTTGCGTTATCCTCGTCACCCACGACCGCTACTTCCTCGACGACATCACCGGCTGGATTCTGGAGCTCGATCGCGGCAGCGGCGTTCCCTATCAGGGTAACTATTCCGACTGGCTCGAGCAGAAAGCCAAACGGATGGCCCAGGAAAGCCGTTCGGAAAGTAACAAGCAGCGCGCCCTGGAGCGGGAACTGGAATGGGTGCGCGCCGGCGCCAAGGCACGCCAGGCCAAATCCAAGGCCCGGATCGCGAAGTACGAGGAAATGGCAAGCCAGGCGGAGAAAGAGAAAGTCTCTACGGCGCAGATCCGCATTCCCCCTGGCCCGCGTCTGGGCAACCTCGTTCTGGAGGCCGAAAAGATCCGCAAGGGCTTCGGCAACAACCTGCTGATTGAAGACCTGTCCTTCACCCTGCCACCGGGCGGCATCGTCGGCGTCATCGGGCCGAATGGCGCGGGTAAGTCCACGCTTTTCAAGATGATCCTCGAGCAGGAGAAACCAGACTCCGGCACGATGCGGATCGGCGATACTGTCAAGCTCGGCTATGTGGACCAGAGCCGCGATGCCCTGACCGACACGAACAATGTCTGGCAGGAAATTTCTGACGGGCTTGATGTGCTCGACCTGGGCGGCGTTGAGGTAAATTCCCGCGCCTACGTTTCGGCGTTCAACTTCAAGAAAACCGACCAGCAAAAACCCGTGGGCAAGCTGTCGGGCGGTGAACGCAACCGGGTGCACCTGGCCAAGATGCTTCGCCGGGGCGGTAACCTGCTCTTGCTCGACGAGCCGACCAACGATCTAGACGTGGAGACCCTGCAAGCCTTGGAAGAAGGTCTTGAATCCTTCCCCGGCTGCGCCGTGGTGATCTCCCACGACCGCTGGTTCCTCGACCGGATGGCCACCCACATCCTCGCCTTCGAAGGCGACAGCCATGTGGAATGGTTCGAGGGCGACTTTTCCTCCTACCTCGAAGACAAGAAACGCCGCCTCGGCGTCGACGCCGTCGAGCCGAAACGGGTAAAGTTCAAGAAGCTGACCCGGGGGTAAAGCGGCGTGGGGCGCTCCGCAGAATTCTGGTTCGAGTTTGCCAGTACTTATTCCTACCTTTCGGTGATGCGGATCGAGGATGAAGCCGCAAAGCGAAACGTGGAAGTTGAGTGGAAGCCCTTCCTCCTTGGTCCGATCTTTCAGGCACAGGGTTGGAATACTTCGCCCTTCGCGATCTATCCCGCCAAAGGGAAGAATATGTGGCGGGATATGGAACGACGAGCAGATAAATATGGCATCGCGTTCACGCGTCCGTCCGATGGCGATACCCGGTCATTTCCTCAAAACGGCCTGCTCGCCGCCCGCACAGCCCTTGCCGCGCTGCATGAACCCTGGGGCAAGGACTACGTAAAGCGGGTGTACCAGGCCCAGTTCTTCGAAGGACACGACATTGCCAACCCAGACATCATAGGCGCCTGCATCGAAGCAGCGGGCGGAGTGGCACACGTTTATCTCAAGATGGCGCACGCCAACACCCAGAAAGCACGTCTTCGCGAAAACACCGAGGCGGCCATCGCTGCGGGTATCTATGGCGCGCCGAGTTTCTCGGTCGGCGATGAACTCTTCTGGGGAGATGACAGGCTGGAAGACGCGCTCGATTGGGCAACCCGCGCACCGTGACTGCCCCTATCACGCTCCTCATCGATGCCGACGCCTGCCCAGTTAAGGACGAGTGCTACCGCGTGGCGCGGCGATGCGAGCTAGACGTACGGGTGGTCTCCAACAGCTTCATCCGGGTGCCGGTGAGCGAAACGGTAAAACTGATTGTTGTCTCAGACGGCTTTGATGCGGCCGATGACTGGATTGCGGAGCACGCCGATGACCGCTCCATTGTCGTAACCGCGGACATCCTCTTGGCCGAACGATGGCTCAAAGCCGGTGCACGTGTCCTCGCCCCCAATGGCAAGCCGTTTACAGCAAACTCCATAGGCGGCGCCATTGCGACGCGGGCAATCAAGGCGGATCTACGCGATACGGTCGTCGGCGGCCTGACAGGCGGACCGCCGCCGTTCACAAAGGCGGACCGCGCTAATTTCCGCCAGGCCCTCGACCGCGAAGTTGTGGCGCTACAGAGAACCTAGGCGGTTTCGGGCTTGCCCCGCGCAGCCTTCATTCCCTGCCCAAAAGCGAAAGCACACACTTCAATAATGGCGCGCGCCATGAGGGTGAGCAGGATGCCGAAGATCGTGTTCTCGTTCACCAGCGTGCGATAGAGGATCAGGCCCTGGTCATTGAGCAGAGGCGGCGTACGCAAGATTTCGTTCAGCGCCTCGATCCAGTCCTGAAGACCCCGGATCATGCCCGGCGCGAAGGCAAAACTCAGCACCATGATCACGATGACCAACACAAAGCTGAGCACCAATTTCGTAGACGCCCGCGTCAGCGAGCCCAATAGCATCATCATTGTTCACCCCGTCGATTGCTGCGTCATGCGCTGCATGAGCGCCGCTAAAAACCCCATTGAGACTTTAGCGCCAGTGAATGACAAGAGCATGTCGCTGTAAGGAAACTGATTTTGGCGGGTATCTACTCAAACTGTGAGTTGCGAAACATCGCGATAGTCACCGATCGTGCCCTTAACAAAGCTGTTGAAAGCAATCGCCCGCCTTGGCGCATCTGACCCGTTGGCCTCAATCTGATGATTGATATCGGATGGAAACATGAGCACTTCACCCTGACGCGGCGTCACAGAATTTGTCGGCGAATTGTAGAGATTTCGCCGCTCAGCGACGGGAATCAACTCGATCTGTTGGTACATTGTGCGCCGATCAAAGAACACACGGCTAACCGGTTCCGGCAACTCATCATAATAAACAGAACCGGAAATGATTGAATTCGAGTGGGAATGGGAATGCATCCCAATGCCGGGTGGATTCATCAGCCCCCAAGACTGCGTGACGATGATCCTCTGGTCGATCCCCATGACATCACGCGCGTAAATGTCGAGTGCGTCCTGAACGGCTGTGGCGAGGTTCGCTAACTCCGGATGCTTGAAAATGTAGAGGTCCTCGGAGATCAGATTGTCCCGATTGCGAACCATTTTCAGATTTCGGACATGCTCGACCTGATCTGGCGTAATCGCAGCACTAATATCTGCGCGCATAAAAGGTGTCGCAAACAAGGGCTGAATGTCGAATTTTGCCTGGGCCATTTGGCTCCCCATACGCGGTGATACTTTTAGGACTGACGCTAATCGCCCTGCTCTTTTTCTATGTCTGATTTTTATCGAAGCCCGTAAAGGGGCGCTTCCAGCTCGCTCCGGATCGAGGACTAGCTACAAAGCATCCACATCGCAGCCGCGCGCTTCGAGGATGGGTTTCATCTCCCAGTATGCCATCGGCGTGCGGTAGAGCGGGATGCGCGGGTGGAGGTGGTGCACCACGTGATACTGCATACCCAGTGATCCGATGTTTCCGAGAATCGAGCGGAAACTCCGCGTGTCCCGGTAGCGACCGACGTTGAGCCCCGGATGATGCGGCGCCCAGCTAAGATAGTACTGGATGTAAGTCAGCGCGATATGGCGCGGCAGCCACCAGAGCAGTGCCGCCTCGATCGCAAAACCGCTCCATGCCAGGGCGAACAAGACACCGTAGAATACGAGATTGTAGACGACTCCATCGAGAATAACGTCAGGTCGTCCAAGGCGCATCAGTGCCTCGCCATAGGCGTTGAAGCCGCCTTTCGCACGAGGCTGTCGGTTGGCGATCGACACCCAAATGGCGCCTAGCGGGCCCGGCGCCGCAACGGAGATATCCGGGTCCAGCTCGTGGTGATTGGTGTGTTTATGATGCTCCATATGGGTGAGCTTCGCCACGCGATAAGGCAGGACCAAGGGCAGCGTGGAAAGATGCCCCACCATCTGGTTCAGCCACCGCAGCGAAGTGCCCGGACGCGCAATAATGTCATGCTGGGCTTCGTGGCTCGGCAAGTAGGACAGCGTGATGTTCACCGTCGCAATCATGAAGGCAAGCCACAGTGGAAAGCCTGCGAAAAACACAAGCGGCCAAAGGGCAAGCCAGACTGCAAGATTTGTGAAAGCCCAGACCACGGCAAAGTAGGGGAATTTTCCCACATGCCGAGCGGCCACCTCCCGCTCAGCGCGCATAAGCTCCGTAGCGCTCATTCCGGAGAGATCCCGTTTGCTCAAATCCACCTCCCCCGGACCTGCGCTATTGCTCCGTAGCCCGCACCCGTCATCAGTCCGACCATCAGGGGTGAAAGGCCAAACGGCGGTGCGATCCCCATCGCCGAAATCGACTGAGCGACCAATGGCGCGATAAATCCGAGCCCGAACAGGAGCGGCCCTAGATAAAAGACAGCTTTGATTATCGAAACCATGGATCAACTCCTCGCACAAAAAGGTGACACATGCGTCAACTTTTGTCGAGGGCCGCTAGCCGGAAGCCAAGATATCAACGTATCGTTCGGGGTGAACGTTCGTTGAAAGCGAGAACAAGTCAGGCCAGAAGGGCCGCGCTATCCTCAGCTGCGGAATGCTCGGCCGCAGAGATGAAATCTGCCAGCGTCGTGATCAGTTCGGGTCCTCGAATAGGTTTGGCAATCACGCCTGCAAAGCCCGCCGCCAAACAGTGGCGCTTCCGCGCCTCGCTGGAGTCTGCCGTCACAGCGAGACAGAGTGTTTCAGAGTTAGGCCCTGGATGACCACGCAGCATTTTGATCAGCACATCGCCTTGCCCATCGCGCAGGAAATAGTCGCAGAGAATTGCCTGGTAGGGTTTGTGATCGACGCGACGACGCGCCTGGGCCAGTGTTGCCACCGTATCGACACGCCACCCCGCATTGCCAAGTGTGCTCTCGATCAGTGCCTGGCTTGCGGCATGGTCTTCCACAAGGAGGATATCGCCGAGCTTGAAAGCCGAACGGGTCGGCCTTGCGGTCTTCGGCACGCCTTCAGTCGCAAGGCGCGGCCCGGCGCGACGCAAGGGCAAAGCAAGCCTGAAGACGCTGCCCCCCTCCGCGGCATCGCAATATGTCAGGTCTCCGCCCATGGCACGTGCGAGCCCGAGAGAAATGCTGAGCCCCAGGCCAACCCCCTGTTCTCCCCCCGCAGACTGGAGCCGCTGGAACGGTTCAAACAAGCGCTCGCGCTCGGTTTCCGAAATGCCGCGGCCCGTATCAGCCACACAGGCGGAGAAGGCCACCTGGCCCTCCTCGCGCGCTAACCCTTCTAGGGAGAAATGGACCGCGCCAGATTCGGTGTACTTGATGGCGTTTGAAATCAGATTGCCCAGTATTTGCTGGATCCGGACTGCATCGCCTTCCAGGCGCGTTGGCAAAGCGCTGGACACTGAAACATCAAACGCAAGTCCCTTTTCCTCGGCCCGGGGCTGCCACAAAGCCGCAAGGTCCTGGGCCAATTGGGACGTTGAGAAGGGAGCGATTTTCGGAACGATATCGCCGGACCTCACCCGACCTGCCTCAACAGATCGGGAGACAAGATCTGCCAGGGACTCCGTAGAGCGGGCAATGACATCGAGGCTCTGGCGCGCTTCGGGTACGAGATCCTTGCGTAAAAGCCGTTCTGTGTGACCGAGCATGGCAGTCAGAGGCGTGCGAACCTCATGGCCAAGTCGCGCCAAAGACAATCCGCCATCGCGCCGCTCGCGAGCGAGTTGGCGCCCCATTGTCTTCAGCTTTTCGGAAGCCGACCGCATTTGATGCGCACGCCGGGTATTCTCCGCGCTCAGGGCGACGGTCAGCGATGTGGCCGTGACATAGCCATAGTAAGCGCCTGCCTGTCGTACGATCACGCCATGCTGGAAGCCTTTTGCCCCATCGGCGGCAAGATGATGGGCGACTTCGCCGAGCGGCTGCCCCACTTTGGCACTGGCATAGTCTTCCTCAACCAGTGGCATGATCGATTGCTTTGATGCGGAAGGTTCGGTGAGCTTCGCCGCCTGTTCCATGACGGCCACGCGCGTGAGGATCCCGACAACGGTTCGCTCGAACACGACAGGCATCGCCACGCGCTCGGTATGAATCAAAAACCAATCAAAGACTTCGCCGACGCTTTGCGACGGCAAAAGCGGCGCGATCTCCGCAATGAGGGTTTCGATACGCGTAGGCATTACAAAAAGGCGTCCCTTGGTTAACGCCTGTTTTGCAGTCTAAGTCTTACCCGTCTGTAAAAGCTAATGAATCAGCAACCTAGCTGATCTCACTGCGGTGGCGCACAATCTTGCCCACGAGACCGTATTTTACAGCCTCTTCCGCACTCATCCAAAAATCGCGGTCGGTGTCTTCTTTGATCTTTTCGAGCTTCTGGCCCGTGGCCTCCGCAAAGATCTTGTTGAGACGTTCGCGCATCTTGATGATCTCGCGCGCCTGAATTTCGACATCGGTGGCCTGACCACCCACCCCGCCACGGGGTTCATGGAGCAGGAAGCGCGTATTCGGCAGGGCGTAACGGTTTTCTTTCTTCGCCGCTGAGTAGATCAGAGCGCCGGCCGAAGCACACCAGCCCGTGCCGAGGATTTTCACCGGCGCTGGCACAAACTTGATCATGTCGTGGATCATGTCGCCACTTTCCACGTGGCCGCCCGGCGACGACAGCACCAGCAGGATCGGCTTGTCGCTTTCCGAAGACAGCGCCAAGAGCCGTTCGCAAACCCGGCGGGCCTGTTTGTCGTCAATGCCGCCGGTCAGCAAAATCGTGCGGGCATTGAAAAGCGCCTCTTCGAGGAAAGAGTTCGGTTCGCCTTGGGCGGCGTTAGGTTCGTCATCGTCAAGACGGTTCATGTCGTATGCGCTCTTTTCTACGTGTCTGAGTCTTAGGTGAGGGGCACCGGGGCGAGGGTCAAGCGGTCGCCATGCCCCAGAGGCCATTAACCGGTGAAATCCCGGAAAACATCGTCTGCTGAAAGGTCGCTGGAAGATGAAGCATCTTCCTCGCTCGCTGCAGGCGCTTCTTCGATCGGCTTCAGGCCAGGGCCCTCTTCGTTCTCGGCTCGCTCAGCATCAATTTTCCGGCGCTTGTCGGCGGCTCCGGCAATGATCTCGTCCAGCTCGATCTGGCTACAAAGGCCCAGGGTCACCGGATCGACGGGTTTGATATTCGCGCTGTCCCAGTGGGTGCGATCCCGCACTTTGGTGATCGTTGCCTTCGTCGTGCCGATCAGTTTCGAGATTTGCGGATCGGTGACTTCCGGGTGGTTGCGGATGAACCAGGCAATGGCGTTTGGTTTATCAGCCCGCCGCGTGACCGGGGTGTACCGCGCGCCTTTGCGTTTTGGCTGGGGAATATGGGCGATCTTCGAGGCTTGAGCGCGCAAGCGATAGTCGCCATCAGCTTCGCCCTTGCGGATTTCCTCGCGCGTCAGCGTTCCGCCTGCAATTGGATCGACGCCGCGCATGTTCTCCGCAACATCGCCATCGGCAATGCCCTTGACTTCGAGATGGTGCAGTCCGCAAAACGCAGCAATCTGGTCAAATGACAGGGTTGTATTGTCGATCAGCCAGACTGCGGTGGCTTTCGGCATCAGAATTTCGGCCATGGGGACCTCCTGGTCTCACCGCCAGATGCGCCGCCGCCCGGCACTTTCGTACCGGGCGGTCAGGGCAATTGGAGGGAATTATCCTAACAATGGCATTGATATAGCGGCGACCGCGCGCAAATGAAAGTGCGAATGGCAAACCCGCAACCCGGAGACGTGCCCACCATGGCCAAGCCCCCGATCTCCCTTGTGCAGCGGGCACTTTTGCCCATTGGCATTGTTCAGTTTCTGGTGCCCACCCTGCCCCGCTTCGGCGTTGGCAGCGACATCGCAGACACTGCAAACGAATCCATGATGCGGGCGCCCGAAACCCCGCCAGGCGTCTTTTTCGCCATCTGGGGCATCATCTTTTCAGCTTATCTTGGCACCGCACTTTGGGCTCAGTTCAGCCGAGACCATGTTATCGCACGCATCGCCCCGTCGCTTGCGTCGGCGGGCGTCGCGTCGATCATCTGGATGTTGCTGCGCCAGGGTCAGATAAGCGACGTTCTGGGCCACCTTGTTCTTGTTGCCATGTTCATCTCCGCCTATGTCGCCGCGCGCCGGTTCGACGAAACACGGGGTATGGGCGGCAGCCCAGGCCGCTGGGTCAGCGATGTGACGACGGGTATGCTGGCGGGCTGGATGACATTGGCTCTCGCGCTCTCGACCAGCGAGCTTGTCCGCACCCTGTTTGGCATCGCTAACACCGACGCCGAATGGTGGATGCTCGGCTTCACGCTCCTGATCGCCGTGGGATGTGCACAGTTTGCGTTTTCAAAGATCACCGCCAGCCCCTATTTCGTACTCGCGTTTGCATGGGGCATTCTGGGCGTGATCCTCAATCTGTGGATCAATGTCGAACTTCACGTTCCTGCAGTTCTGACCAGCCTCTTGGCGACTTTTGTGCTCATTCGCAGGCTCCGCTTGGGTGCGACGGGCGCGCGGGCTAGACCGTAGGTTATGATCGACCTGATTCCTGTTCCGCAAGGCGCTCCAAATTGGTTGGCCGTCGCCTGGCCAGCTATGATGAGCACGCTTGAGGCCGTTCTTGTCGGCTTGCTGATCTGGGCGCTGTCGGCTTTCATCAAGGCAATCATCAAAGCCGTTGGCCGTCGGCGCATGAAAGCCGAAGAGGTTTTCGACGGCTCGACCTGGGACCTTGGTGGATCACTCGCACAATTTCTGGTGCTTCTGATCGGTTCTCCGCTCGTACTCGCGCCGTTCGGGATCAATCTCCTGCCGTTCCTGAGTGAGAATGCCGGTGGCATTCTAACCGCATTGGTCATCCTGTTTGCAGGCTTGGCGATCGCACGCTGGCTTGCGGTTTCGATACGCGGATTTGGCGAGCGCGCCAGAAGTCATCAGAATACCGACGACACGCTTTTCAGGCTTGGCGCCTCTATCGGGCGCTACGTCATTATTGTCCTCTCCATAATCCTCGCCTTGCAAGCGGTTGGATTCAATCCCGGCACTCTGATTGCGGTGGTCGGTGCGGCTGGCCTGGCCATCGCCCTGGCCCTTCAGGACACGCTGCGTGCGGTCGCCGCAGGCGTTCTGATTGCGGTGTTCCGTCCGTTTCGCATCGGCGACTGGGTGGAAATTGCCGGCAAGGAGGGCGAAATCATGGACATCACGCCATTCCATCTCACCCTGAAACCGGTGGACAACCGCGCCGTTATCCTGCCGAACGACAAAGCCTGGTCAGATCCAATCACGAACTTTTCGCGCTTCTCCGAGCGCCGCCTGAACCTGTTTTTCGACATCGCCTACGAAGATGACCCGATGGAGGCCATGGAGGTGATCCGGGATGCAATCTCTGTCCTTCCCAGATGTCGGCGTTCATCGGACATCTGGGCGGGTGTACACGAGTTTGGCGCGTCCTCTGTCACACTCAGAGTGCGGCCCTGGTGTGCGCGGGCCGACGTTCTGGATTTCAAATCAGACTGCCTCATCGCTGTGAAATCGGCATTCGACGCAGCCGGAATCACGATCCCCTTCCCGCAGCAGGTCGAATACTCGCGCCCCTGGTCTGACGTTGCACCACAGAAAGCCATCGTCCCATCGGACCCTGACAAAAAAGCGTAATCGCGTAAGCGTAGTGTTGTGTGAACGACTCAATTCCAAAGGAATGCTCCATGCTGGAATCCCTTATGACAACGGCAGCCGGACCAGCTGGCACAGACGCAGCCAGCGAAGCGGTCAGCCTCCTCGACCCCGTAGCGCTCTGGAACACGTATCAGGGCGACATCATCGCCTGGGGGCTGAAAGCGCTCGGCGCGCTTGTCGTCATCATCATCGGCCTGCGCATCGCCGCGTGGCTGGCGGGAATGGTGCGCAAGCAGGCCCTGAAATACGAAACAATTGACGACACGCTGGGCAATTTCTTCGCCTCGCTCGTGCGCTGGGCGATCACGGCGGCGGTCTTCATTGCCGCGCTTCAGGTCTTCGGGGTCCAGGCAACAAGCTTCGTGGCCATCCTCGGCGCGCTGACCCTGGCCATCGGCCTGTCGCTCCAGGGCGCGCTGGGCAACATCGCCGCGGGCGTCATGATTATCATGTTCCGTCCCTACAAGCTGGGTGACTACATCGAGGCGGCCGGAGTTGCGGGCAGTGTGAAGGACATCAACCTGTTCCGCACAGTCCTGGCGACCGTCGACAACGTCCAGATCCTGATCCCGAACAGCCAGACGATTGATGGCGTCATCAAGAACTATTCCGGTTATGCAAGGCGCCGCGTCGATATCGATTTCGGCATCGATTATGGGGACAATATGGACAAGGCTATCTCGATCATCGAGGCCATTCTGAACGCGGACCCGCGCATCGAGAAGACGCCGGAGCCGTTTGTGCGCGTGACAAATCTCGGCGCAAGTTCCGTCGACATCACCACGCGGAGCTGGGTCCAGGCAGCCGATTACTGGGACGTGAAATTCGATGTCTTGAAGCAGGTGAAAGAACAATTCGACGCCCAGGGCATTTCAATTCCCTATCCACACACGACGATGGTTCAGAAAGCCGCCGAGTAAGCCCTGCAGCGCAAGGCTTCCGCTACGGCTCATTCGCGGTAAACAGACGCCATGGCATTGAAACTTCCCGGAGGGTGGGTCCTCACGCGGCCCGGCGCGGCTTCGGCAAGCACAGAGGTTGTGCCGGCCGAGACCGAGCCGGAGGTGATTCAGGCCGTCATTGTGGAAGAGCCGGAGACAGCCGAGCCAGCCCCGCAACCAAAACGCCGAAAGAAAGAAAAGCCACCTAAGCGCCACATCCTGCTGCGCCTGTTTGGCGTGTCGCTCTGGGGCGGGTTCAAGCTTCTAATTCTGTGCGTTCTCATCGGCGGCGGTGTGATGATGTGGCAGGAGGCTGAACGCGCCGCACAGGAGAACGCCGCGGCCGCCGCAGGCGAAGCGGCTCGCCAGGCTTGGGCGGGCGCTGTTTGGGCCGCGCAGAATTTCTGGCAGCCAGCGCTCTACGGCGCTGGGATTGTCGCGCCATTCTGGGTGCTTTGGCGGGTGATTACGCTACCGTTCCGGCGCTAGTTTCGACTCGACTTCCATAAATTGTTCTTGTATTGTTCCGGAAACAGGCGAGGAAACAGTGATGATTGGATATGTAACCCTTGGGACTTCAGATTTGGAGCGAGGCGCGAAGTTCTACGATGCAATTTGCGGCGAGTTGGGCGTTGGCCGTATGATGGAATTTGATGGTTTTATCGCCTGGGGCACCCCGGATGGCGGTGCCGGCATAGGTCTGACCAAACCCTTTGATGGCCAACCCGCCAGTGTTGGTAACGGCGTTATGGTGGCCTTGCAGGCGGCCGATAAGGCACAAGTTCAGAAGCTCTATGATCTTGCGCTGGCAAATGGCGGTAGCGATGAGGGCGCACCGGGTCCGCGCGGCGAAGACGGGTTCTATGCCGCCTATTTCCGCGATCCCGATGGCAACAAGCTGAACGCCTTTATCATGGGTTAGTCCAAGACGGACGCCGTCCAGACCTGGGTCTGGCAAATCGGGCCGATACAGCCCTTTACCTGGAGCGTGCCGTCTTCCAGCTTTTTCAGCCGGGAGCCATAGGTGCGACCACTTTCAGGGTCGTAGATCTTTCCACCGCGCCAGTCGCGTCGGCGCGCATCGAAATCAGACAGCATGAGCAGGCCCAGGACTGGCGTGTCCCGCAGTGCCGGGTCGGGATTGTTTTCATCGGTTGCCGTTTCGGGCGTCAGGCCCGGTCGCATCGCTGCCGGGTCCATCCACACAACGCGACCGCAGGGGCTCCCGTCTCCGCAGTCGGAGATTTCCAGCTTGGCTGAACCGGCCTCGGTCAGCCAGATGCCGAAGACATCCTTACTATCGGCATGGGCACCTGCTGCCAGTCCGAGCGAAATGGCGATTAGGGCAAGCAGTTTCATTCTGGGCCTCCATGCTGGATCGACCTAGCTTATCCCTCGACGTTGATGAATGGGAGGAGAACGTAACTATGGACATGTCAAAACTGATGTTTCGCGACGACCTCATGGCCGGTGAACGCGTGCTGGTGACGGGCGGGGGCACAGGGCTCGGAAAGGAGATGGCCGAAGGTTTCCTGAAACTCGGCGCTGAAGTCCATATTTGCGGACGGCGCGGCGGGGTCTGCGAAGAGACCGCCAAGGAATTGATGGATCGCCATGGTGGCACGGTTGTGCCCCACGCCTGCGATATTCGCGTGGCTGAAGCGATCACAGATATGAATGACGAGATCTGGTCGAAGCATGGCCCGCTGACCGGACTCGTGAACAACGCCGCCGGAAACTTCATCTCCCGCACGGAAGACCTCTCGATCCGCGGGTTTGATGCCATCTCGAACATCGTCTTTCGCGGCACATTCTACATGACCCACGACATTGGAACGCGGTGGATCCGCGAGGGCCTGAAGGGAAGTGTCTGTTCCATTCTCACCACATGGGTCTGGAATGGCGGTCCCTTCGTTGTGCCCAGCGCCATGTCCAAGGCGGGCGTGAACGTCATGACACAATCGCTGGCCGTGGAATGGGGGCCGAAAGGCTTACGCTTCAATGCGATAGCGCCGGGCCCTTTCCCAACCGAGGGGATGACCAAGCGGCTCGCGCCCCAGGCAAGTTCCACCGACGAAATGGGCCAGGGTCGCGGCGTGGAAAACCCCATGGGCCGGATCGGCGAGATGCACGAACTGGTGAACCTCGCCGTTCTGCTGATGGCGCCGGGGGCGGACTATATCAACGGCCAGACCATCGCGATTGATGGCGCCATGTATAACGCGTCGGGTGGCAATTTCGCCATGCTCTCGGCCTGGGGTGATGAGCAGTGGGCCGCCGCCCGCGCTGCAATCGAGGCTACCAACAACAAGGACAAAGCCAAGCGCACGGTCTAGGCGCTGCTTTCCCCCGTCATGCAGGCCCTGATCCATTCGGCCTGCATGGCGAACGGACCGTCGCGGCCATCGCCCAAGATGAACCCGATTGACCAAGCCGTGGCAGGGTCTAAAGGGGCGGCTGGCACAGCACGGCCGAATACGGAGGTCCGGAACTCGTCGTAGGGGACAAAGACTTCGGTCCAGTCTTCGCCCTCTTCAGCCCTTATGTCTGCGGTGTAGGCCACGGTGCGCCCACGAAATCTCTCCGCCGTGCGGATGGTCAACCTATAGGCCCGACCATCGGTTTTAATGCGGACCATGATGCCATCGCTGCCGGAAAGGCTGCCAGGCGGGAGGCTGCGCCGCACAGAAGAAAACCCACCGCCATTCGTGTTGATCACGCCTTCGAACACTAGGCCCGAAGCCGAGTAACGCGGCCCTCCACTGGAGCGCCCGCCCATCACACCATCATTCACGGCGGCCCACTCGGCGACTTCGTTTGCCTTGGTCAGATCGGCGACCACACGGCACGTTCCGGGTGCGGCAGAGGCCGGCATGGGCAGACTCCAAAGCATTGAGACAAAAACGACAAGGGCAGAGCGGCGAAACCAGTCCATGGGCTCACTACGTTCACCTGGTCGGCGTGGATTAGTGGTGTACGCAATCCGGAATCTTGTCAGTGGACCACGCCCGGTTCAAGGATGTGCTCATATATGAGGCCACGGATGCGAGAAACTTCATCTCGTCCCCCGGTGGCGGGCATATGCGCCTGCGACATGATCAAGCCGACGTATCCTGCGTCCATATCGATCCAAAAGGCGGTGGCTTCATAGCCGCCACCGACCAGCAGCCCCGGCTTCTGGTTCGGCAGATTATCGAACGTGCCGCTGGTCACCCAGATGTTGAAGCCGTTTTTGCCGTAGACGCTGTCGAGTTGGGTCTTGGGCGCATACCAGTCGCGGACCGTTTCCGGCTCCAGTATGCGCACCCCTTCGAGCTCTCCCAGATTGCCCATCATCCGAAGGAATTTGGCAAAGCCACGCGTCGTGCCGACCATGCCTTCACCGCCCAGAGAGATACCTCTGTCCGCCCCGTATCGCGGAACAGGTCCGCCAAAGATATTTAAGTCGCCAGCGGCTGCCAGGCGCAATTGGCCGTTGGCCCCTGTCACGCGCGGATACGTCTGAACGCCGTCAGGCAAGGAATATCGCAGTGCGTCGGAGATGCCCAACGGGGCGGTGACACGCTGGCGAACAATTTCGTCGAAGCCCAGGCCCGTGGCGCGTTCGGCGACCAATCCCAGAACCGTTGTGCCAATCCCGTAATGGTGCGCCCCGATCCCGTCCGGGTGCAAAGGCAAAGCCGCGATCCTGTTGATCAGGTCGTCTGAAGACTGCGCCTCAGGCAAGCGCGCCTCGCGTATGGCGGTGTCCAAACACGCATACCCTGTGAACGGATAGTAGAAGCCATCATTGTGGTTCAGCAAGTCTTCAATCGTGATGGCCCTGGCAGGAGCAGCCCGACCGACCTCGCATGAGGACGCATCGGCGGCGTCGCTCAGTACGGTAAGGCCTGCAAATTCGGGAATGTAGTCGGTGACCGGGTCCGTCCGCCGCAGAATGCCGTCCTCCTCAAGGTCGAGAATGGTCGCGATGGTGACACTCTTGCTCATGGACCAGAGGCGCAACCAGGTGTCACCGCCGGGCGCGCGGTCCGTGAAGTCTGGGTTTGTGGCGCTGTGCTCGTAAACCACCTCCCCCTCAAGGTCTTCCACGCGCACGTACAGAAAGGGAAACGCGCCGTTCGCGACAGTGTCCTCAATCGCATTGTCCACGGGCACGCGGTCGCCAAAACGGTCGTCGGAAGCACCGCCTGCTGCGCAACCACACAGTGCCAGGAAAAACAGCAAGCCAGATAGACGAATGCTTCTCACGGGATCAGGCCTTCCTGGAGCCGAGGTAGTGTTGTTCTCACGGTCGCAGCACCATTTTCATGGCGCCATCTTCGCGGGCGTTGAAACGGCGATAGGCGTCTGCGCCCTCGCTGAGGTCCATATGGTGGGAAATCATGGCCTCGGGCTTCAACTTCCCAGCCTGAACAAGTGGTATGAGCTCCGGCCACATGGCGGGCACCGAGCAGAGCCCCGTGCGAAACGTCAAGGACTTCATGAAGGCCAGCGCCATGGGAAACTTGAACTCCATGGACTGGTTCACGCCGATGCAAGAGACTGTTCCGGTCTGGCGTGCCAGGGCGATGGCGAGCTGAATGGCCGGGTCGGCGCCGACGCATTCGATCACCCGATCGACCATGCGCCCACCCGTTGCCTCAGCGATCTCAGCTTTCGCCTCAGCCGCGTCGAACGCGGTGGCGCCAAGGTCCTCCGCCATGGCCCGGCGTTCGGCCACTAGATCAATGGCAAACACTTTTGCGGCGCCCATGACAAACGCCCCTTCCACGGCCATCAGACCAATGGGGCCACAGCCGACAACGGCAACGGCGTCGCCGGGCTGGATCTCGGCCTGTTTCAGACCAAACCAGGCGGTGGGGAGATTGTCCGTGAGCATCAGTGCCTGGTCTTCGGTCAGGCCGTCCGGGATCTTTGCCAGGCCAAAATCCGCCACCGGCACCATGGCATAGTCGGCCTGTACACCCTGAAGCCTGTGATTGAGACCATAGCAGCGCGCCAAGCCTGTCTCGCAGCCTGACACGTTTCCGGCAAAGCAAGGCGCACACTGTCCACAGCCCACGGCGGCAGAGATCATCACGCGGTCGCCGGACTTGAAACGGGTTACCGCTGAGCCTGTCTCAACCACTTCCCCGACCGCCTCATGGCCGACGCAAAATCCAGGCTCGTCTGAAAATCCATGGCCCTGATAGATGTGCAGGTCCGAGCCGCAAATGGCGCAGGCGGACACTTTGACGATGGCAGAACGGGTGTCTTCTGGCGCCGGATCAGGCGTGTCGGCATACTCTATGTCGAACGCATCGCGGTAAATCAGGCCCTTCATGGGGCGCCTCCCTAAGTTTTTCACAGGGTGGCGTGCCGCAAAGGCCTGCGCAAGCACAAAGGTCTAGTCGGCCCTCAGGAGCGAATAGGTGTCACCGTCTCCTCCTCTACAGGAACCTAGCCTTAGAAGACAAAAGCCCCGGCGAGATGCAGGGGCTTTTTATATTGGATTGGCAAAAGCTCGAGGGCTTTAGGCGGCTTCCTGGTCCAGCTTTTCCTTTCGCGCGCCAAGCTCGCTCTTCACGCGCTCAGCCAGAATCTTCACGGTAAACGGTTTAGGCAGGAAGGAGACATGGCGGTCTTCATCGATCTGTCCGGCCACAT
>JBCBGZ010000045.1:0-21270 GCA_038526245.1 Pseudomonadota bacterium
AGGGTCAGTGAAGCCTGGACCAGCGTATTGCGCACGAGGCTCATGGGCAGGTGGCTCCCGGTTGTCTCACCCTAGAAACTGTCAGCGGCGCTCGCGCGCTTCAGCTCGTGGGCAGGCGTGGAAGGCATATCAGGTTCATCGCGCCCCAACACGGCCAGGAGATTGCGCTTCAGTGACGTTTTCAGGGCGTTCGGAAGATGCTTCTGGCCATCCGTTGCCTCAACATAGAAAGCATCGAACACACGCTCTCCATAGCTGCCGACATGGGCCGACCGGATCGAGAGCCCGGCAGCAGCAAGCGTTTCAACCACATCAAGTAACAGGCCCGTCCGGTCTCGGGCGATCACATCGACCACGGTGGCGTCGGCGGACAGATCATCGTGGAGCTGGACAACGGGTTCGACAATGAAGGCCGCTTCGCGGGCCTGGCGCCGGGTCTTGATCTCAACTTTCGCCAGATCACCGCGCAGGGCCGCATCAATATCTGCCTTCAGCATCTCCATGCGGCGGGGATCACCCGCTGCAAAGGCGTCTCCCTCTTCAGTCTGGAGAACGAACGTATCGATGATACTTCCATCCGTCCCCGTAGACACTTGCGAGGAG
The DNA here is from genome assembly GCA_038526245.1 of Pseudomonadota bacterium. Classification (GTDB taxonomy): domain Bacteria; phylum Pseudomonadota; class Alphaproteobacteria; order Caulobacterales; family Hyphomonadaceae; genus UBA5336. The sequence goes on from JBCBGZ010000045.1 coordinate 604, forward strand.
ACAATGTTTGCGCCGCGTCCAACGATGGCGCGAACGACGTCGGCGAACAGGCCAACCCTGTCAGTCCCCGTCACCATCACGTCCAGTCCACCCCGGCCGGGCCGTTCGCGGAGATGAACCGCTTCGCCCGTCGCGAGACAGGCCGCATGCCAGGCGAGATCTTCGCTGTCATAGGTCGTCCAGTAGGCGGCATCCATATTTGCCTGAACCGGCGGAAGCGTCCCGAGAATATCTACCAGTTCCGCCCGACGATCCTCGGCCCGGGCTTCAAGCACGGTCTGGACCGATTGGGCATCGGTGCGTCCTCCGCGCAAAGCCGCTGCGGTATTGTGATAGAGGTCTGCGAGCAACTGTCCCTTCCAGGCGTTCCAGACGCCGGGGCCAACAGCTTTGATGTCCGCCACGGTGAGGATGTAAAGCAGCCTCAATCGCTCCAGGTCACCCACCAGTTCGGCGAATGTCGAAACCGTTGTGGGATCGGCGATATCGCGCTTTTGCGCCGTCTCGCTCATCTCAAGGTGATTGCCTACCAGCCACGACACCAGCTCCGCCTCGGCTGGGCCGAGCCCCAATCGCTTGGAAGCGCGTTTGGAGGTCTTGGCCCCTTCGACTTGCTGGTCGCCCTGCCCTTTGCCCGTGTCGTGCAACAGCATCGCCAGATACAGCGCCCTACGATGGGTGACAGATGGAAAAACCTGCGCCACTAGAGGGGGGTCATCGACGCGGCCATGCTCCAGGTCAGAGATGGCCTGGACAGCCCTTAGCGTGTGCTCATCCACCGTGAAGTGGTGGTACATGTTGAACTGGGTCTGGGCGACGATCTCACCGAACTCCGGGACGAACTTACCCAATACGCCGGCCTCATTCATCCGCTTCAGGGTCAGTGCGGGGCGCGTGCCCGCCAGAAGGGCATCCAAGATCGCCGCCCGCCCCTCAGGCGACTTTCGCACTTCGGAACGAACCGCTTTGAGTGAGTGGTTCGCCGCCCAGAGCGCGTCTGGGTGAACGTCCAGGTCTCGCTGCTCAGCTTCAATGAAAAGACGCACCATCGAGACAGGGTCGGCCTCGAAATCATGATCCTTCGAGACAGAAACCCGTCCGCCATCAATTACGAAAGGCGTGCCCTCAATCGCCTGAATACCCGGCTGCGGAAGAAAACGGCGCAAGCCTTCCGGTTTCTTTTTCTGGTCCGCCTCGAGCTTTGACGCGAGGATCCGGGTCAATGCCCCAACATCCTTGGCCACGAGAAAGTACCGCTTCATGAAGCGTTCCACGCCGCGCTGTCCGCCGCGGTCACGGTATCCCATGCGTTCGGCAATTTCCGGCTGGAGGTCAAAGCTCAGGCGTTCTTCGGCACGCCCCGTGAGGTAATGAAGGTGGCAGCGCACAGTCCAGAAAAACTCGGCTGCGCGAATGTATCGGCGGAAATCCTGCTGGGTGAATGGCGAGGCCGCCATCACCTCTTCGAGCGACGTGCCGCCATGGATATGCTTGATCACCCAGAAAAGCGTCTGCAAGTCGCGCAGGCCGCCTTTGCTTTCTTTCACATTCGGCTCGACCACGTATCGCGTGTCGCCCTGGCGGGCATGACGCGCGTCCCGCTCTGCCAGTTTGTCGGCGATGAATTCGGCGTCCTTGCCCCGCACAACCTTTGCTTCGAACAATTCGCGCGCTTCGGTGAACAGTTCTGCGTCGCCGCTGATGAAGCGCATATCGAGAAGGGACGTCTTGATCGTCACGTCTGAGCCCGCAAGGCGCAGACAGTCTTCCGGCGTTCGAAAGGCATGCCCCACTTTCAGGCCCATGTCCCAGAGAGCGTAGAGCATGTACTCGGCGACCGATTCAGCATGGGGGCTGGTTTTCCAGGCGTGAATGGTCAGCAGGTCGATATCCGAACTCGGCGCCAGAACGCTGCGGCCATACCCGCCCGTCGCGGCGATGGCGATCCGCTCCCCCAGCGTGGGGTTTGAGACGGGTTGAATATGGGTCGTTGTGTAATCGTAGAGCGCCGAGATTACTTCGTCCTGAACCGACGCCAACAGTCTGGCCGTGTCGAGCCCAGTCGCACCTTGCTGGAGCCGTTCCTGGGCGATCATCCGTCCGCGAAACAGGGCCTGGTGAAGGATATCCAGAGCACGCGCCCGTGCCGCTGACGGATCGTCCAGATTGTTCATGAACGATGCCGAAAGTTTCACCCGCAGGGATCGCCCATCGATGATGTTGGCAATATCCCAGGGCCCGGGCTTGGCCTCTCTGATTGGCTTCCTCAAGAGAGTGGGCTCAGGCGTTTGGGGGTCGATCTCGGCCATCCAAGCTGCCTAGATCAATCCGGACCAAAAAGAAACGCATCTGCCGGTGTGCAGCACAGTTATGTGTGCGCGCATGTTGCAATGCGAAAAGAAGCGTGTTCCACGCGGGACGATATCCCCCTTTCCCACGGATTTTTGCTATGGCGACGAAATCGACACTCGCGGCGTTCGCCGAACGCGTTCCCCTGCCGGATTGGCGCTCAAGCGATCTTTCGAACATGAGCCTGAGCGACCTTCGGGTCGAAGCGCTGGCGGGTCTGACCGTGGCACTCGCGCTGGTGCCGGAAGCCGTCGCTTTCGCATTTGTAGCGGGTGTACACCCCCTGGTGGGGCTCTACGCAGCGTTCATCGTGGGTCTGATCACAGCGCTCATCGGCGGTCGACCCGGTATGATCTCCGGTGCAACCGGGGCCCTGGCCGTGGTGATGGTCGCCCTCGTGGCCGAGCACGGCGTAGAGTACCTGTTCGCGACGGTCATCCTGATGGGCATTCTTCAATTGCTCGCGGGCGCGTTCCGTCTCGGCAAATTTATTCGGCTCGTGCCCCATCCAGTGATGCTCGGATTTGTGAATGGCCTCGCCATCGTGATTTTCCTGGCCCAGCTCGGCCAGTTCCAGGTGCCAGGCACCGCCACACCGGACGGTCACTCCATGCTGCCCAATGGCGAGTGGCTGTCGGGCACAGCGCTCGCCCTCATGTTGGGGCTCACGGGGCTGACCATGGCGATCATCGTGCTCCTGCCCAAGGTCACCAAGGCCATCCCGGCGCCCCTGGCCGGCATTGTGGTCGTTGCAGCCATCGTGATCGGCTTTGGGCTCGATGTATCCACCGTTGGCGACCTGGCCTCAATTCAGGGCGGCCTGCCCCAGTTCCACATCCCCTTCACCACCGCCACTGAGCCGGTGTTCGGAGCCTATGAGTGGCCGGGCGGCCCGGCGGACTTTGCGCCGCTGGCGCCTCTCAATCTCGAGACACTCGGGATCATTTTTCCCTACGCCCTGATCCTGGCGGCCATCGGACTGATTGAAAGCTTGCTGACGCTGAACCTCGTGGGCGAGATGACCGGCAAGCGCGGCGGCGCATCAAAGGAATGCCTGGCCCAGGGTACGGCAAATGTCGTGACGGGGTTCTTCGGCGGCATGGGCGGGTGCGCCATGATCGGCCAGTCCATGATCAATGTGAAGTCTGGCGGGCGTACGCGCGTCTCCGGCACTCTGGCGGCGCTGTTCTTGCTGGCGTTTATTCTCATTGGCTCAAGCCTGATCGAACAGATCCCGCTGGCAGCGCTGGTCGGTGTCATGTTCATGGTCGTGATCGGCACATTTGCCTGGAATTCCCTGCGCATCATGCGGAAAATCCCGCTCACCGATGCTTTCGTCATCATTCTCGTGACCGCCGTGACAGTACAATATGATCTGGCCATCGCCGTGATCGTCGGCGTGATCGTCTCTGCCCTGGCCTTTGCCTGGTCCAATGCGAAGGAAATCCGGTGCATTGAACGCGATTCTATCCGCACGCCTGGCGCAAAGGTCTATGAGATCGAAGGCGCGCTCTTCTTCGGCTCGACCGATGGGTTCGCTGAGATTTTCACGCCAGAGGAAGACCCCGACACCGTGATCGTGGACTTTGCCCGCTCGCGCGTGGTCGACCAATCCGCCCTTCAAGCGATTGAAGACCTCGCGGCAAAGTATGACGCTTTGGGCAAGACGCTTCAGTTGCGCCACCTGACTCGCGATTGCCATGCGCTCTTGTCACGTGCCGGCCAATTGATGATCGATAGCGATGACGACCCGGATTACGCCGTTGCAGCTGATTACGCCGTGCGTCCCGGCCGCTTCGGCGGGGCGCACTGATTTTTTAAAGGTCGCGATAAGCGATGCGCAGGCCGGTGCGGGTTTCGGAGGCTTCCAGAAGATCACACATAGGCCCCGCGATGCTTTCTGGCGTCGGGAGGGTTTCAGGGTCTTCGCCCGGCATGGCATCGAAGCGCATTTCCGTGCGCGTTGCTCCGGGGTCATAGAGATTCACCCGAAGCTCGGTCTGTTCATTTTCCTCGGCCCAGGCATGGATCAGCCCCTCCAGACCCGCCTTCGACGCCTGGTACGGTCCCCAGAACGCCCTCGGCCGCGGCACCACGCCGGACGTGACAAACACCGCACGCGGCGCGTCTGACTTAGCTAAAAGCGGCGCCATAGAGCGGATCAGCCGCCAATTCGCCGTCAGGTTTACATTCAACGTTTCTTCAAACTGGCGCACGCCAATCGTCTGAAGCGGACCCAGCGTGCCAAGCACGCCGGCATTGCCCAGCAACCCATCCAATCGTCCGAACCGGTCGCTAAGAATTTGCCCCAGGGCATCAACGGATTTGCCATCCGACAGATCCATGGGAACGAAGGTTGCGGCATGCCCTTCCGCTTTCAACTCATCATCGAGGGATTCCAGCGCCTTTTTGGACCGCGCCAGCCCGATGACGTGATGACCGCGCCGGGCCAGATCAACGACAGCAGCCCGACCAATACCGCGCGAGGCCCCGGTGACGAGGATCAGTCTTTTGTCGGTCATGGCTCAGTCCTTTAGCCGACCACGCGCAGGGGCGGCTCATCGAGCAAGGAAAGCTGAAAATTCTTGTCGCCCTGCTGGCGGTCCCGGTCCACCAGTCGCGTGGGATAGATGCCGGTAAAGCAATGGTCGGCGAACTGGGGATGTTCGGTATCGCGCTCCAGACCGCCAATCGCGGTGTAGAGCCCGTCCACAGACAGAAAGCCCAGACTGTCGACGCCTAGGGAGATCCCCATCTCCTCCAGCGTTGAATCGGCTGCGAGCAACTCGCTACGCTTGGCCATGTCGATGCCGTAATGGTCGGGATGCTGGATCGGCGGGCTGGCGGAGCGGAAGTGAATTTCCCGGGCGCCAGCGTCGCGCACCATCTGGACGATCTTGCGCGATGTAGACCCACGGACGATGGAGTCGTCCACAAGAAGCACACGCCGCCCTTCAAGGACGGCGCGGTTTGGGGAGTGTTTCTTGGAAACCGAAAGCTCCCGCTCGATCTGGGTCGGCTCGATGAATGTGCGCCCGATATAGTGGTTACGAATGATGCCGAGTTGAAAGGGCACGCCGCTTTGCTCACTGAATCCTATAGCCGCTGGCACACCGCTGTCGGGAACCGGCACAATCACGTCCACATCGGCGGGCGTCTCTTTGGCCAATTCATGGCCCATGCGCCGGCGGACTTCGTATACGCTGCGGCCTTGCACCATTGAGTCCGGGCGGGCGAAATAGACATATTCGAAAACACAGGGCTGGGCCGGGCGGACCGGGAAGGGTCGAAGGCTTTCAACACCCTCATCGGTGATGACGACCACTTCCCCGTTCTCGATCTCGCGAATGAACTCCGCTCCGATGATATCCAGGGCGCACGTCTCCGAGGCCAGAATATATGCGCCGCCGAGCTTACCGAGCACAAGCGGACGCAAACCAATTGGGTCGCGCGCGCCGATCAGCATGGTTTCGGTCAGGCCGACGAGCGCATATCCGCCATCAATGCGCTGCATGGCGTCCACTATCCGCTCCACCACGCCGCTGCCGCCGGACCGCGCAACGAGCTGCAGCAAGACTTCCGTATCCATCGTCGATTGGAAGATGCAGCCATCGGCAACAAGTTCTTTGCGAAGCACCCTCGCATTGGTGAAATTACCATTGTGGGCAACAGCGAACCCTCCGGTCGCGAGGTCGGCGAAGATCGGCTGAATGTTCCGAAGGGCCAGGCCACCCGAGGTGGAATAACGATTGTGACCGATGGCTGCTGTACCGGGTAGCCGCTCGAGGAGGTCGCTACCCCCGAAATTCTCTCCGACGAGGCCGAGGTGGCGCTCATTGTGGAAGAGCTTCCCGTCGAATGTCGCGATCCCACAGGCTTCCTGCCCGCGATGTTGGAGCGCATGCAGGCCAAGGGCTGTCAGGAGTGCAGCTTCCGGGTGACCGTGGACGCCGAATACGCCGCATTCCTCCCGGGGCTTGTCGTCATCATGGTCCCAGAACATCGACAAGTCCTCCGTGTGCCTACGAAATTGCGTCAGCTGTTATCCGGCTCAGCCGCGTCCGGCAATGCCTCGGCACCATATTCCGCGAGTCGGGGTGCGTTTTCTATGATGTAATCTGCATGGGATGAAAGCGAAGGGTAAAGCATCGCCTCGCGGACATCTTCCGGAAGGTTGTCCGCATCAACGCCGAGCTGAAGGATCACGACGCCAAACAGGACGGCAGCGTACCCGCGTGCCAAGCCAAAGGCGACACCCGCGATCCGGTCAATGAACGAGACTCCATCGGGTCCGTGAATATTGCGCGAAAGCTTGTGCCCGAGCCAGGCCACCGTGGCATACACGATCACAAATACGACCACCATGATAATAATATCGGGCAACCAGCCGGACGCTGCGTCGGACATCATGCCCGCCACGGGCTCGCGCAATGCACTGCGAGCAAAGTATGCCGCAGTGAACGCGCAGATAAATGCGCCCAGCGTTGCAAGCTCACGAATGAAGCCACGCGCGAGCGCCATCAGCGCTGACAGGATCACGAGCGTAATCACCGCGGCATCGAAGGGCGTGAGCGCCTCAATCATTCTGAACATCCGGGGCCAAGTGGGAGACAAGATCGTTAAGCCGCTGAACGGGGCGGATCGTCAAGCCAGCAATTGTTGTAGAACTGCCTTCGGGGACGAATGCGAGTTCAAATCCGAGGCGTGCAGCCTCTTTCAGCCGCGCTTCCATCCGCGCCACCGGGCGGATCGCGCCAGACAGTGCCACTTCGCCAAAATAGACCGCGCGCGAAGGTGGCGCCTGCTCGCTCAGGGAGGTGAGCAGGGCCGCGGCCGCCGCGAGATCGCCTGCAGGCTCTGCAATCCGGTAGCCACCGGCCACGGTGAGATAGACGTCCCGCCCGGCCAGGGTGATCCCACATCGCGCTTCCAAAACCGCCAGTACCATGGCGAGGCGCGAGCCGTCCCAGCCGACCACCGAACGCCGAGGCGTGCCGTAGCTTGATTGGGCCGCCAGTGCCTGGACTTCGGCAAGTACAGGACGAGACCCCTCCATAGCCGCAAACACCGCGGCCCCGCCCTCGACGTCGCCATCTGTCGACAAGAACAGCGCAGACGGCTCCTTTGCCGGGGCAAGACCGTATTGGTGCATTTCGAAGATGCCGATTTCGTCGGTGGGACCAAACCGGTTTTTGACCGCGCGCAGGATGCGGAACTGGTGGCCACGCTCGCCCTCGAAGTAAAATACGGTGTCGACCATGTGCTCGACCACGCGCGGACCGGCGATCTGGCCTTCCTTCGTGACGTGACCAACCATTACCAACGCCGCGTCAGACTTCTTGGCCCAGCGTGTCAGTTCCTGGGCGCAGGCCCGCACTTGCCCTACTGAGCCAGGCGCCGCTTCCAGACTGTCTGACCAGAGCGTCTGGATCGAATCGATGACAACAAAGTCTGGCTTGGCGGCCTTGAGCGCCGTGAGTATTTTGCGAAGGTCTGTCTCGGTTGCGAGATTGACCGGGCTACCAGCCACCTTGAGCCGCCCTGCCCGCTCCTGAATTTGAGCCGAGGCTTCTTCGCCCGAAACGTACACCACTTTGAGACCATCGCGGGCCAGGCGCGCCGCGACCTGGAGCAACAAGGTCGATTTGCCAATGCCCGGATCGCCCCCGATCAAAGTCGCCGATGACGGCACCAGTCCGCCACCAAAGACCCGGTCGAGTTCTTCGACGCCGATTTTATGTCTGGGAGGTGCTTCGCCCACATCGTCGAGGGATACGAACTCCACTTTCCCTGCACGATTTGTGGTTTTGGCGGCTTTCAGCCCTCCGGGCGCGGCGGATACGGTCTCTTCAACAAGCGTGTTCCACTCGCCGCACCCTGCGCACTGACCAGACCATTTTGAAAAAGCAGCGCCGCAAGACTGGCAGACGAACTGTACATCGGATTTTGCCATGCGTTTCGGGATAAGGGTATTTTGAGGCAGGGTGAAGGCAGTAACTCAACGAGTGACACAGCCGCAGATTGTAGACGGTCGCATCGCGTTTCTTTCTCTCTTATACATTATAGCGCACACAAAAGAGTTACTGCCGAGCCTCCCCCAAATGTACCGTCTCGCCTATGTCAGTCTTGCCCGGGAGAACCTGAAGGACGATGACATCGCCCATATTCTCAATGTCTCCGTGAACAACAATTACGAGCGTTTTATCACGGGCTTCCTCGTGCAGGCGCACGGGCGGTTCATGCAAGTGCTGGAAGGCGAAGAAGCGGAAGTGCGCCTCACCTATGAGAAGATACTGGAAGATCACCGACACACGGGCGTCACCCAGATTATTGGGGAATCGATTAAGGAACGGGCCTTTCCAGACTGGTCCATGAATTATCACAGGGTCGACGGGCCAGCCGGATCAGCAACCATGGTCGTTCGCCGCGACGAACCCGTTGACTCGCTAATGCCAGCCACCACCCCAAGAGACCTGCTCTACCTGTTCGGCAAATTCATCACAGTGCGCTGATCCCGGCAGCCTGGAGCAGGTTGCGCGTTTCAAACAGGGGAAGCCCCACAATCGCGCTGTAGCTACCTCGAATTTTCGGGATGAAGGCCCCGGCAGGTCCCTGGATCGCATACCCGCCTGCCTTTCCCTCCCAATCGCCTGAGGCGATGTAGCCGTCGATCTCCTGCGAAGAAAGACGCTTAAAAGTCACCACGGAATCAACGGTCCGGGTCATAATTTGCCCGTCGGCACCCCGCACAGCGACCCCGGTGTAAACGTGGTGATTGCGTCCAGACAGCAAGGCGAGACACTCGCGCGCCTGAGCCTCGCTTTCCGCCTTGGGTAAGATACGGCGCCCCACAGCCACCACGGTATCCGCGGCCAATACCACGCCGGTTGCCGCTGTGGCCTCGGCTTTCTCCAGAGCAAGCCGCCCCGCCAGCATGCGCGGACGTTCGCCCGAGTGGGGCGTTTCATCAATATCGGCGGGCAGAACCTCGTCCGGCGTCAGGCCGATCTGGGCCAGCAGGTCCCGGCGCCGGGGGCTGGCGCTTGCAAGGATAAAACGTGAGCGGTCCATCGGGGCTTAGGTAATCTTGAAGGACGCGCTTGCCTGGGCGATGGGCGCCCCATCTGCCGTCAGCAGCGCCCGCGCGAAAGCCAGATTGCCGCCGAGCTTCACAGCTTCCGGCACAATCATGAGCCAACTGTCCAGTTTTGCGCCCCCGAGAAATTCTGTGTTGAGCGACACTGTAACCAAGGCTCCAATATTGCGGTTTTCGGCTTTCAATGCCGCTGCGCATGTCAGGCCCATTGCATTATCCGATAGGCCCGCGATCAAGCCACCATGGACAAACCCTCTCGAATTGCAGTGGGCATCTCGCAGGTACACCGCCAGATCTACGCTTCGCGCGTTCACCCTTGAGAAAATGGGCTCCCAAGGGTCGGTGAACTTCGATTTGCGGAAATGGGGCGCGAAGCCATCGGGTGGAGCTTGCGCGCTCATAGGGCTTATTTAAAGCGGTATGTGATCCGGCCCTTGGTCAGATCATAAGGCGTCATTTCTACCAGGACCTTGTCCCCGGTCAGGACGCGGATGCGGTTTTTGCGCATTTTGCCCGCAGTGTGGGCGATGATTTCGTGATCATTCTCGAGTTTCACGCGGAACGTTGCGTTGGGGAGAAGCTCCACCACCGTACCGTTGAATTCGAGTAGTTCTTCCTTTGCCATTGGCACTCCTGTTTGGCGGGCGCACCGTTTGCGCCGCCGTTTATATGGGGTGCTTCGTAGCCTTGGTCGAGGGTTTGTAAAGCCATGACACGCGGTCGAACACCGACGGAGCTCCAACTTCAGCTAGCTTATTGCGACTTATTTGCAACAAATTCCGCACCTCAAACGCAAAAGACGATTCGCGCTATTGATAATCATTCTCATAATATGCGACTACTTATGCAAATGATTATCAAAGGCGCCTTGCTTATGCTCTCTAGTCCCACTCGCCCTTCTTTGTCGGCGCTCCTGCTCGGCAGCGCCGTCCTTGCATTTGGCCAAACGGCACTGGCGCAGGACTCTGAAGACCTCGTTCAAGACCCCATCGTGGTGACGGGCAAAGTCCTCTACACCAATCAGGTCAACGCGTTGAAATCTCCAACGCCGATCATCGACGTGCCCCAAAGTCTATCCATCGTCACGGCGGACCAGATCACTCAGCAGGGCTTTACGAGCATCGGCGACATCATCGCGTACACGCCCGGTGTAAATACGTCCCAGGGCGAAGGTCACCGGGACGCGGTGGTGTTCCGCGGCGTGCGCTCGACAGCTGATTTCTTCATCGATGGCGCGCGCGATGACGTTCAGTACTACCGCCCCCTCTATAATCTGGAACAGGTGGAAATCCTGCGCGGCCCCAATGCTCTGCTCTTTGGGCGTGGTGGCACGGGTGGTGTGCTGAACCGCGTCACCAAAAAGGGTGTCACGGGCGAAGTCTTCACTGGCTACCAGGCCAGCGTCGACACGTTCGGCGGTTTCAGCGCCCAGATCGACACCAATTACTCCACGAGTGACACATCTGCCTTCCGCCTGAACGCTATGTACGAGTCCCTCGACAATCACCGCGATTTTTATGATGGCGAGCGCATTGGCATAAATCCCACGGCCCGATTCCGGCTGGCCCCCGCCACGACGCTCGATCTCTCCTATGAGTATGTCGACCATGAGCGCTTCATTGATCGCGGCATCCCCACGGGCACAAACGGTGAGCCGGTGGAAGCGTTCCAGGACATCGTTTTCGGCGATGCAAGTCTCAACACCACACAGCTGGAAGCCCACCTCCTGCGGGCCAAACTGCAGCACCAAATCTCCGACACGCTGAAAGGCCGCCTAAGCGCCTTCTATGGCAACTACGACAAGCTCTACAGCAACTTTTACGCGTCTAGCTATGATCAGGCGAATTCGCCAACGATTGTCGGCATAGACGGTTATGTGGACACTACAGAGCGCGAAAACATCATCCTGTCCGGCGACTTGATTGGGGAAGTCACCTTCCTTGGCTTTGGCCACACAATTGTGGCGGGCGCTGAATACATCGACACCGTCAATAATAATGACCGGTTCAATCCGGTCTGGTCGGACTCCCGGGACGATGTGGAGTTTTTCACCATCCAGCGCCCGCTGAACTTTCGCAATGGCGTCGGAGTGGCGGCCAATGGCAATCCGACCACCGCCGCGTTCTCGGATCTGAATGATGACACCGAAGCCGATGTCGAAGTCTTCTCGGCCTATGTTCAGGATGAAATCGAGATCTCTGACCAACTCGACATCATTATCGGCGCGCGCTTCGACAGTTTCGAGATCACCGTGAACAACGTCCCCGCAGGCGAAATACGCTCGCGCACCGATGAGGAACTCTCCCCACGCCTCGGCCTCGTCTTCAAGCCTGCCGAGAACATCTCTTTCTACACCAGCTACTCCGAGAGCTTCCTACCGCGCTCGGGCGAGCAGTTCGCCAACATCAACGGCGACAATAACCGGCTCGATCCCAACACATTCGCCAACCTAGAAGCCGGCGTGAAATGGGACTTGCCCCAGGGCCTCAGCCTGACCGCCGCAATCTTCGAGATCGAGCAAGAAAGCCCTGTCGTCTCTGATGCCGATGCCACCCGCTTCGACGTGATCGAGACCTCCATCACCGGCTTCGAAGCCCAGGCCGAGGGCCAGATCACCGACGCCTGGTTCATCTCCGCCGGCTACAGCTATCTCGACGGCGAGCAGGCCGATGGCACGCTGCGCCCGCGCGAACTGCCCGAAAACATGGTCTCTCTCTGGAACACCTACCAGGTCACCGATGCCTTCGGGCTCGGCCTTGGCGTGACGTACCAGGACAAGAGCTTCATCAACAATTCCAACACCGCCACACTGCCCGCCTATACCCGCGTGGATGCCGCGGCCTTCTGCGACATCTCCGAGCGCCTGCGCGTCCAGCTCAACATCGAAAACCTCACCGACGAGCTCTACTTCCCCAACGCCCACGCGACGCATCAGGCGACGGTCGGCGCGCCGCTGAATGCCCGCCTGACCGTGAGCGGACGGTTCTAGGCCCCAGCTTCGTCTAGACCGCGAAACCGGGCTTGTTCGAGTGCCTTGACGAGAGGGCAACGCGTACGCGTTCCGACATGCCAATCGACGAGTAAACGCGGTTCGCGCCCGCATGCCTGGCATTGTCCATGGCCTCGTCTGCCGCAGCGATGATGTCTTTCACGTCATCATCGCTGATCAGATGGGCGACGCCGAAACATGTGGGCACGTCGAGCTTCCTGCCGCCGATATGGAATCGGGTGTCGGAAATCCGCGCCGCCAGACGCTCGCAAACCTCAATCGATTCCACCAGGGTCGCATTGGAGAGCAGAATGAGGAATGACGCATTTCCCCGTCTTGCAAGCTTGTCGAACGGGCCGCGCAGCTCCGAATAGGCAAGGTCGGCGACGGTGCGCAAAACCGCGTCAGCGGCGGCCCGGTCGTATCTGTCCCTGAACTCCGGAAAATTGATCAGTTCGAACACGGCGACCGCGCCCTGGTGCCCGTTGGTTTTCATGCGGACCAGCTCGTCCTGCGTCGCATGCTCGAAATACCGCTGATTGAGCAATCCCGTAAGGCTGTCCGTGGAGGCGAACGCGTCCAGCGATTCCTGATACTGCTCGATCGTATAGCTGTACTGGGCCGCAAACAGGGCCAGAGGAAACGCCACCAGAACCGCGATCTGCATTGACGTGAGAACGTAAGAGAGCGCGTCATTCGGCATGCCGATGCGCACGACCCAGGCCGAAAATACCGCCGACAAGGCCAGGGCAGAGACCACGATCGCCGCAAAGACCAGGCCCGCGCGTGTGGCGCGCTTCTGGTCAAACCCGAGAAGAATACGGCTCGCTGACATGGGCCGGAGACTACCAAACCCTGCCTTAAGTGACCGACAAATCGCGCGCGAAAATTCATCGCCCCATGGACACGTTTGGTTTGCCTTCCCCCCGGCGCGGACCGGGGCGGCCGCCGCCGCACGCCCCCTTGCCAATGGCGTCGCTGTCTTCGCCCTCATTTGATCCACTGAATCAAATGATCGCTTCGCGACCCGTGCCGAAGCCCCCACCGCGCTCAGGCGGCAGGGCATGGGGCCGGATCGGCGGGGCCGCCGGGCGGCGAGGCCCTCCCTTGCAGGGCGCGGGTATGGATCTCCATCACCACATCCATAGCCCATTCAAGGGCGCGGCGCGGATCAAACCCCGGCGGATAACCGGGTTTCAGACACGGGGCTGTGCTGCGATCGAAAATGTGTCGCCGGGGCCAGTCGCGCCGGGCGATGAAGCGGGCGAGCGCCGGGCCGGGATCGTCCAGCACAGCCTGCAGCGCGGCCATGCGTGCCTTCAGCCCCGCAATCGGGCGCGGCGCGCCGGTCGAGACAATCGGCCGGGCCATGCCCCGCGTCTCGGCCAGGCCCGCGAGGTCCATAACGTCCGCCACCCTGTCAGACAGGGCGAACGGCGCCGGGCTTCTGGCGGTTTTTTTCGGGGAAAGCGTGGAGGAAAGACCAGGCGCAGCCTCCGGCGCAGGCGGCATGGCGGACGGCGCAGGCACGCAGGGGGCCGGCTCAGCCGCGGCCAGAACAAACAGCGCCCGCCGGGCCGCCGCCTCCGCCAGCCGCAACTCGGCAAAGGCCCGCGCCCACACCGGCCCGGGCAGACACGCCCCGGCCATGCCCGGCAGCGCGGCGAGTGCGGCAAGCACCCCCGCCACCAGCGTCCACACCCGGTTCAGGGCAATATGCGCGGTCTCATCCATGGGAAGAATTGTATGGGAGGGGAGAAGGGGTTGGATAAGTTTTGGGTGCGCCACCCTTATCTTAGTAACTAGGCGTTGACCGACATCATATCGGACCCTCATTATGCTCTAGCGCGTCGAAGCTTTTTGCTTGGTCAATCAAGCTCTTTATTATTGCAATTTTTTGACGAATATCCTGGTCTGCTTGGGAAGCTGTCTCTTCAGCCTCTTGGTTTTCGTCGGCTTCTTCGGCTTCAGCGCGAGCCGTGCCTATTCTCGCGTCAAATACATAGTCGTTCTCCAATTTCGAAAGAAACTTTTTGAGATGGCTCGACAATAAGTTTACGAGTTCCGCTTTTCTTCCCTTCGTCGCGCTTATGCTATGCTCTGCAATAGCAGCCTCAACCCCCTGTCGAACAGCCGCCTCTTCCTTTTCATTCACATCATGCTCAAGCTTTTCGACAACTTCGCCCGAAACGTTTCGAGACTTTAGCTGCTGTTGCAGCATTCTAATCTCCAATGTCGTTTTGTAAAAATTGGTAGCCCGCTCTATTGCAAGAACTAAAAATGCAATTGTGGACGGGGCCAATTCAATAAATATAGAATAGTCACTAGACGCTACTGATATGAGTCGAACTGGTCTTGCCTTACCTTCGACCAACTCTACGGCGGACGCAGCAAGATCCCCAAAAAACTTCGCATCATCAACGAATTCACGGTAGTGCTCGCTTATGGCCCTTCTCGGAATCGTAAACCCGGCTTCCCCCACACCAATCGGCAAAGGAGTCGGCTCAAATCCCAAATGATCAAGAGAGGTTTTGAGAGCGGAGCTCAAATCAATATTATTGGATATTCCAACTATCTTTTCCTGCAAGTGGTCACGCACAACAGCAGGCAACATTCCATTGTCACGAATTTGATCGCGAATATATCTAACGACTTGACCATCAATGAGTTCAGAAAAACCCATCCCAGAAAGTGTTCGCGTCTCTTCAGGCGTTAGCCTTGAAAACCAACTTTGACTAAAATATTCCTCCAGTAAATCTAAAGAACTAGCGATATTGTTCTGCTGTGCCGGGTCAGCTGGATTAGCGACGAGCTGATCGAAAAACTTCTTCAATTTTTTTAGCTCAGATAGAATATTTTTCTCTTCGACCTCTTCGCCAATTCTATTGAGCAAATCGTAAAGCCGTTCGGTATTCATTTGATTATCCCCATGATTACGGATTCGCGTCCCGTGATTCGAAACTGTTTGAAAGGCAAGAGAAGCATATTCGCCCTACACCCCATACCCCATCGCATCCCTGATCAAGTCATCCTCTGCTTCCTGCAATATCGCTTCGCTCGCTTCGCCGCCGAAGACCGGTTCCTTGCCCACTTCGAGCATGACGGGCACGGCGAAGGGGCTGATCTTGTCCAAGGCTTGATGGTCGATCTTGCCGCGCACGCGCATCAGCATGTCTGACAGGCGGCGGATGTCTAGGAGGCCCGTGGCGGCGTCCTGGCGAGCGGCCTGCATCAGGATGTGGTCGGGCTCATGCTCGCGCAGCACGTCGTAGATGAGGTCTGTGGAAAAAGTGACCTGCCGGCCGGTCTTCTCCTGGCCCGGAAAGCGCCGCGCGATGAGGCCTGAGATCAGGGCGCAGTATCGGAAGGTGCGCTTCATCAGGAAGCTCTCGGCCAGCCAGTCATCCAGGTCATCCCCCAACATGTCCGGGTCGAACAGGTTGCCCATGTCCAGCACGCCGGGGTCATCCAGGCTCCAGACGGCCATGGCATATTCGCTGCCCACAAAGCCGAGCGGCTTGATGCCCGCCCGCTCCATGCGCCGGGTGAGCAGCATGCCGAGGGTCTGGTGCGCCAGGCGGCCCTCGAACGGGTAGCAAACCAAGTAGTACCTGTCGCCGCGCGGGAAGGTCTCGACCAGGAGGTGGTCGGGCGGCGGAATGGCGGATTTCTCGCGCTGGATGGCGAACCATTCCTGCACCTGGCCGGGCAGTGCGCTCCACTGGGCCGGGTCGTGGATCATCTGGCGCACGCGCCCTGCCAGAAAGGTGGAGAGGGGGAACTTGCCGCCAGCATAATAGGGGATGGCGGGGTCGCTGGCGGTGGAATTGGTCACCAGGGCGTCGGTGTCCTGGATGCCGAGGAAGGCGAGGATCTCGCCTGCGAAGAGGAAGGTGTCGCCGGGGCTGAGGGTGGAGAGGAAGTATTCCTCGATCTCACCGAGCTTGCGGCCCGCCCGCATTGTGCGCTTGTCGCTGGGCTTTTTACCGCCGATGAACTGGGCCTTACGCACGCTCAGGGTGGGGGCCTCGATGATGGCGCCGACGTTCATGCGGTGCTGCTGGGCATCGCGGGGCGTGCGCGCGCGCCAGTGGCCATCGGGCATGCGCACGATGCGCTTGAACCGGTCATAGGATTTCAGGGCATAGCCGCCGGTGGCGACGAAATCGACCAGGCGCTCCCAGAGCTCCCAGTCGATATGGGCGTAGGGCGCAGCGCGGCGAACCTCTTCAAACAGGGCATCCAGCTTGAAGCCCGCCCCGCAGGCCCGGCCCATAATATGCTGGGCGAGCACGTCGAGCGCGCCGGTGTCACGCTGCTCCCCGTCCAGCTCGCCAGCATCGACGGCGGCCTCAGCCGCGCGGCACTCGAGCACTTCGAACCGGTTGGTCGGCACGAGAAGCGCTTCAGACGCCTCATCCATGCGGTGATTAGCGCGACCAATGCGCTGGATGAGGCGGGCCGAGCCCTTGGGTGCGCCCATCTGGATGACAAGGTCGACCTCGCCCCAGTCAATGCCGAGATCGAGGGTGGAGGTGCACACCACTGCCTTGAGAGCGCCGGCGGACATGGCCGCCTCGACCTTGCGGCGCTGCTCCTTGCTGAGGGAACCATGGTGCAGCGCGATGGGCAGATTGTCGTCATTGATGCGCCAGAGTTCCTGGAACAGCAGCTCGGACTGGCTGCGTGTGTTGACGAACACCAGCGCGGTCTTCGCGGTCTTGATGCGCTCATAGACCTCGCCCACGGCGAAGCGGCCGGAATGGCCCGACCAGGGGATGCGTTCCTTCGAGACGAGGATGTCGATATTGGCGCTGGCACCGCCTTGGGCGTAGAGGATGCGCGGCGCGGTGTCCCCGGCCCGCACGTCCAGCCATGCCGCCAACCCCTCAGGGCTCTTCACCGTCGCACTCAAGCCGATGAATCGGCACTGGGGCGCCCATTCGGCCAGGGTGGCCAGGCCCAGACACAGAAGGTCGCCCCGCTTCTGGGCGGCGATGGCGTGGATCTCGTCGATGATCACGCATTTCAGGTCCGCGAAGAACTCGGCGGCGTGATTGGAGGCGATGAAGAGGGCGAGCTGCTCCGGCGTCGTGAGCAAGATGTCTGGCGGATTGGCGCGCTGGCGCTGGCGCTTGCTGGCCGACGTGTCGCCCGTACGGCTTTCGATTCGGATCTTCAGGCCCATCTCATCGACGGGCGTCATCAGATTGCGCTCCACATCCACGGCGAGGGCCTTCAGCGGCGAGATGTAAAGCGTATGGAGGCGTGGGATGTTGGGTTTCGCCGACGACAGTTCCACAAGGCTGGCGAGGAAGCCCGCCAATGTTTTGCCGCCGCCTGTGGGCGCGATTAGTAGGGCGCTGTCGCCTTCGAGTGCGGCGGAGGTCAGCTCCAATTGGTGCGGACGCGGTTGCCAACCCCGCCCGGCAAACCAGGCCTGGAATTGGGCTGGGAGCTGAAACCCGCCAGGGTCGCCATCTGCCACTGAGATTACATCTCCGAAAGAACTGCCCCGCTGGCCTTGCCTTTCATATGCGGTTCAGCCCCAGTTTCGCCAAGTGAAACAATACGCTGATCCCAAAGGACCTGCCCATGCGCGCCCTCAGTCTCCTCGCCCTTGCCGCCCTCGCCCTGCCCCAGGCCAACGCCGACACACTGCTCTCGGACCTGATCGCCAAGGAGTTCGCAACCCCGATGGTCGCGTTCGACGTGGCGTTTGAGCACGAAGGGCAAACTTTTGAGGCGGAACTGGATGCGACAAAGCCCGCAGGCGAGCGCATGGTGATCATTTCGCCGGATGCCGCCGCGTGGCCTGAAGGCTTCGAAGACGTCGTCGCCAGCATGGACAAGGATGCGAAAGGCGCGATCTGGTGCGACGAATTCCTTGAAGCCGTGCCCGAAGATGCAGAGCGCGTGGACAGCGATGGTGACGCCGCCACCTATGTGTTCACGCCAAAGCCGGAAGTCGGCGCAGATGGGTCAGAACGCAAACTGTTTGAGAAGCTGATCGCCACACTCGTCGTGGAGCCGGAAACGATGACGGTGCAAAGCTACCAGTTGCACCTGCCTGAACCCACCAAGCCCCACTTCCTCGCAAAGATTGAAACCTTTCAGCTCTTTGTCGAATGCACGCCCCATGAAAGCGGCAACAGCCACTTCACGCGGTTCGATATCGACATTGCCGGATCGGCCATGGGCAACAGTTTCGACCAGACCGAACGCCGCCGCGTCAGTAACCTGCGCGCCCCTGCGTTCCCAAGTGAAGGCTAGGGTTTAGCCTGCCCAATTCAGCGGGCGTTTTTCGCCCGCGGTCAATCGGGGTGTCAGCTTCAGTGCCCGGAACGCCCACTGGCGACGGTCAGGCAATCAAGCCGCCTTGCCCTTGGGCTTGCCGCGGCCGCGGGGGCGTTTGCGGCTACCGTGCTTTTCGTAGACACGTTCGGCTTCGGCCTTGGCTTCGGGGGTCTTCTTTACGGCCCAGATTTTTTCGCGCGCAGCCTTCGCGCTGGTGATATGGTCGACGATGGCATCGGGATAGTCTTTCTGCTGGCCAGCCTTCCAGGGCTCATGGATGGCCCCGCCCTCAAGATGGGCCAGTTCCGGCACCCATTTGCGGGTGAAGTCTCCGTCCGGGTCCTGGTCGTGGCCCTGTTTCACAGGGCTGTAGATGCGCAGCGTATTGATGCCGGTTTCGCCTGACTGCATCTGGCTCTGGGTCCAGTGAATCCCAGGCTCATAATCGCTGTAATAACGCGCGGTCACGAGACCACTGACCTGCCAGGGCAGCCAGAGATTATAGCTCGCAAAGCTCTGGAGCATGGCGCGCATGCGGAAGTTCAGCCACCCATTGGCGCGCAGATAGCGCAGGCACGCATCTACGAAGGGGAAGCCCGTGAGCCCCTCGGCATAGGCCGCGAGTGTCTCGGTATCGATACCCCCATCGCGGATGCCCGCATAGGAGCGCGCCATGGGCCACCATTCCAGTTCCGGTTCAGCTTCCAGCTTCTGCATGAAGTGGCAATGCCAGTGCAGCCGGCCGATGAAGCTGCGCAGGGAGCCTTTCCAGCCCGGCGGCGCCGTCTCAACGCCCTGCTCCAGAGCGTCCAGTCGCGAACGGGTCGTCTGGTAAATCTCGCGCATGGACAGCGCGCCGTAGGCCAGGTGGATCGACAGGCGGGAGCATGCCGTCTCGCCCGCAACGGGCGTCGACATTTCACTGCGATAGTTACGCCCGCGCTCATGGAGGAAAGAGTTCAGGCACTCAAGACCGGCTGCCCGCCCAGCCGGCTGCATCCAGGTCAGACCATCGGGTTCCAGGCCCAGCGCTTCCGGTGTTGGCAGATCATGTGATGGCGCATTCGCCCAGGCCACATCGCCCGGCAGGTCGCAAACGGGCTCTTCCATCATCGCGTCCCAGCGCTTTGCCCACTTGTCCCTGTCCAGGGCGGAGCCGCGCCAGATGCCAAACGTCATCGGTTGGTGCCAAACCGTTCCCGTCTCGCGCGCCCAATTGGCCACGCACTTGTCGCGGGCGAACGTCCACATGTTTCCGGTTTCCCGGTGGGACCAAAGCGTGAAAGGCCCAAGCTCTGCATTCAGGCTGGTCAAAACCTCCGGCGCAAATCCGATGCGCACGCAAAGTTCTACCCCCAGATCCTTCAGCGCCCGGCGCAGGTCTTCAACGCCGGCGGAGAGGTAGCGGTAGTGGCGGTGGCTGGTATCCTCGCCCATCCAATAGCCGGGCTCGACAATAACCAGCGGCAGCACCCGTCCCGCCAGCGCGGCGCGCACAAGGGCCGGGTGGTCTTCCACGCGCAAGTCGCGCTTGAACCAGACGATCTGAAGGGGGACATCGCTCATGGGAGCGACATGATGCCCGGAGCGAGACCGACAAGCGCAGAAATGCCGCGCCGGTCATCAGGTGATGGTACCGCCTCCCCGGATCGAACGGGGGACCTCTAGATCCACAATCTAGCGCTCTAACCGACTGAGCTAAGGCGGCATAACCCAAGGCGCGGTGAATACATCGGCGCGCCGGGGCGTTCAAGGGTGGCGCGTGCGACTAGGAGAGTTTTTCCACCTGGTCGTATTCCAGATCCACAGGCGTGGAGCGCCCGAAGATCGAAACCGACACTTTGAGGCGGGCATTCTCTTCGTCGACTTCCTCGACGGCGCCCTCGAAGCCCTGGAACGGGCCTTCGTTGACGCGCACTTCCTCGCCCACCTCGAA
>JBCBGZ010000046.1:0-21048 GCA_038526245.1 Pseudomonadota bacterium
GGATCGATTTGTCGGTGGGCTGACCATCAATGAAGCGAATGCGCGGGGGTTCGAACGCTGAGAACGTCACGTGGGCGAGATCGCTATCGCTCAGCGTTGCGATTGAGGTCGCGCCGGTCGCTACGGCGATCGCATAGCCATAGTCGGCTGTCTGGCCGGCTTGCAGCCCGGTGATCGAGTCTTCCACGAAGGCACAGGTCTTTGGCGGAACGTCCAACCGTTCGGCGGCCTTGAGGTAGATGTCCGGGCTTGGTTTCCCCGCAACCCCCTCTTCGATGCCCGCAACGGCGTCCACCTCGCTTGCCAAGCCGACATTGGTCAGGATTGCTTCGACAATCTCCAGATCATTGCTCGACGCGACGGCCACTTTCAGACCTGCCGCTTTCGCAGAGTGCAACAGGGCGACCGCGCCGGGCAGGGTCACAAAGTCAGCGGTCTGGCGCGCCGCGTTGTAGATACGAACCAGATCTTCAAGTTCGCTTTGTGTTACATTGCGTGGCGCGTCCTTCACCAGCTCGACCCAGAAGGCTTCCGGGTGCAGTGCGAAGTGCGCGATAATCTGGTCCCGTCGCAACCAGTCGCTCGCGCCAAGAACGGCGTCGGCAGCGTGCTGGCAGAGGTCGAGGTCCGCTGCGACACTGTCGATGAGGACGCCGTCCATATCAAAAACGAGTGCCTGAATACCTTCGGGCAGGGTCAGGAGGCCACCAAGTTCAATCCCGTTCGACATGGCTTACGCTTTCTGGTCGAACCGCGCCTTGACGGCGGCGGCGTGGGCCGGAAAGCCCTCATACTCTGCAAGCGTGACAGCCGCCGGAGCGATTGCGTCAAAACCTTCCTGGTTCACGTGGACAAAAGAGCTGCGTTTCTGGAAGTCTGGCACGCCGAGACAGGAACGTGATCGGGCCAGCCCTCCGGTTGGCAGGATGGCGTTTGATCCCGCAACGAAGTTGCCTAGCGTGATTGGGGCGAGGCTTCCGAGCATGATTTCCCCGGCATTTGTAATGCGCGGAAGGACGGCTTCGGGATCTTCTGTAAGGATCTCCAAATGCTCTGCGGCAAAGGCGTTCACGAAATTGACCGCGGAGTCGAAGTCTTCCGTCCACACAATGCGGGATCGATCCTTGAAGTTTTCCCGGATGAAAGCCTGGCGCTGCTCCGGCAGGTTCGCCAGCAAGCTGTCCGCAATTTCCGCAATGGCCTGGGCCGTTTTCTCAGAGGTGGCCACCAGAAGCACGCACGAGTCCGGGCCGTGCTCGGCTTCAATCAACATGTCATGGGCCGCCAGGCGAGGGTCGACGCTGTCGTCAACCAGGATCGCGGCTTCGCTCGGCCCGGCCGGGATGCCGGGATCAATGACCGTTGAGAGCGCGCGTTTTGCCGCCGTCACGTAGGAATTGCCCGGCCCCAGAACTTTCAGCGCCTTGGGAATGCTCTCTGTGCCATGGGCTACGGCGGCCACACCCTGGACACCGCCAACCCTGTAGACCGCCGACACGCCGACGCGCCGCGCCACAAACAGCGTGGCATCATCCACCTCGCCGCCACGTCCAGGTGGTGTGATGATCATAGTCTGCTCAACGCCAGCGACTTTGGCAGGGATGGCCAGCATCATGACTACGGAGGGGAAAGACCCTTTACCGCGCGGAACATAGAGCGCAGCCGATTGCAGCGGTAGAATTCGTTCGCCAACGGTGACACCCGGCATGACGTTGGTCTTGATCTCAGGAGACCCCAGCTGGTCCTCATGCACTTTTACAATATTGGCGATCGCCAGCTCGATTGCCGCTTTGACGTCCGGTTCAAGCCTGGCTTCGGCGGTGTCGAACTCGGCTTCAGTGACTTTCAACGGCAAATCGCCAAGGTCGACCTTATCGAATTCAAGCGTGAGAGCGCGCACCGCGGCATCCCCTTCGAGGCGGACGCGTTCGGTGAGTGGGGTTACATAGTCCAGAAGATCTGAAATGTCCGTCTCCGAACGAGTCATAAGATGTTCGCGCTGGTCCCTGGTAAGATCTTCAAGCGCGAGAACTCGGGTGAACATGGACATATTCCTTGGCTATTTTACTCTTGCTGGGTGCCACTTGCACCGGCGTGTCGCACTTCGCACAGTTTGGGGCAATACGGCAGCAGGTCGTCGAAGCGGCCTTTGATGTTCTAATTTAGTACGACGGGCGCCGCCTTCAGGGTTTGGGACTGTGGGTCGCAGCTTTCAAGGGCAGCGAAGTCAGTGAAGTAGATTTTCGCTTCGTTGTCTGGGCCGGGCAAGACTTGCTCAGAGTGAGCACACCGATCTGAAATCGTTTACAACTTATGGTCGAATTGTGTGAAGCTTGTGCGCCGGTGCAGGTCCGTTTGTTTTCATTTTTCTATTACAGGTTGTTTCCGACGGCAGAATACGCCGTCGTTCAACCACACCAGAATGAGACCAGTACAATGAAAAAACTTCTTTCCGCCGTGGCCGCAGCAACGATCCTCGCAGGATCCGCTATCGCTGCTGACGTCCAATCCGATGCAGGTGCAAAAATTGTTGCGCCATTGCAAATCTCCAACGTGACAGCCCTGTACTTCGGTACGGTTGCGCCAAGCACTTCAGCTGCCGACACGGTCATCGTTGACGCTGCTGGTAACAAGACCTGCGGAGCAGAGCTCACCTGCCTGTCCAGCGATCACACGGCCGCTGAATTCAGCGTCTCCGGTGATCCTGAGCGTGCTTACACCATCGATCTGCCAAGCTCCATTTCGATCTCGAATGGCAATGGCGGAACGATGACGGTGAACAACTTCACCGGATCAAAAGCCAACGGCACGCTGTCCACGGGCGGCACTGACAGCTTCGATGTGGGTGGCACGCTCAACGTCGCTGCCAACCAGGCCACCGGCGAGTACACCGGCACGTTCACCGTCACGGTGGAGTACCAGTAAGCGAGCCTTTGCGCGGGAGGGGCCGTTTGCAACTCCCCAGCCCCTTGCACGTCCGGGCTTTGCCTGGGCGGGCCTCTCCCGCGCTCCCTCGTTTCTCATCCAGTTTACAAGCCAGATGGAAGGATCTCGCCCCATGAGACCCCTCATTTTGATAGCGACCCTGGCGGCCCTTTCAGCGCCCGCCATGGCCCAGGATGGTGGATCCGCCGACCCGGATTTTGAGGGCAATGCCGGCGCCATCGTCATCAATGGCCTGAGCGTGATCAAGCGCCAGGATCTCGACTTCGGCACGATCGCGCCAAGTCGCACCCTTTCGGGAACCGTCAAGGTCAATCGCGGCAGGAACAACACCAGCGAATGTTCCGCTGAGCTGACCTGTTTTGAACCCGGCAACCGGGCCCGTTTCACCGTCGTTGGCGAACCCCTGCGCTATTACAACATCTCCGACCCCGGCCAGATCACGATCACCGATGGCGCCAACAACATGATGTTGGTCGACACATTCTTTGGTGCGGGCAGCGGCAACGACACGGAATGGCGCGGTTTCCAGCGCCTTCGGTCCACAGGAATCGCCCGCTTCAATGCAGGGGCCATCCTGCACATCAATCCAAACCAGCCGCCGGGCACATACACCGGCACATTCACCCTCACCATCGAATACCAATAGCCCTTCACACAGGAAGCCTTGCCATGTCCCGTCCCATGAAACTGATCCTGCTTGCCTCTGCCACGGCGTTGATGGCGCCTTTCGCATCAGCCGAGTTGATGATCGCGCCAACCCGTGTGGTCCTCGAAAATGGGGAGCGTTCCGCAGAACTGGTTCTGGTGAATAAGGCGGCCGAGCAGGGCGCATACCGCATCAGTTTGGAAAACCGGCGCATGTTGACCAACGGCGCCCTGGAAACCGCAACGGATCAGCTTGAAGGCGAGCTGTTCGCCGATGACATCCTCCGCTTCTCGCCGCGCCGGGCCCTTCTGGAGCCAGGCGGTCGTCAAACAATCCGTGTTTCAGCCCAGACCAGCGGTCTGGAACCCGGTGAGTATCGCTCGCACCTGCGCGTCATGGGTGCGCCGACCAGCGCTGGACGGACGCTGTCAGAAGCGACAAGCGAAGGCGGCGATGCCATCTCGATTGAACTCATCGCGGTTCGCTCGCTCACCATTCCAGCGATTGTCCGCGTGGGCAGCCTTGAGGCAAGCGTTGAGATCAACTCTGCTACCACTGCACCCAGCGACGAAATCGGCGAGACCCTGCTTATCGCACGCCTGACCCGCACCGGTGACCGGTCCACCTATGGCGACATCGAAATCTACGTCGAAGACCAGGCCGAGCCGGTCTACTTCGCGCGGGGCATTGCGATTTATACGCCGAATACGGAGCGTGACGTCATCCTCCCCATGCCGACCGAAATCGCGGAGCGCCTTCAGGGTCAAACCGTCCGCATTGCCTACGTCTCCTCCGATCCAGCACGTCCCGGAACGATTTCCGAAGTCACTCTGGCCGTGAACTGACGAACGGCCGGGTGAGGAGCAGGGTCTGTGCCCGTCCGAATAGCAGTACTGGCGGCGGCGTGGACCTTTCTCCTCTGCCCGGGAGCCGCGGCGCAGGCGGACCCATTCGCGCTCCTCTTCGGTGACACTGTCGATGGGGGTGTCGAGGATCGCCCGGGTGAAGATGATGTCCGTTTTGTGGGCGTTCGCCTCGGTGACCTACGTTTGAAGAATACGCTCACGGCCTATGAGCGCGCCGAAGGGCTTTGCCTTGTGGCAGCGGACCTGTTCACGCTTCTGGAGGCGCCGATTGATGTCACCTCCGCGGGCGCCCAGGGATGGTTTCTCGCAAGAGACCGTTCGGTCGAAATTGATGTGACCGGACAGAAAGCGCGCCTCAAGAAAGTGCACGAAATCGATCTCGCGGGCACTGTGTTTGCCACCGAGGATGGTTGGTGCATGACGGACCATGCGTGGTCGCAGATCCTGCCTATCGATGTAAGCTATGACCCGACTTCTCTATTGGTTCATCTCCAGCCGCGCGAGACGCTTCCCCTTGAAGCGCGTCTGGAGCGCGAGGCTTTGCGAGAGCTTCTGGTGGGTGAGGTGGGCTCAGCCAGGCCAGACTACCGCAAGGTTGAAGCGCCGTATCGCTGGATCAGTTGGCCAACGGCCGATCTGGCTCTCGACATCACCAGCCAATCTGCGGGGGCGACAACAACAAAGGGCAGCTTGGAATTGGCTGGTGATCTGGTTTTCGCCACTGCGCGCCTGCGCACAACCCAAACGCAGGAGGGCGATACGGGCTTGAGGCTGAGTTTTGAGCGGGTCTTCGAAACGGCTCCCCATAGCCTTCGGCCCAGACAGATTCGCTTCGGGGACGTAGCAGGCATAAGCCAGCCCCTTATTGCCCGGTCCGAGACGGGCCGTGGACTTACGATCACGAACCGGCCTGCCTATGTCGCCAACGTCTTTGACGTCACGGATGTTCGTGGACCCTTGCCGGACGGTTGGGAAGCGGAACTCCACCTGGAAGGACAATTGCTCGATTTTCGAGAGGGGCCCAATGAACAGGGCGAGTATCTGTTTGAGGATGTGGAGATCCGACCGGGCTACAATCGCTATACGGTGAAACTGTTCGGCCCGTTTGGAGAAACGCTCGAGCGCGAGGTGAAACTGTTCGCGGGTCAGGAAATGCACCCGGAGCATGAAGTGCAGTACGAATTCGCCGTGTTAGAGGAAGGTACCGCGCTCGATGGCTTCAGGTCCGGACTGTCGCGCCCCTCAGCGTCCGCAAGCCTTCAATATGGTGTTTCCCGGTCTCTCACCGTCCGGCTGGATGCCAAGGCTACCGCTTTAGGCGAGGCTGCGGCGACGACAAGTCTCGTCGGCGCGCATGGTGACACTCAGGGCGTTTTGAGGCTCGCGGCGTCAAATTTTGGCGGACCCGCAGCCGAGCTTGGCGTGGCCCATTTATTCGATGACCGCTCGTCTTTGGATGTGCGCTACGCCTGGAATGGCGGTCTGGCACCCCTGAGCAGCCAGGATCGAACCCAGCCTCCACGTCAAAGCGTCCGGCTTGACTATGATACGACCGCGCCCGTTCTGCGCCATGGCCTGCCAGTACGAACACGACTGGTCTGGCAAGACGACCTGGACGGCACCCAGAGACTCACGGCGGGCGTGAACACCAGCTCGTCTCACCAAGGGTGGCGCTGGGGCGCGACGAGTTTCTATGAGCGGGTTTGGGGGCATCAAGGGGGCGATATCCAGGCCCTGCAAGGCAGTTTCGGCCTGGCGCGCACCCTGTCGGGCCTAAGGATACGCGCAGGCCTGGACTATAATATTGCGCCGACAGCGCAGGTGAAATCTTTCGATGTCGCGTTGCAACGGCGTTTGCCGCGTGGCGGATTTGGACAGGTTTCGATTGCCCATGACATGCAGGGCCGCAGAACCCAGGCTAGCGCCAGCTATGCGCGGGATCTGGGGCCGGTTTCCATTTCTGCCACCACCGGGCTCGACGACCGCGGCGCGTGGAGTGCGGGCATTCGGCTGGCCACATCTCTGTTCCACGACCGGCATAAGCAGCGCTATGCGGCAGCGCTGCCGGGGCTGACCCGCACCGGCGCTATCCGTGCAAATGTGTTCGACGATATCGATGAAGACGGCGTCCTCTCATCGGTCGACCGTGCCATTCAGGGCGCAAGTTTCATCGTAGACCAGTCTATCCGGAAAGAAGAATCGGGCGCCGATGGCGGCGTTACGTTCGGCGGCGTTGAGCCCTATCGCTCCATCAATATGGAACTGTCCCTCGGCTCGCTGGATGACCCGTTTCTTCAGCCGATCGAGCCGGGCCATGCGGTGACTGTGCGGCCGGGCCAGGTGATCGATCTGAATGTGCCCCTGTCGCTGTCTGGGGAAGTTGATGGGACAGTCGTTCTGACGAAAGCCGAGAATGATGTGCCTGTGGCCGGTGTGCTCATCCAGGCGGTGGACAAAGCGGGACGGGTCGTTGGCGAGGCTATGAGTGAATATGACGGCTACTTTTACCTTGATGGCTTGCCCATGGGCGATCTGGTCCTGCGGGTGGCGCCGGAAGCTCTCGACAGTATCAATGGAACTTCGGACACAATCGAGCTGTCGCTGACACGCGGGGTCCCGTCCGCCTTTGGCGTCGCCCTTTCACTGGCCCAGATTTCCTAGATTTGTGCGAAACCGATTTGGGCGCGGCCAAAGAAAAAGGGCGACGCATGCGCCGCCCTTGATCGTGTTTGAAGCGAGTGACCGCGCGGTGCGAAGCCGCCCAGTCATTGCAAATTAGGTGAGCAGATCGAAGCGATCTGCGTTCATCACCTTCGTCCAGGCCGCGACGAAATCGCGAACGAACTTTTCGCCATTGTCGTCCTGGGCGTAGACCTCTGCGAAGGCCCGCAGGATCGCGTTGGACCCGAAGACCAGATCTGCGCTGGTAGCGGTGTACTTGATCAAGCCGGTTTCGCTGTCACGCAGTTCATAGGTTCCGTCACCGACAGGATGCCAGCTGTAGGACATGTCCGTCAGCGTGGTGAAGAAGTCCTGGGTGAGCGCGCCCACGCGGTCTGTAAACACGCCGTGCTTGGTGCCGCCATAGTTGGTGCCAATAACGCGCAACCCACCGAGCAGGACCGTCATTTCCTGACCGGTGAGGCCAAGGAGTTGGGCGCGGTCCAGCAGCATTTCCTCGGCACTGACGCTGAATTCAGCGCTTTGCCAGTTGCGGAACCCATCGGCCAGAGGCTCGAGATAGTGGAAGGACGCCGTGTCGGTTTGCTCCTGGCTCGCATCGCCGCGTCCCGGAATGAACGGCACATCCATAGCCTGACCACTGGCCTTGATCGCCTGCTCAACGCCTATGTTGCCCGCCAGAACGATCGCATCGGCAATCGAGGCGCCGTGTTTGGCGGCAATTGGCTCAAGCACGCCGAGCACTTTTGCCAGACGGTCTGGTTCGTTGCCTTCCCAGTCTTTCTGCGGAGCCAGACGAATCCGAGCGCCGTTGGCACCGCCGCGACGGTCTGAGCCACGATAGGTGCGTGCGCTGTCCCAGGCCGTAGACACCATCTCCGTCACGGAGAGTCCGCTGGCGGCGATGTCGGCTTTCAGGGCATCGACATTGTAGTCTGCATTGCCGACCGGAATGGGGTCCTGCCAGATCAGCTCTTCCTGGGGCACAAATGGTCCCATATAGTTCTGGATCGGGCCCATATCGCGGTGGGTCAGCTTGAACCAGGCGCGCGCGAATGTGTCTGCGAAATAGTCCGGATCTGCGCGGAATTTCTCGCAGATCTCGCGGTAGACGGGATCAACCTTCATCGCCATGTCCGCATCGGTCATGATCAGATTGTGCTTGATCGATGGGTCGGTCGCATCCGGATACTTGTGCTCTTCCTTGATGTCGGTCGGTTCCCACTGCCAGGCGCCTGCCGGAGACTTTTTCAGTTCCCACTCATAGCCGAACAGGACTTCCAGATAGGAATTGTCCCACTGGGTGGGCGTCGGTGTCCACGCGCCTTCAATACCGGATGTGAAGGCCTTGTTCGCCTTGCCGCCCTGGCCTGGATTGTGCCAGCCGAAGCCTGCTTCGTGGATCTCCGCGGCGGTTGGCTCAGGCCCAATATTGTCGCCAGGGCCGTTTCCGTGCGCCTTGCCAACGGTGTGGCCGCCGACGGTCAGGGCCGCCGTTTCCTCGTCATTCATGGCCATGCGTGCAAAGGTTGTGCGCACATACTTCGCCGTGAGTGCCGGGTCTGGATTACCGTTCACGCCCTCGGGGTTCACGTAAATCAAACCCATGTGCGACGCCGCGAGGGGATTATCCATCGTGTCTGCATCATCGAGGCTGGCAACGCGGTTTTCCGTTGCGGCGAGAATTTCATTCTCCGCGCCCCAGTTGATGTCCTGTTCCGGGCCCCAGATGTCGGCGCGGCCAAAGCCGAAGCCGAACACTTTCAGACCCATGGACTCATAGGCCACCGTGCCGGCGAGCGCGATCAGATCTGCCCAGCTCAGCGCGTTGCCGTACTTCTTCTTCACGGGCCAGAGCAGGCGGCGGGCCTTGTCCAGGCTCGCATTGTCCGGCCAGGAGTTCAGGGGCGCAAAACGGATGTTGCCGGTGCCTGCGCCACCGCGACCGTCGCCGAGGCGATAGGTGCCGGCAGCGTGCCAGGTCAGGCGGATCATGAAGCCGCCATAGTGTCCCCAATCGGCGGGCCACCAGGACTTGCTGTCTGTCAGGAGCGCTTTGGTGTCATCCCAGACGCCTTGATAGTCGAGAGTTTTGACCGCCTCGCGATGGTCGTAGTCCACGTCCATCGGATTGATGCGCGCATCGTGTTGGTGGAGAATGTCCACATTGAGGGCTTTCGGCCACCACTTTGTCACGCTGTTGCCGGTGCCGGTGTTGCCACCGTGCATGACCGGGCACTTTGCCAGACTTGTATTGTCGCTCATGTGATCCTCTTCGTTGAAATTCAATTCCATCCTTGGTCTGCAACGTCAGCCGCACACCACGATGTCACGCCTCACGGCGTTGGAAGGGTATCTAGGTCTCTTTGGAGAATAAGGAAAATTGCAAATTCTTATCGGTTAATATAAAAAAATCTGATGAAAAATATCACCATGAAACATCTGAGATATTTCGATGCCCTGGTGCAAAAAAGACATTTTGGAAACGCGGCCAGCGCTTGCGGGATAACCCAGCCTGCCCTGTCGACGCAGATCAAGGAACTGGAAGCCCTCAGCGGCGCGCCCCTTGTGGAGCGCTCCACGCGACAAGTGCACCTGACCGCCCTGGGCCTCGAATTTGCCCGGCGCACCCGGCATATCCTCACAGCGGTTGATGAACTCGACGATCTCGTGCGCGCCAATAAGGCGCCCTTCTTCGCAGAGCTCAACATCGGCTTCATCCCGACAATTGCCCCCTATGTCCTGCCGGAAATCGTCAGTGTTCTGATGGAGCGGTTTCCCCATGCCAAGATGCGTCCGCGCGAAGCCAAAACGGCGACGCTTGTGGATGATCTGCTCACCGGGAGCCTGGACCTCGCCATGGTGGCGCTGCCCGTGTCTGAGCCGAGCCTGCAGGAATTCACGCTGTTCGAGGAAGAGTTTCTTCTGGTTCGGCCGCCGGGATCAGAGCATTTGCCGGCGCCGACGGCCGATGAGCTTTCTCGCTCTCAGGTCCTTTTGCTTCGCGAGGGCCACTGTTTTCGCGACCAGGCTCTGTCGTACTGTCAGGCCAATTCAGCCACGCCGAGTGATGTTGTCGAGGGCAGTTCCCTGTCGACCCTTGTGGGCATGGTCAGCGTGGGCATGGGCGTGACTTTCATCCCGGAAATGGCGGCCCCGTTGGAGTCAAAGCTGAAGTCGGTCTCTGTCTGCCGTTTCTCCGATCCGGTTCCCACGCGGACAGTCGGTTTGATCTGGCGAAAATCAAACCCACTGGTCGAAGAGTTCATGCAATTCGCGAACCTGATCCGAACCACGCGCGAGCAAGCGAAACTGCCAGGGCCATCGTAATCGCCTTTCGCTCGCCCTGGCCGGGGCATTCAAAACCTAAAATCGATCCCCCGGATCGATTTTCCATCGCTGCGCGCTGACAGGAGCAGCCTTGAGCGCAGTCCATCGCGAAGCGGGGACAATCAAGAAAGCGCAGCCGAAACAAAGACCACATCCATTTTTGCTTGCCCCTGCCGGGGCATTCTCCGCCTGATTTTGATCCCCCGGATCAAAATCTTGTGCTGCGCACAACCGGCTGCGAATGGTGCAAGGAGAGGACTCAAAGATCGCAAACAAGTCGTTGAAAATTAACATTATTTATTCTATCGACTCTTTCGTACCCGCAAAACTACCCGCAATTTTCAAATTGGTCAGCGCACTCGGCTGACTGCCAAGCTACCATATCGTGCGAAGCGGTCACAGCCGTACTGTCCTGCGAACGGCTCGAAATCGCCGGAAGCAGACGGTTTGCGAACTCGGCAGAGTGTCTTATTTGGAGCGGATTTAAGCCTCTCGTGGACTTTCCTTTTTAGGCATCCAAGTTGACGAAATTGGTTTCATGCCTTCTCTTTTTGCCGAAAGCGAATACTCAACTCAGGACCGCTATGTCTCTCGAAACCACATACTACATCACGCAGATTATTGCCGTGGTTCTGATCCTTGGCTCTCTGATCGCCATATTCATTCAGCAAAGAAAAGATCACGCGCTCGCAAAAGCCGAAAACCAACGCGAGATACTGCTGAAGACCACTGAATGGTTCGACGCAATGCTATCGAATACCTCAGGATTGGAGAGTGTTCAGAACTGCCTCTTGGACTTCAAAAGCGCTTCATCGAAAGAAAAAGCTGAGTTCATGCAGTACATCGTCAAGGTTATTGTCATGGCAGAGCAAGCGAGTTTCATGAAACGCGAAGGGCTTATAGACGAAGACTCAGGGGTGAAGTTCATCGCATTCGCCGCGATGCATCTTGGAACACCAGGAGGCGCTGAATACTGGAATGATGCGAAAGTTGCCTATGCCAATCATGTCGTCGAAGCCATCGATGAGCGTATGACAACCGATCCGATCAGCGTGGATCAATTCTATAAGATGTTCCCGTTGTTCAAAGTCGATTCCGACCCACAGAGTGTCACCGATCGACGGTTCACTCCCGCAGTCGATCCGAATGCTGAGGACGCATAACGCCAAGAGCGCTTATGCTTTATCATCGAGTGGCTTAGCCGGGGCGAATTTAAAACGCTAACGTTGATCTGGTTTTTGGATCCACGCTGCACCCATCATTCATTCGGTTCGTCTTCTGGATCGATTGCTGAAGTTTGTGCCGGGTCCGGCGCGTATTGCGGAAGGACCTCCCATATTGGAGGGATATCCTTGCGTTCGCGCATCGCTTGATCGAGTGCTTCGCGAATATCTCTCCCTAGAAACATGCGCATTCGCTGCCAATACTGTTGGCCGCCAGGCGTCATGAGGGAGAGAAGCGCCGCGCCTTCCATACCCCGGTAAGAAGCTTCAGCAATGAGTTTGTCATTTCGCATGTAAAGCGCCGTCTCAGCGATTGAGATGGCTTTGTGCACGACATGCGCAAAGTCAGCTTGTTGAGCCGGGGTCGCCCCCTCATAATCGAAATAGCACGCGCGAATGTTCTGGAGTGCATCAGGACTCGCGACGGGAATACCCGTCAGGTTTTCAATCTCTCTAAGGATCTCTCTTTGATTTTCAGCGCGCGCCAGAATATGATCCTTACGCTGCTGAATATAAATCGCAATAAGCGAAATTAGGATCGCTCCAACCGCGATGATTTGGGTGACATAATAGACAGTTTCGAGGCTCATTTTTCTAACTCCGCTTCAACGCGCGTTGCAAGCGCCTCGGCTTCCTGTTGAATTCGCTCATAACAAACCTGCTAAGCAATTGTGTAGGATACCATGGTTCTCAACGCCCCCCTGAGAGCGGCGTTAGTGCGAAGGGCTTCGACAAGCACATCATGATCAATCGAGATGAGAGGACTGAACCCATGTTCCTGTCCAGTAAAAATTAGTCGATCTCGAAAAGGCCTGAATGTGTTGACTTGAGCATCCTCGACGCCCGTTCAAAGCGTTCTGTATCGCAGAAGATCACGAACAAGTGTCTCATCCTGAATGATCGAAGAATTATCAGCGGCTATCAAAGATTCTATTGTTGCATCATTATGAGAAGGATAAATGCGCACTGTCGAACGTGTCCACAATTCGCGACGAACATCCTCAGTGGGCTCCGACGTCAACGCCACGTTTAGTACATCAAATGAGAAGATGCTGGACTGCCCTGGAACCGAAAGGGACAGAATGGGCTCCAAATCGGCATCCATAAGCAGCACATTGCCAGCGTCGATGCCGAGAGTGACCAATTGCAAAGACGACGAAAGAGCCCCTTGATCTGCCGTTAGATCATCAAGCAGATCAGTGAGAATTACTTTTTCGCGGTTGGTGTCAGTGCGCGTCTCATTCCAATTTGAGACCTGAATACCGATAACGACACCGATAACGACGATGACGAAGTCAATCCCAACAGCGAACCAGTTTTGTTCTTTGACGTGTTTTGTGATGCGGCGCAGAAGCATATTTGTCCCCAATCCCCTTGCGTGAGGACCATGGTACAATCCAGTTGAAATGCAAAGCCATACGCCTGCGTCTCACGCTTCGATCGTCCTATTTGAGGCGATTTTAAGACGCTTAACTACTCTCTTTCCTCTCAGTTGTGCATGTATGGGATATTGACAGCCCGCTTCACGAAAGGTCGAGTAGACAGTATTATGGCGTGCCGGGGACGAAATGACCGCAGAAACGATCGCATTTATGTTTGTTCTGGCGCAAATCGCCGGGATTTACATCGGCTTTGGGGCATTGATTAGCGCATCCAAAAGATCAACGGCGACCCAACAAGAAGCACAAATCTTGGCGACTATTGTGTACATCGGAATAATGGTAGTTGTCGGAGCGCTCCTACCGTTATTGCTAGATAGATACGGTCTCAACGTCGACTGGTCACTTCGTATTGGAGCGATTGTGCTTCTCGCAATGGCCTGGGTAGCTATATTGGCCACGTGGTCTAAAGCCCTGGAAGCGATTAAAACGACACCCGGTCTCGCCGCTTTTTTCTGGGTTCAGGAAGCGGCAATCCAACTTCCATTGATATTGATCCTTGTGGGGGCGTTCAGTCCAAACGCCGAAGCCCTCTATTTGACTGCACTGGTCGTTTCAGCTTTTGAAGCAGCTCAGTTACTTGTGGGATTGGTATCCGCGGCCCCAGAGGGCTCTAAGGAATAGATCATTTTTCTCCGACCTCTCGATTGTCACGAGCGACCGCTCTGGGGCGATTTTAAGCCACTGCGTTTTTAGCGATAGAGGCCTGATATGCGAGATGCCTAGGCCTGAAATGCCTCCACTTCGGCCCTGAACGCATCGCTGAACGGCAGAAGTGGAAGCGCCCACCATTGTTGCACACCTGGCATTGCGAACATGAATTTCAGCACCCGTTTCTCTGCTTCCCAAAGCTCTTTCGCCATCGTGCCATTCTCACTCTGGAAGTATAGCGTTTCAAAGATACGCACGTAAGCGATCAGAATGGAGTGGAATGCCGTCAGTTCTTCCCGATTGAGCTTGTGGACACCTTGTAGGCCCGCATCCCAAATCCGAGCCAGGTCTGGGTATGTCGCTAGCGTCGTGTTTAAATGATTGAAGCTGTCCGATATAGCGTGGTGCGAAGTAGCTTTCAGGGCACGTGTGTTGAGACGGGTTTGCTCTGCATCTTGCCGCACTTGCAAACCAACAAAAATTAGCGACGCTACGACCGCGACCACGGCGATGATTTGCGTGACGTAATAGATGGTTTCGAGGGTCATTTCTTATCGTGCGTCCTCATTTTCAGGGAGATTGGTGCTCGCCTTATTGACTTCAGGGGGTAACCTGAGAGCCTCAGCCAGCGCCGCGTTTAGATCATTCAAAGACTGCCGTACCGGCTCAATGGCGATTTCAAGCAATCTAAATTGGCGCGTTGCATTCTCCCCGAATGCGTTACGAAAAGTAGCGCTCGCAAGCATACCGGCCGTGTCGCATTCGTAGAATGCATCATAAGGATCAATCTCAAACTCCGTCAGTGTTACCGCCTGTTGCTCAATCCGCAGTGAAATGAGTTCAGGAAAAGCTCGAGACAGCAGCGTAATATTCGAACGGGTGCTATTATCAAAACCACGCGCGCTTTCGAGGAAGCTTGCGAGATTAGAAATTTCACGAACAATTTGTTCATCGCGCAAAAGCGTTGTCTAGCCGGTCGCGCGCAACTCTGAGACGATAGGGATATCGACGGCGCCGCCATAAAGTGGGAGATGGCTAAACCCAACCGCCTGACACTCTTCAGTGGTAAGCTCCGTTCGCTCTGTTACGCCCAGAATGACATGGCGTGCCGAAATCAAATTCTTCTCACGCGCATCGATAAAGAGCGCGCGGGTCGCTGTATCAAGCGCCTGAACCGTGGAGACTTCCTCTTGCAACCGCTCCAGCAGCGCCTGTTCTGCTATCGCATCACTGCGGGCCTCATTCCATTCCGTGATCCGAAACGCGATAAGGATACCAATCACAACGATGACAAAGTCGAGCGCTACAGCGAACCAGTTTTGATCTTTAACGTGTTTCGTGATGCGGCGTAATAGCATGGCTATCCCCAAGTCCAGTTTGGGAGGACCGTGGGGCAGACTCCTCTAATTGCAACGTTTTAAGCAGAAAATCACTTGAAAACTGATGTCGTGATAGTCCTATTCAGAGCGCTTCGCGACATTGGCTCAACGACTGCTCTGGAGCGAGAATAAGCCGCTCGATAAGGTGGCACCGGTCGTGCAGGCTATTACGGTTCACTTGAGGCAAGTTGCTGTTGAATATCATCAATGCGATTGTTGATCCGTCTTCGCCACATTGTAAATCCGCTGTGTATGAAAAGGAGTTCCTCTATTGCATTTTCGAAAGCCGGGTCGGCGGCTAATACCTCAAAGTCGTAAGAGACATATCGCTCTCCTTCGTCGACCAAAGCAAAGAAATCATCGGTTAGCTGAAAACCAATATCGTATTCGTATGCAGCCTTGAAGTCGGGTGTCCAGAGCAACGCATTTTCAATGTAATAGTTCCGTGCGACCGCGAAGCGCCCAAGAAAGTCTTCATAATCGACCAGTAAGTGTAACAAATCGCGGTCTCGCAGGATATTTCCCCGCCCCGAGGACATGAGTTCCGTGAAACTACCGGCCCTGTCTGCGCTTGTTTGAAACGCCGTTCCCAATACAAGAACCCGTTCAAAAGCGGGAATATCTCTATCCTGTAAAACGCCCGACCGGAGGGATCGCAACACTGTCCGCATATCCTCGGTCATCCTTATATGGAAAGCGAGACTAAGCTCCGCGTCCGATTCAACGCGCTCAAAGTCGGATCGAAGTCTTTCCGCAATAGCCGCTTCTTCGCGCCGCTCAAACTGAGACGCATTCCAGTTCGCGACCTGGATACCAATAAACACACCGACCACGACGATGACGAAGTCGATGCCAACTGCAAACCAATTTTGGTCTTTGATGTGCTTTGTGATGCGACGCAGCAGCATTTTCTCACTCCTTCAATTCATCATCCCATGCGGACCCTTTGCCCTCATGGGAGGTCGTATCAATGAGTACCTCCACGCCTAATAAACGTTGGGTTACATTCCGCGATACTTTCAAGATTTTCGCTCGCCCTTAGTCATCGGATTTCCGCCAATCGGTCCCAAAGATCTGTTGTCTCGGTATTTACGATCATGCCATCGACCATCTTCACGAAGTCGGGATTGAAATAGACAGAGCAGATTTCCCACAAGGCACGAGCCCGTTCTGTTCCTAGAACGAAGTAGATCACATCGCGGTACGTCTCCCAGGAGCTCTGATCCATTGCGCCGTTTTTGTATTGCAGCCATTCATATTCTCGAGCGCGCATTTGACCTATCATCCAAAAAAACAATTGCGTTTTCTCAGGAAACGTAGGTGTTTCCTTTTGCGAAAAGACGCGCCCCAGTTCGGGAAACTCGACGAATTTGTAGACACCTGTTTGGTCGTTCTCGAGTTGTGTCTGACGCGTGTCGGAACGGAGCTGGGCGGTGCCCTGCTTGATCTGAATTGTCAAATAAATCAGCGTTATGGCAACGATGAGGACGCCAACAATCTGAGCAATCTGGGCTATTTGATCAAGTGTCATTGAGTCTCCTCTGGCCTGATTTGCATGGAACTTCTGTTACGATGCAGATGCAGTCTCAATACGGTCTGCAAGAGCCTGCGCCGCTTCATTGAGACCATTAAGAGATTCAAGATGAAAGGCCGCAAGCTCCGCATTTGTTCGAATGGCACCCTGCATTTCCTGATCAATCCTGACGATCTCAACTAAGGCATCGAGATCAGTATTGGTAAACGGGCTGAGACCATGTTTTTGACCCACGAAAACGGTCCTATTCCTAAAAGGTCGATATGTCGTGTCGTGGCTAATCATGACATTAGCCCAATACGTCCGGTAGCGCTGCAAGTCCCTGACGATTTGACGATCTTCAATAATCGAAAAATTGCCTGCTGCTATCAGCGCATTTAATGCCGCATCATTTTGAGCAGGATAATATCGTGTCGTAATATTCGTCCAAAACGCTGATGCTTGATAGGCATCCAACGGGCCAGGCGGCGCGACGGTGACTTGGTTGCTTGTCTGTACGTTTCGCACAGAAAAAGAAATCTGAGTGACAGGGTCAAGGTTGGCTTGCTCTAGCACAATGTTCGCCGCGTCTATGCTGACCTGCGCGGCTTGAGCGGCTGAAATCAGCGCAAGAGAGTCTTGCTGCAAATCATCGAGGAGCTCGAACAAGACCTGCTGCTCCCTCTGCGCACCATTCCGAGCATCGTTCCAGTTGGCAACTTGAATACCGATAAAAACACCGATGACCACGATCACAAAATCGATCCCAATGGCGAACCAGTTCTGATCTTTGACGTGCTGTGTGATGCGACGCAGTAGCATTTGTATCCCCAAGTCAAGTATAGCGCGAGTTTAAGCCGCGCACGCCAGAAGGCTCATAACACAGCTTCTCTGAGACAGAGTTTTGACGCAACGGAGACCTATCGCGTTTGGGCAAGATGCTGATTGATGGCCTCGATGGCAGCATCGGCTCTCTCAATCACGGTTGGGTAGTTCAGCTGTGCATGTTCGTTTTGGCCAATCCAGAAACGAAGTGAGCGGATGAGTTCCGGGTCGTCCTGCATCTGCGATAGGGCGGGTGCTAGCTCCATCTCTGCCAGCGCACTCTTACACCCGAATGTCATAAGCTCATTTGGCGCATCAGTAATATCGTAGCAATCGCGCCAGAGCGCCGCCAAGGCATTAACTGGGATATACCCCCGGACGCGTTCGCGATAGGCGGGAGGCGTCGAATTGACTGTGTCCCATCCAGACATATACGAATAAATTCCCTGAACAGTGAGGCGCAACGGTTCATAGGATGGAATGCCACGTCTGTTCGTTTCCTGATATTTTTCGGAGAAAAAATCTGTTCCCCAGAGTTGGGAGGCATGAAATAGGTCTATGATCAGGTCCTCACATTCGACTTGGCATGGTTCCCCCGTTTCCAAAAATTCGAGACCGTTTCGACCGCCCTCGATGAGTCGGTCCACGAACGTTGACTGCATGCGAGCCATACCGGCATTTGATGCAATCTCATTGCGAAGCTGTTCCAGATATTCAGCTTCCCGAACGTTGGAAACCCGCGCCTCATTCCAATTGCCAATCTGGATACCGAGGAACACACCGACGACGACTATGACAAAATCGATACCAATAGCGAACCAGTTTTGGTCTTTGACGTGTTTTGTGATGCGGCGCAGCAACATGTGTGGCTCACTGGCTTATCGATGCGGAACCATGGCTCTGCATCTTTGGCGTCTGTCCATAGGTCAGGGTCCGCCAGATCCATTCCAGAGGCCCGTATTGAAAGTGGCTGAGCCAGAGGTTGGAAAGAATGATCTGAACGAGAAAAACGGCCACCACGAATAGGAGGAGCGACTGAATCGACCACTGAGCTGCCATATCAAAGCCGATCCCGAGAAAAACAGTGAGGCCGATCGCTGTCTGGCCGAGATAGTTTGTGAGCGCCATGCGGCCCGGCGCGGCTACGATTCTTAGGACTGGGCGGGCGACGCGCCATAAGAGGACGAATCCTGCAGCAAAGGCCAGCCCAAGAGGGATCACGGCAAATGTGTAAGCAATCACTGCATACAAGCCTTGTGGCGAATGCGGCCTGAGGAACCCAATTCCATTCAGGCTGGCAAGGATCGGACCAGCGATCGCACCGCTCAGCCCCCCAACCACCACAATACCGACGAGAAGTCTGGTATTATCGAGCAACGTCCCACGGACAAGCTGACGGCCGGCCCAGAGACCGCAAAGCATAATGGCGAAGAGTTTAGGCCAGCGCCATGTGTCAAACATAAAGCCAAAGCGGGTGAACCCGCCACCAACGGAGCACGTCAGCTGCTCCGCGACTGAGTCTAATTGCAGCTCGGTAAGCGGGTCAGTGAAGAAAGACGGACAGATCGCGCTTGCGATCCCGTAAATCCCGAGGCTCTGATCAATCCCAAAGTACCAAAAGAGCGCATAACCGGTCGGTGGGACGATTAATGAGACGCCTGCCGTCACAAGCAAAGCTTTGTCAGACCACCCTCGAACCGCGAGCAAAACGAATCCCAGCAGAGCATAGGGTGTTAGGATATCGCCTTCCCAGAAAACAAACAGATGGATGAGGCCGAACCCGAGCAGGATAAATGTCCGGCGCAAATAGATTTGCGTTGCAGCGGCCCCGCGCCCCTCCAGCCGACTGAGTTGCAAAGCGAAGCCTATGCCGAACAGAAGCGAAAACAGCGTGTAGAACTTCCCGTCGATAAGAGCGAGGTGTAGGAAATCCCACACAGCATAGCCGTTGCCGGAAAGCGCTGCCCGGTCCGCGCTGGAAAGGTATTCCCAGCCACTGAAAAAGCGGATGTTCGCGGCAAATATTCCAAGCAACGCAACGCCCCGTAGCGCATCGAGCACATCATAGCGCTCGCCCTTTGCGGTTGGCGCTGATTTTTCAGTTAGCTGGCTCATTCCGGAAGGCGCTTTCCTGTCAGGTCAGCATGCAAGAGACGGTTCGATCGTCTGGGCACCGTCACGCCACCGCTGTTGCTTCGATCTCAACCATCAAGTCGGGATCAAAGAGTGCAGAGATGCCTAAAAGCGTACAAACGGGCTCAACCCCATCCGAGGCGAAGACCGGGATGATGTCCTCCGCCTTTTCCATAAACTGGGTGACATCCGTGGTGTAGATGTTCATGCGAACAATATTCGGCGGCGACATCTCGGCCTCGGAGAGCGCCGTTTTCAAATTGTCCCAAGCCGTTTGGAACTGCGCCACGAGATCACCGGGATGAAGCGGCGCAGCATCAGCGTTCGTCGACGTTTGACCAGATAGA
The DNA here is from genome assembly GCA_038526245.1 of Pseudomonadota bacterium. Classification (GTDB taxonomy): domain Bacteria; phylum Pseudomonadota; class Alphaproteobacteria; order Caulobacterales; family Hyphomonadaceae; genus UBA5336. Next base: position 19,981 of record JBCBGZ010000046.1, read on the forward strand.
TAGAGTGTTCGCGAAGCGCCCGTCACTTCGATCGCATGGTTCATGTTGAAGTGTTGCAACCAGGGGGTTGGATTGATAGCGCGCGTTTTCACTGAAACTCTCCATTGTATTGCCAACTGTGTCAGCGAAAACGGGGGAGGTGATCAATGCCGCGAGGCGTCAATAAAACGTCAATTTTTAAGATGTCGTGCGAGGGTCGTAGGGAATCATATCTGGCCAGCCATACTTTTCCCAAGCTTCAACCATACCGATGTCTTCTGCAAAAGCCATGAAGTCCGGATGGTTGATCGTACGGTTCATAGGATCGATATCGGCCCACAGGTTCATCAGACCGGGCATATTGGCCGGGTGAATGCGTTCCCGGTAGATCTTCATTACAAGCTCGGTATGGCCCATCCAGATTGCCGGCCAGGCAACGCTATGATCGTACGGTTCAGGCAGCGTTTGGTGCAGCATATCGATGAGGTTGCAATAGGTCTGGCGGGCTTCTGCATCGCCGCTGCAGACGCCCTTCGCTGCCGTTAGCAGATAAAAATCGCGGGCCTCGTCAGAAATCTCATTCGAACCGGGCGGAGGTCTGAACATCGTGCCGACGAATCGTAGATTATTGTAGTGGGTTTCGACCGCCGCGTCATGATCACCCATCGCGGCTTGGGTAAGGGACAAGTGAAAACCTGGCATCCCCATATCGACCATGCTCTGACCCGCTGCGAGGGCTGCCTCATAGTCGCTAAGGTTGAGCCGGGCAATGCACAGCATGGCATAGTTGCGGCCATTGATCGGATCTTGGTCAATCGCGGCTTCAACGTAGGGAAGCGCTTCGCGCGTACGGCCGAGATATAAAAGGCATGAGCCAAGCCGCATCGTGACATCGGCATTGTTCGGCTCCAGGCGGTAGGCTTTCAGCGCATATTCCAGCGACTTTGAAGGATTAAAACACGTCCACTCGTGGATGCTTAGAATAGCATAGGCGTAGCCCTGTTCCGGGTCGAGTTCCAAGGCGCGCAGAGCGCATTCAGCCGCTCTCTCAGAGCGTTCAACTTTGTCCACACACGGCGCGTAAACAAT
>JBCBGZ010000047.1:0-20950 GCA_038526245.1 Pseudomonadota bacterium
GCTCGGAGGGATTAGGGCGCCGTATTAAGGAGGCTCACAACCCCAGCCTTGGCAAGGCCCGGAAACCTGCTAAGCCATTGATTATATTGAAGCGCGATCGTGTACATCGTAGCCGATCGTAGCAAAAAAAAGCGGTTTCGCGTCCTTCGCAGCCGAAACTCGTGTACAGGTCGTGTACATTTCAAGAGTACGACACAATGGTCGGCTCGACCGATATCTATGTGCGATGTCCGTGGCTTGAGTCACTCTATACGTCAGTGAGAAGACCAATTAGGAAATTATCAAGAGTTTCAGCTCAACCGCTGATAATTGCACTAGAACTTTGAGAACAAAACGTATACATGGCTGCTGCGGCGGTGAAGAATTTATGGGCTTACGACTTGGGACAACTAGTTGCGACGGCTTTGTTGCCTTAGAAGTTTACCCGGCAATTTTCAGTTTGCCTAAATTCGTTTTGCGGCCATTCGCGCCAGCTAAAGAGATTAGAAATGGGATGGTATGAGCGTCGCTGGGGGAGAGCTAGCGTATCAGCATGGTACTTCGCCTTGCTCCGGGACCGGAGTGGTATGGTCCTCTGGTGAACTAGACGCAGCGATAACTGATAGGGTTTCTGCGTTAGTCTTAGACGACGATGGCAAAGCTGACATCGATGGGATTCTCAATAGTCTGGCAGAAACGGAATTCGCTCAAGATGGGCTTCGCGCAATTTTGGCCGATCCTAACCATCTCGATGATTGGCGTGTAGGTGAGGCCATTGCAGAAGCGTATCTGTCTGACCACTGCGCATGCGAATTCCCCTGGCCCGACGGAAGGGACGAAAGAAAGAGCGGATCAAGCTTGCCAGGTGCTGATCTAGTAGGTTTCCGTACGGATGATGATGGGGACGCTCTGGCGTTTGGCGAGGTTAAGACTTCAACGGAGCAACAATACCCTCCTGGAGCTGTCTACGGACGAACAGGGCTGAAGCAACAGTTGGAGGACTTGCGGGACCGTGAACACATTCGAGACGACCTCCTGAAGTATCTTTGTCATCGCGCCAAAAATGCTAATTGGAAGGCTCGCTTCATCGAGGCCAGTCGCAGATATTTACAAGACAAGTCAGACGTCCATCTATTCGGATTTCTCGTTCGAGACGTTCAACCGAACGAGGACGACTTGCGAGTTCGCGTCACTAAGTTAGCTGAAAACAAGCCGGTCTCCACAAATGTGGAACTCTATGCGCTGTACCTTCCGAACGGGCGCATTGATGGGATCGGGGCCTCCATTCTTGCGCAAAGAACGGAGGCTACGGAATGACACTGTCTCTGACCTCTCTTGCTGCTTTACGAGAGCATTGGGCGCTTAGTGCCATTGGTACGGAAGGCATCGAAAAGGCTGATAGGCTCGCAAACGAGCGACTCGCTCAAAGGTCTGTCGGACAGCAAATCTCATTTGCTTTTGGCGTCGAGCCTGATGACGAGCAGTTCCTTGAGAAAGTTGCTCTCGCCTACGAAATGGCCGCCATAGAGGGTCTCGATGAGCTGAGCCGTCCCACTGGCGAAGATAGTAATTTACGTGATCAGGCTGCGGCTGCTGCATTCAAAGCGTTCGACATTCGTCGTTTGATGCCCGTTCCCGCAGAGCCAAATGACCGTCTCTATTTCATTTTGCAGTTGTCGGCGCTGGCATATTGCGGCGATCGTTGGTCCGATCTCCGTCGGTGGTATCAAGTTAATGAAAATGCCCTTCAAGCCCCCAGCGTTGCCGACGTCGGGTGGGATCAGCGGCTACTCTATCGGTTGTTCCATTGTTGGGTGCGCTTGTTCCGGAAGAAAGGTTGGGACGATCTGGATCGTATCCGAGAAATCATCTCTGGATTGCGAGAAGATCAGTCGTCTTTTGAAGCTTCGCGACTAGACAATGGGTCTCAGGCAGCTGATCGCGCGATGGCACTACGCCTGGCAGCTTTGTACCATTGGGCCAAAGCCACAGAAATCCTGGCAAACTATATGTTGCAAGGTCAGCCAGCAAATCCGTTCGGAGTTCTCGAGAGGCACTTTGATGCTGCGCTCCGAAGCGCAACCGCGTCAGGCGATGCGCAGCATGAAATCATAGTTAGGTGGCTTCAAGCGTCTGCTCGGATCATGATCACCAATTCACTTTGGTGGGCCACCCGAACGATAAACTCTAAGACGTCAGAGTTTGTTCGATCTCTGACTCAACGGACCCATCACGCAATGTTCGAATTGTTGCCCCCGCAGCGCGCGGCACTTTTGGAACAGGGGCTATTGGACCAAGCAAAAACCGCAATTGTTGTTGATTTACCAACATCCGGCGGCAAAACTCTTCTTGCCCAGTTTCGGATGCTCCAAGCTCTAAACCAGTTCAACGCTGAAAGCGGTTGGGTAGCATATGTTGCCCCAACCCGGGCTCTAGCTGCGCAAATAACTCGGCGTCTTAGAAAAGACTTTGAACCAATCGGGCTCCGCGTCGAGCAGCTGACAGCTGCCATCGAGGTCGATTCTTTCGAAGACGAGCTCTTATCTGACGATCAAACGCCTTTTCACGTTCTGGTCGCCACTCCAGAAAAGTTGTCGCTCGTCATTCGCAATCAGAAGGTATCAAGACCACTGGCGTTAGTGGTTATGGATGAGGCTCACAACCTCGAAACGGAAGGACGCGGCCTTCGAATTGAGTTGCTGCTCGCTACGGTTAAGCGCGATTGCCCGACGGCCAACTTCCTGCTCTTGATGCCCTTCGTGGAAGGGTCGGACTCCGTTGCAAGGTGGTTGGCTCAGGACATCAATGCCGGGCAAGCGATCAGTCTAGGGACTACTCCCTGGAAGCCAAATGAACGCATTATCGGTCTGTATCGGGCGGTAGCAGACGATAGCGTACGTGCAGGCTGGCACTTGTCCTTTGAAACGCTTACCACCACGCCGAAAGCGATGCAGTTGTCCGGGAATCATCGCGTAGGCGACGTTAAACCGCTCGACGTACCAAAGAGCAGAGTTATCGCTGCCGGGGAGCAGACTGGATTTGGTTTGCAAACGGCGGCCATGGCAAAAGTGATGTCGTCTCGCGGAACAAGCGTAGCTGTTGCAAACAGCATTCGCACCGTTTGGAGCATGGCGAACGAAGCGGCAAAAAGTTCGGATGAAATCACTGACCTGCCTGAAGACATCAAGATGGTCCAGGACTTTCTCAGGAGCGAGATTAGCCCACGGTTTCAACTTGTGGAGCTACTCCGAAAGGGTATCGGGGTTCATCATGCGGGTCTTTCAGATGATGTTCGAGGTTTGATCGAATGGCTTGCTGAGACAGGATGTTTGAAGTTGCTTTGTGCAACAACCACAATTGCTCAGGGTCTAAATTTCCCAGTATCGTCGGTGTTTTTACAGACACACAAGTATGCATACGGCCAAGAAATGTCCCCTCGAGAATTCTGGAACCTCGCCGGACGAGCCGGACGAATCGGTCACGATGCGGTAGGCGTTGTCGGTCTCGCAGAGGGAAAAAATCGCTCAGACTTAGTCAATTTTGTGAGTCGAAGCACCGGCGCTCTAGTGTCTCGTCTGGTGACTCTTTTGGATGAGCTAGCCGAACAGGGCCAGCTGAACCAACTCACAAATGTTTTGTGGCAAGAACAATGGGACGATTTCCGCTGTTATATCGCTCACTTATGGGCCGAGAAAAAGAATCTGGATGCAGTTCTGGCCGATACCGACCAGCTGTTAAGGCAAACCTATGGTTACACGACGCTCCGCAACAATCCGGCGCAACGCGAAAAAGCAGATGCCCTGCTTGCGGCGACTCAGAACTATGCTCGGGAGCTAGCTCAACACCCGGGCAGAGCGGAATTGGCAGACTCTACAGGGTTTTCTCCCGAGGGCGTGGCTAAAGCTATGGCTGGAATGCGGAACCTCGAAGACAATCTGACCACAGCGGATTGGGCGCCCGAAAGCCTTTTTGGTGAAGGAGGGAAGATGGCGGACCTATTCGGAGTCATGTTGAACGTCCCACAACTCAAGAAACCTCTCGAAGAGGTCGGGGGAGAGGGCTTTGACCACACTAGATTGTCCGACGTTACCCGAGATTGGGTTAATGGGAAGGGGATCGACGCAATTGCGCAAGACTACTTCTCCAGAGATGACGACGATGAGAATTCGACTGCCGCGATTACCCACGCGTGCAGAGCGATATATCGGGCGATCGTAAACAATGGAACATGGGGAGTCTCAGCCCTAAGCCGCGTGTCCGATGTTGATTTCGACAACCTGGAGCCTTCAGACCGCAGGCGCATAAACGCACTTCCAGCGATGATTTATCATGGGGTAAAAACTGAAGATGCGGTCCTGATGCGTATGAATTCTGCGCCTCGCACTGCGGCGGAACGGCTGGGCGAGCTGTATCGAGAGTTGTCTAACAATGACGAAGAACGATACTCCGTGAGTAAAGCGCGCGACTTTCTTAAATCGCTCACTGACCGTGATTGGGATCAATCGCGCCCACCCCAAGCGACACTCAATGGCAACGGTTACAAACGCGTTTGGGAGGTGCTTTCCGGAGAGGGCAGTTGAGGTCAAAGCTTAAAGATCGAAAGCAGCCCCCTCTTCTCACTTGCTTCCTCGCTCACCGCATTTTCTTTGTGTGTAAGCACCGCGGTGAGACGCGTTCTGTCTTCATCTGCTCGATCGAGTCGCCTTGATAGGTCATCTATTCGCTCATTGAGCTGCGCCCTTTCGCGCTCACGTTCGGTTTCCAATTGCTGTATCTGTTTGTCTCGCATCTCCAGTTTGAGACGGAGCATGCTTGTTTCATCGGTGTTTCGAGACGTCGCGTTTCGTCTCTCACTGGGTTGAGTGGGCGTCTCATCCTTATTGTCATTGCGACTGATCGCCGGGAAGACACGGAACAATTCTGAGGGCTCAATGCGCCACTGATTGCCCTCCTTCACCGCGCTAAGCCGCCCACTATCAATGGCCCGCTTAATCGTCATCTTGTCTTTGCCGGTCTCTAACCCGGCTTCTCTCAATGATAAGAACGTCTTATTCACTCCAATTCATCCACTGTCTCAGTACGTCTCAAGTAAATACAGGTTGTCTGTCTCACCCGTATAATAGTATATTATCAAATATTCGGATTCGATTCGCGTTCCGCGATCGAGTTATCAACAGAAAGGTCAATGTATTAGACAAAAGAAAACCCGCCGAAGCGGGCATACTATTTTAATGTAGGTCTCTGAACAATTCCTATATTAAACAAATTAGACTATAACGCAAGTATTTTTGCGAAGTTTTCTTGCGCCTTATTCCAAGCGGGTTTCCTCAGTTTTGAAAGGAAACTCTTATGCGATTTTTTGGAAGCCGGTCTGAATCGGCCATCTCTCAACTCAGCTGGGCACTCGCTTACGCTGACAATCCTGCAGCCTTCGGACTGCCACAGCGAAAAGGGGCCCTGCGCCCCCAACCCAGCTCCGCCTTCGTGCTTCCAGTGCGCCAGGACTTTATCCGCGACCCGCGTTTGATGCCTGGCACGACGCGCATGCTTCTGCTGCTCGCGGGGTGGAGTGGGCGAGCACCTGATATTCACACAACGCTCGGGACGATCGCCAAGCACTTGGGGCGATCGATCCGACAAGTGCAGCGCTACGTCAAAGACGCCGCTGAAGAAGGCTACCTCTACTATGGCTACCGAAAAGACCGTCTCGGCTACATCACAGGACTGAAAATCCGCCTCAATCCTTCAGCGATTTTTGCCTCTAAACGTACGCTGCCCAAGCCAAAGAAGATCAGAACACGCCCAGAAAACCGGGCCGCGACTCTTGTGTCCGACACTAATGAAAACTCTATCTTTTATAAGGCAGAAATCGACGACTGGGATCGCAAAATGATGGCGATGATGGACCGCAACAAGATTCCCTATCGTCTCTTAGAGTAGCCGACCCCGTCTCAGAATGTATCAACGGCGAGCTTTGAGACGAATAACGTGTCTCAAGGGATTGGCGATGCCTAAAGGCCCAGGCTCTACGCCCAGCTGAGGCTGGCCCCCAAGCCCGCTGCAGGCGGTCTTGGCCTCGTCAGGTAACGATCCTTATCGCGGGTACAGGGCAGCGAAGCTGACTGATACGTCTTCTGTCTCGTGCAAGTCCTCAAAGCCATTTGATCCTTGCGCAGTCCATCGCTCCGTCAACGGCGACGCCGTCCTTCGCTCCGCTACGGCCCTGACGGGTGACATCGCTTTTCTGGCCCGCGCTGATCTTGCATTTGGCTTTGGCGGTTTGCACTAAAACGAAGGGAGAGTGGGGGAGTGATCAGGCGCGCAGGGCGCGCCCAATCGAAGAAGGAAAGGCGGTTTCCCTAAAACGAATGACAGAAGTTTGGGGATAAATCCGTGAAGAGGCTTTCCAGGGGGCATTGTCTCAAGTATCGGAACAATGCGTGAACATCGGATGAGTTGGAAAGATCAGAATATTCTCAATTGGAGCGATGTTTCTTTGCCCAAATTCGAACGCTGAGTGGGATGAAACGAGGCAGAGGAAGAGGAAGAGGGGTGAAACCCTAACAGCCCTCCAGGGCGAAATTTCGCGCCCCCTTGAAGACCAAGAGAGGTCAGGTTGGACGACGAGCTATCGACAACGCTCTATGTGGCGATCCGAACCGCGCCCAAACACGTGCGCAGAGGATTGGCCGCGAAGCGCCCAAGCGAAGGGGATGAGGCGACGCGCAAACTGGTGGCCCATGTGCTGAAAGCCTTGTCGGGTTACACCATCACCCGAACAAAAAGCAGGATTGTTCTACCCACAACGCCGAGCGAAAATACGCGTGCAAAATAGTCCGTAGACTGATAAAATGATGCTCATGATTATCGGGGGCATACTACAATCGAGTTTCAAAGCCGCTGCGAGCGGAGCTCGCGCCATGAGACATGCGGCAGCGAAGCTAACGGAGTATCTGGCCGATTATGGGATGGCCGCCTTGGAAGTCTCTCTGGACTTGGACCCGCCCTGGGTCCGAGACCGCATGCCAGAACCCTATGTGCCAAGCCCGATTGATCGGATCGTAGACAGTTTCGAAGCGGCTGCGACCGCCATCAAGCAGGATGTTGTTTGTCCCATCGCTCGGCAGGTGGCGCGCGTTTTCGGTCCGCGCGCTCAAGTCTGCTAAATGTACACGACGTATGCGATCATAGACCCGCGAACGCGGTGGATCGTCTATATCGGCCAAACGCTCGATTATGCTCGCCGGCAGTCTGACCATCTAAGCGTACACCGGGAGCGCAAAGCGTCTCCACCCGGATCGCTTCAACACTGGCTGAAAGCCGCTCACAAAGCCAAGATCATACCGAAGTTCCTGGCCTTGGAAGTGGTTGAAACCGAATCCGAAAGCCTCAAATCCGAAACGAAATGGGTCGAAAAGATCGCCGGGATCGGCCACCCTTTGCTCAATCGGTGGGATGAGCACACGCCCTTCATCGCTGACCCGCAACCCGTGCCAGACACTGTCTTTGAAGCGATCGCGTTCCGGTCCGAAACTAAGAAACGCCGAGCGGAGCGCATTGGCTCAGCCAAGCCCAACCGAAACCGAACCGGCTATCGCCTCGCCATTGACGCGGACGTCACTCTGCTTGGGCCGATCACAGTCGATTTGGTCCCGCCCAAACCCAAGAAGAGTTGAGGAGGGGAGATGGCCAAGGAATATGGAGATGGATCAGGCCCCAAACCCGCAAGCGAATACGGTCCGCCAAGTGCGCATTACTATCGCAACAAAGCCGCCGCTGAAGAAGCGGCGAAGCGAGAGGACGCAAGGCGTTCGAAAGCAATCAAAGACTTAGCCGCCAAACTGAAAGCTGCTGGGGCGGCCTATGCCGCGCGCTTCAACCGCTCCGCCAAATAGACGAAGCTCATATCTTTCGATAACGTCTTGTAATGCCTTATGACAGCAGTGGAAAATGGTACGGCACGCCGAAAAGCCATGGTGACGGCAGCGATCCCGAGCCGCCGTCCCCCTATGGCCCACCGTCCAAACACTATTACGAGCAAAAGGCTGCGGGCGAGCGCGCAGCTGCGAAGGACCGCGCCAATCGTCGGCAAATGGCTGCTCGATACGAATCGGCGAAGGCTCATACGGGCCGGGTGTATGCGTCCAGAGTGAGGCTAGCGGGGCGCGATCGCTAGCAGGAGCAGCGCGAAACACTCCATAGCGATTGATTGGGCTCCGGCAAAAATTCGCCGATAGTTGCCTGACGGACGTGGCGGCTGAGTGACCGTCTAGAGTCGGTCTGTGACCTGGGTGCCCAACACGCGGTTTGGCGACCCATAGGAATACGTAGCCAAACGGTAGGGTTTACGGAATCGGCAACCCTGAAGTCGGCACACCAACAAAAGCGCTCTCTAATGCTGGCTGGGCGTCCTCGCTAGCTGGGTTCGGACCGATATGGTAATCGCGGCAAATGTCGATATCGTATCTCATTCTTGGCGGCGCACGATCGGGTAAGAGCCGCAGGGCCCTCGCCCTTGCAGAGTCCATTGGCAGTACTCGTGTGTTCATAGCTACTGCGGAGGCCTGGGACGATGAAATGGAAGAGCGGATTGCCCGCCACCAAGATGAGCGCGGGTTCGGCTGGTCAACACGCGAGGTGCCGCTCGACCTTGCCGGGGAACTTAGCCGTTTAGAGGCGCAAACCGACGTTTGTGTTGTCGATTGCCTCACCCTGTGGCTGTCGAACCTGATGCACCATGGTCATGATGTCGACCGAGAGACTGAAAAGCTTTGCGAGGTGGTTTCGGCAATAAGGATCCCCATCATTCTGGTGTCGAATGAGGTGGGCCTCGGCATCGTCCCAGAAACACGCCTGGGTCGCGCCTTTCGCGACGCCCAGGGTCGGCTTAACCAGGCCTTGGCGCGTGTTTGCGACCGTGTCGAGTTGATCGCGGCTGGATTGCCGCTGACGCTCAAGGGCTGAGCGCGTTGGCCAGCCGCTGCTCGGCCTCGTCGCGCGCGGGCAACCCGATGCGAAGGTGGGTCGCCGACCAGGCAAATCTGCGGACATAGATGCCCGCCCGTGCCAGCCGCTCAAAAACGCTATGAGCGTCAGTGATTTCGACATATCTGAAGAGCGACGTGCCACCAGCCGGAGTAAGGCCGCCTTCCCGCAGAATGCAATCTAGACGTGCCGCCGCCGCTTTCAGGTTTGCACGCGTTGCGTTCTGCCATCGCTCGTCGGCGTAGGCCCTTGCGCCAATCTCCAACGCTGCGCCTGAAACGGGCCAGCCGCCAAGACGGTCTGCCAAAGCGGCACGAAAAGACTGGGGCGCAACCAGAGCGCCGAGCCGCACGCCAGCCAGGCCGAAGAACTTGCCGAAGGAGCGCAAAACGATCACCCCATCTGCGCCGCCCCACCCGGAAAAGCTACGGTCTGGTACGAGATCTGAATATGCCTCGTCGATGATCAGCCAACCGCCCTTTGCTCCGAGAATGGCGCGCACCGCCTCAAGCGCTTCGGCCTCAAATATGCGGCCATCGGGATTGTTGGGATGGGTGACCACCACGCCATCAACCTGATCTGCGAGGCGCAAAGGGTCAGGTGACTCGATCACTTGCGCTCCAGCGCGCCGCCAGACGACCGCATGGTCGCCATAGGTCGGCGACAGTATCGCGACACGGCGCAGCCCGATGACATCGGGCAAAAGCCGGATAAGCAATTCGCTGCCAGGTGCGAGGAGGAGCGCGTCCGGCTGAGCGCCAATGGCTTTCGCCATGCTTTGACGGCAAGCCTCGTAGAGCGCGCGGGTCGGCAGGTGCGCGAGCGCGGCTTCGGAGATGGAATTGTCCGGATAAGGCCAGGGGTTGATGCCGGTAGAGAGGTCGATCCACGGTTCGGGCGCATCTGGATAGGCCGCGCGCATGGCATCGAGGGCTCCGCCATGCGTCAGGTCCGCGGTCATGGTCTAAGGCTCCATGCCAGTACGATCAGGACCAGTGCAGCCAGCGCCATGGCGCGTTTATACAAAACAAGGCCCGCGTGCACATCGTCGCCGGTCGGATCTGGGGCGTCGCCATTCAGCCAGGGCTCTTTGCTGATCTTGCTTCCATACGTGCGGGGGCCGGACAGCCTGACGCCCAGCCCTCCCGCCATGGCGGCTTCAGGCCAACCGGCATTCGGCGAACGGTGGCGGCGCGCATCACGGACCACCGCTATGAAGGCGCGTGTCTTCAGACTGGCTACGGCAATCAGCAGACCCGTAAGGCGAGCGGGAACGAGATTGGCAACATCGTCGAGCCGGGCGGCGAAGCCCCCAAAGGCAGCGTGGCGGTCGTTCCGGTGGCCGATCATGGAGTCCAGCGTATTGATCGTCTTGTAGGCTACAAGCCCTGGTAGGCCGAAGATCGCGCCCCAGAAGAGCGGTGCGACGACGCCGTCGGAGGCGTTCTCCGCGAGACTTTCGAGACCAGCGCGGGCCACGCCGGCCCCATCGAGTTGGTGAGGATCGCGCCCCACAATCATAGCGACAGCAGAACGGGCGCCCGCAAGGTCGCCAGCTGACAAAGGGCGTGCGACGGCGGCGACGTGAGCATGAAGGCTCCGCGACGCGATTAGGCTAGAGGCGACCGCAGCCTCAAACCCGATGCCCCACCAAGTATCTGGCAAGGCCAAAGCGACACCCACGGCGATCGCTGTGGTCACTGTCACAGCGAGCAGCGTGGTCGCGGCGCCCGCGAAGTAGCGCGCGGAGTGGGGCCATACTTCGCGATTCAGCGACTGATCCATCGCCCTGATCAATATGCCCATCCAGACCACGGGATGGCGGATGCGCCGGTAGAGCCAGTCCGGCCAGCTCAGCGAAACTTCCACCGCCCAGGCGAGCAGCATCAGGGCCGCTGCGCTCATGGCCCGCCCGGTGCCCAACCGACCGGTTTGGCGAGGCCCAGCAATGCGTCGATATCGACGGCCGCTTCAACGCCGTCTGCGAGTTCATCGAGCGCGTGTTCGACACTGGCGCCGTAACTGAACGCGAAGTCTCCGGACGCGCCCATCCGTTCTAGCCAGGCGCGGCGAAAACTGTCGCTGGCAAAGGCGCCATGCAAGTAAGTGCCCTCGACGCAGCCATCCGCGCTGCGAGCACCCTCAGGGATTCCGTCGATAACCGAAAAAGGCTGACCGGTATCTGGACCGACCGTTCGGCCGGTATGGATTTCGTATCCGCTTATCGCTTCGCGGGACACAGCGCAGGCCCCGCTCACTGGCGCGACCCGCTTCTCGCCCAGCATCACCGTTTCAACATCAAGGAGCCCCAACCCATCCGCCTGACCGGGCGGGCCATCGACGCCATCAGGATCCACAATGGTCCGCCCCAGCATCTGGTATCCCCCGCAGATGCCGATGACACGGCCGCCTGCGCGGGCGTGGGCGATGATGTCATGGTGCCAGCCCTGGGCGCGCAGGAAGGCGAGATCGCCAAGAGTAGACTTGGTGCCAAAGAGAATGATGACATCGGCATCGCGAGGGATGGCCTGTCCCGGCGGCACCCAGCAAAAACTCACAGCAGGTTCCTGCTTTAGCGGATCGGCATCGTCGAAATTGGCGATCCGGCTGAGCATCGGGGCCGCGATCTTCAGCTTGCCGTTGCGTCCGGACAATGGGCGGCTGAGCACCACCGCGTCCTCCGCTGGCAAATGCGCGGTGGCCGCCAGCCAGGGGATCACGCCGAAACAGGGCCAGCCCGTGCGGGCTTCGATTTCGGTCACGCCGTTATCGAACAGACGGGGGTCGCCCCGGAACTTGTTGACGAGAAAGCCACCAATCATGGCCGCGTCTTTGGGATCGATCACAGCTTTGGTTCCCACAAGGCTGGCGATCACGCCGCCTTTCTCGATGTCGCCGACGAGGCAGACGGGAACTCCGGCACGGCGAGCAAAGCCCATGTTCGCGATATCTCGGGCACGCAGATTGATCTCGGCCGGGCTGCCCGCGCCTTCGACCAGGATTAGTTCGTGCTGCGTCACCAGCCGCTCAAAGCTCTCCATGACGACGCCCATCAAGCGGTCGCGTCGCGCCATGTAATCGGCCGCATCCATCGCCTCCATCGCGCGGCCCTGGACCACGATCTGGGCACTGCGGTCTGTCTGAGGCTTCAGGAGCACCGGGTTCATGTCCGCATGGGGGTCGAGACCGCAGGCAAGCGCCTGAAGCGCTTGGGCGCGTCCGATCTCGCCTCCACCCGGGCAGGCGGCGGCATTGTTTGACATGTTCTGCGGCTTGAAGGGCGCAACGCTCAATCCTCGACGTCGCGCAATCCGGCAGAGGGCTGCGGTGAGGACAGACTTTCCAACATCGGAGCCCGTCCCCTGAAGCATGAGCGCCTTGGCCGTCAAACAGGCCCCACCATGTCCACACGCAAGCCTTCGACGCTCGCGCGGATGCCATAAACAGTTTCGAGCCGCTCCGCAGTGAGCGTTTCAGCAGGCGGCCCATCGGCCAATATCCGCCCGTCCTTCATCCAGATCAGGCGTGAGGCATAGCGGGCGGCCCACTGGATATCGTGGAGAACGACAAGCGCGCCGCCGCCTTGCGCCACGAAGGCCGCGATAAGATCGAGAATTCGGAACTGGTGACGCGGATCGAGGGCGGAGGTCGGCTCGTCGGCGATCAAAAGCGGGGCTTCTGCGGCGAAAGCCCGGGCGCAGTGCATGCGGGCGAGCTCGCCGCCCGAAAGCGTATCGGCGCGTCGGTGGGCGAGGTTCTCAAGGTCGCAAGCGGATATCGCCCGTGTCACTGCTTCGGCGTCACGGGCGTTCAGCCGGCCCAGCGCGGCACCATGGCTGAAGCGACCGAGGGCGACAACGTCGCGCACGGTGTTTGGCCAGGCGAGCGGCCGGATCTGCGGCAGGTAGGCGATGCTGCGGGCGCGGGTGACAGGGCTCAGGCTTTGTGTCTCAACACCGCCAAGCGTCGCGGTGCCGCTGCTCGGTCGCTCAAGGCCGAGGCTCGCACGGATCAGGCTGGTTTTGCCTGCGCCGTTGGGGCCAAGCAGGACAATCAGCTCGCCTGGCGTCAGGTGGAAACTCGCGCCTTCGACGAGGACCACCTCTTTCGCTTTCAGAGAAATGTCGCTGGCTACAAGACTAGTCATGGACTGCTCGCCTCTGCATGGCGATCCAGACGAAGATTGGCGCGCCGATGAGCGCCGCGACCACGCCGAGCTTCAGCTCATTGTCTGTCGGGACGATCCGCACACCAATGTCTGCGATCACAAGGATCAGCCCCGCCAACAGCGCTGAGGGTATGAGCGAACGGGCTGGGTCATGGCCAACAAGGGGCCGGATCAGGTGCGGGGCGACGATGCCCACGAACCCTATCGCGCCCGCGAGCGCAACCGAGGCCCCTGTGGCAAGCCCCGCGCCGAGCACGGTGAAGATGCGCTGATTGCGGAGGTTCAGCCCGACGCCGCTGGCGGCTTCCTCGCCAAGGGTGAGGGCTGACAGGCCCCTCCCGCTGGCCAGAAGGATCGCCGCGCCTGCAACCATGAAAGGGAGCGCCAGGGTGATCTCGTCAAAGCTGCGATTCGCAACCGAGCCCAACATCCAGTTGATCATATCCGAGAGTGAAAACGGGTTCGGCGCGAGGTTCATGAGGAGGCTCATGAGCGCGCCAGCGAAGCTTGAAAGACCCACGCCGATAAGAATGAGCGTGACCACGGACTGTGTGCGGATGGCCGCCAGAGCCAGCAGCGCCGTGGCCGCCAAAGCGCCTGCGATTGCCGCAAGTGGCAAAATCCACGCGCTGACGCTGACCAGGCCATAGTAGAGCGAAACCGTCGCCGCCAGCGACGCGGTTGCCGAGACACCGAGCACGCCCGGTTCCGCCAGTGGGTTGCGCAGCAGGCCCTGCAAGGCTGCCCCGCTCAGGCCAAGCGCGGCCCCGACCAGAAAGGCCGCGAGCGCCCGTGGCAAACGGATCGACCAGACCACCAGACGGTCGCCGGCCTCAGCGCCGCCGAACAACGCGGCAATGACCCGCTCGGCCGGAAGCGGCGTCGAGCCGAGCAGGCAGGCCGCGAAAACCGCGATCACGCTTGCCGCGAGCAAGCCCGGTGTGAGCCAGCGCGCCGGACTCACTTCCTGGCTCCGTCGGCCAGCGCCTCTATGGCATCAAGGATGAACCAGCCCCCACAGGCGGTCCACGCCCCCTGTAGCGGAACCACGTCTGGGCCATCCAGCTGGGCGCGGGCCACAGGATGCCGGGACGCGCTCCAGGCATCTGGGTGGTTCGTCAGGCTTTCGAAGAAAGCCGCCGCAATCACGTCGGGTTGTTCATAGGCAAGGCGTTCCAATGGTAGCGATCGCCAGCCGGGGCTTGCCTCGAAATTCTCAAGCCCGGCAGCCACCAGCATCTCGTGGACGAGGGAGCCCGGCCCGGTGGTGACACCAGCCGGCGTCATGTACATGGCGAGCCGACCGTCGTCTCGCGCGGTAATCGCGGAAAGCCGGTCCCTAAATTCGGCAACAACAGCCTCGCCCCGCCCGCTTTGGCCAAGGCCATCCGCCATGTGCTGGATCAGGGACGGTATGGACCCCATCTCCTCGCTGTCGACATTCGACGCCCAGCCCACCTGCAGGACCGGCACACCGGCGCGTTCGAAAAAGGCAGCCGCGTTCGGCCCGCCGCCATAGGCTCGCACCACCAGATCAGGTTTCAGGATCAGCACATCCTCAGCGATGGGACGCACATTCGGCACGCCCACTGCGTCGTCCCGCATGTAGGAAAACGTCTTCACCGCATCCGGGGAGATGGCGAGGATCTGCTCGCGATCCGCGAGCTTCAGCACATACTGGTCGGCGCAATAGTCGAGGCTGACAATCCGCATGGGCTTGTCGCCGGCAGCCTGCGGTGGCGCGGGTTGTCCGCCACAGGCCGCAAGCCACAGTACCAAGAGGGTTACTGCAAGCCTCGACATGGTCGCTAGTACCGCAAGCGCACGCCGAGATAGCCCGAGAGGTCCGGCGTGCCGTAGCCGAGTATCTGCTGGTACTCTTCATCGAACAGGTTTTCGATGCGGCCGAAGACCTCCACCCGCTCGGTCAGCTCATAGCTGCCGGTGAGGTCTACCCGTGTCCAGCTGTCGAGCGTCGTGCCGTTCGTATTCGGCTCTTCGCCATTGTAGCGGACCAGAAGGGCGCCGGAGAATGGACCGGTCGGATCCACGGAGAGCGTGATGTCGCCTGAGTGTTCCGGCAGGCGAACGAGTGCGTTTCCATTGCCATCCTTGGCATCAATATAGGCGTAATCTGCGGAGACCCGCAGCCAGTCGGTCAGCTGATAGGCCCCATAGAGCTCAACACCCCGGCTTTCGACTTCGGCAATGTTTTCGTAGCCGCCGACGGCGAAGGAAAAGTTGATCTGGTTTTCAGTGTCTTGGTCGAAGTAGGTAATTCCGGCTTCCGCGCGCCCATCGGGCGAGCGCCAGTCCAATCCGATATCGAAGGCTTCCGAGGTTTCTGCCTGTAGGTCAGCATTTGGCTCAGTCGCGCCGCAGCAGAAGAATGTTGTCTGGAAGATGGTCGGCGCCTTGAACCCCTGTCCCCAGCTGGCGCGCAAGGTCAGTGTTTCGGTTGGATTGTAGGCGGCGGCGACACGGCCGGTGGTCTCCGAGCCAAAGCGTGCATGGTCGTCAACGCGGAGGCCGCCGGTCAACGTGAGCGCTTCAGTGGGCTTGAACTCATAGAGCGCAAACAGGCCGTCGATAGAAGTGTCATCATCATTGGCCGTCGATTCTTCTCGCTCCGCACCGAAAGCCAGCGTGTTCATCTCATTGATGCTGAGCGTGCCCTGATAACGATAGACCGTTCGGTCACCTTCGGCATCAAAACTCTGCGCGCCATTGGTGAAATTCTGGCGGGAGATGTCCGAATAGCCGATCAGAACCAGGTTCTCGAGGCGGCCATCGAACAAGGAACCAGTCAGCGAGATGTTGGCTGACAACTCTTCGGTTTCGCTCACTTCATCCCCATCGGCCACACTGCCCTGGGCGCCGCCGGAAAAGCTGTCGAATTCGGACTCGGCATCGGTCCAAAGCACATCAGCCGAGAGGCGCGCGTCGCCGCCAAGGTTGAGACCGCCCTTGGCCGACAGCGTCAGCGCTTCATAAGCATCATCCTCGGTGTTGCCATTGTCCTCATCGGCCTTGGAAATGCCGTCCGAACTCGTGCCGACAATCGCTAGGCGGAAATCGCCCGTATCATTGGCGTTTTCCACCGATGCGCCGCTACGGAACGTATTGAAAGAGCCATACTCGCCGAACACGCTGCCGCCGAGGCCCGGGTCGGGGCGTTTGGTCGTAATGGAGACGACGCCGCCAATGGCATCCGTACCCCAGAGCGTGGATTGTG
Source organism: Pseudomonadota bacterium (assembly GCA_038526245.1). GTDB lineage: Bacteria > Pseudomonadota > Alphaproteobacteria > Caulobacterales > Hyphomonadaceae > UBA5336. The sequence continues at coordinate 16,368 of JBCBGZ010000047.1, forward strand.
GACCTTTCAGCACCTCGATGCGTTCGATGTTCTCGGTATCAAGACGTGCAAAGTTGAAGCCACCGCCCGGGGATGTGGGATCGTTCACCGCCACACCATCGACCAGCACCAGCGTCTGCTCGCTCGATGCGCCGCGGATCCGGACGCTGGCGGAGCCACCAAAAGCGCCATTGGAATTGATCGTCACACCAGGCGCTGCAGCCACCGCGTCGAGCGCGAAATCGAAGCCCAGCTCTTCGATATCCTCGGCGGTGATGATCGTGACGCTGGAGCCGATTTCCGTCGCGGTCTGGTCCAGGCGTGAGCCTTCAACGATGATCGTATCCAGCGTGGCTTGCTCGGTATCGGCGTCCTGCGCGAAGGCTGGAACAGCAATTGAGAGCGAAACGGCGCATAAAAGCGCAGTTCGGTAAGACATGGGTAGCACCCCTCAGCGCCTTGCCGCCCGTCGGAAAAGGCGCGCTTTGAAAACGACGACTGGCCCCACGGAATAATCCCGTGCGGGCGGCCGAGCCTTGACTATGTCGTTTCAAAGGAGAGGCCCGTCACACGAATCGTGTGGCCTTCCCGCCCGCTGAGAACTCTTCCCGGCCTCCGGACGAACGACGCGATGGCAGGTCTCCTGGCTCGCCGATCAACGCTTCTGGCCGCCTTCCCAGGACAAATGTCCCAGTGACATATTGGCCATCAGCTCCTGGCTGACAGTTGCGGGTACAGCCCCGGATTTACACCGAGTTCCCTCTTAGCCCCCGTTAAGGGAGCACCATCTGCAACTGCTAATGCTGCGGTCGCGAGACGATGTCAATCTTCTCTGCGCTGTCTGATCGAGGACCGTGATCAGAAATCCAGGCCGCGCTGGGCCTTGATCCCGGCCTTGAAGGGGTGTTTGACCTCAAGCATCTCGCTGACAAGATCGGCATAGTCGCATAGATCCGGTTTGGCATCGCGGCCGGTAAGGATCACGCTGGTGCGCTCCGAGCGGGCCTTCAAGGCTTCCAAGACGCTTTCTATCGAGAGGTAGTCATAGCGCAGCGCAATGTTGATCTCATCCAGCACAACGAGGTCATAATCCCCACTGGCAATCATCGCGGCGGCCTTGCCAAACGCGGCTTCGGCGGCGGCGATGTCGCGTTCCTTATCCTGTGTGTCCCAGGTGAAGCCCTCACCCATTGTGTGCCAATCGACGTTGCCGAGCTTATCGAAGAATTGCCGCTCACCTGTGATCCATTTTCCCTTGATGAACTGGACCACGCCGACCTTCTGCCCCCAACCCAAAGCTCTGATAATCACGCCAAAGGCCGAACTGGATTTGCCCTTGCCATTGCCCGTGTGGACAAGGACCAGCCCACGCCCCGGATCGGTCGCTTCGCTGGTCTTGCGCTTCTGTTCGGCCTGCAGCTTCTGCATCTCGGCCTTATGGGTATCGCGATCACTCATAGAGTGCTCTTCCTTCGAATGACAGGTTAACAAAGCCGCCAAAGTCGATCTTGGCATCGAAATCGCCCGCCTCGTTGCCCGTTGCGAGCGCCGCCTTGATGATGCCGGCATGGGTAACGATCAGCGTCGGCTCGTTGGCCTCCCGCCAGTCCATCAGTGCTGCAAGGGCTCTGACGCGAAGCATGGCCACGCTTTCCCCGCCATGGGGCCTGGCATGCAGAAAGTCGCCAGCCCAGGCATCAAGTTCTGTCCGCGGGATCGCCGACCAGGCGCGGCCTTCCCAGGATCCGAAGTCCATTTCGATCAGACGCGGGTCTGTCTCCACTGCAAGCGAAGCATGCCTGCCGATGAACTGTGCAAGCTGAGCGCAACGGATGAGCGGGCTTGTGACGATATATGTGTAGGGCGGTAATGCAGCGACAATTGCTGTTGCCTCAGCCTCGAACGTATCAGCGACGGCAAGGTTCGTCTGACCATAGCAAATGCCTGGCTCTATCGCTGGCGTCGTGTGGCGAAGCAGGATCAGACCCATGCGACCAAACCCAGATAAAAACCAATCTCGCTCGCCTGCTGAACCGCGCCTAGCGTGTCGCCGGTATAGCCGCCGAGCTTTGGTTCGAAGAACAGGCGCATCAAAAGGTGTCCTGTGACAAGCCCTCCGATAGCGCAGGCGAGCGCGATGGGGTCTTGGACAACGCACCAGACAGCGATGACCGCCCCGCCGGTTACGATCGCCACGACCAGGCTCGCCGCTGACACCCCGCCCGCCACCGGCTTGCCCGTTCCTTCATCGCGAACATACTGGCTGGTCGCGATCACGAGCACGCTCGACAGCCGGGACAACCCGTGGGCAGCGACAAAAGCAGCTGCTACAACCGCGACGGGCAGCACCATGAGCGATGAAGCCTTGATCGCCAAGGCGATAACCAGCGCCAGCGTACCAAAGGTGCCGAGCCGGGAATCCTTCATGATCTCCAGCGCTCTTTCTCGCGAAAGCCCGCCGCCAAGGCCGTCAAATGTGTCGGCTAGACCATCCTCATGGAAAGCACCGGTGATCAGCAGACCCGCAGCAACGGCGAGCAGAACAGCAACTGGCGCTGGACATACGGTGGTCGAGGTTAGAAAAACGCCAGCGCTCACTCCACCTACCAGAAGCCCGACAAGCGGGTAGTAGCGTACCGCTGCGGTCATGCGCTTTGGCGAATAGAGCACGCCGGACGCCACGGGCAGCCGCGTCAGGAACTGGATGGCCAGTAAAAGCGAGGCGCCCTCGTCTTTCATGCCGGGCCGCTGACCTTGGCGCTTTCAAAGCTGGCCATGTCCCTCAGCATCGCGGCTGCCGCTTTAACAAGGGGAAAGGCAAGCAAAGCTCCGGTGCCTTCGCCAAGACGCATGTCGAGATCCAAAAGAGGCTCCACGCCAAGCGCATCAAGGACAATGCCATGCCCAGCTTCCGCGGATCGGTGTGCATAAACGAATGTTTCTTCGCATCCCGGCGAGATAGCCCTTGCGCACAATGCGGCCACGCCGGCAATAAAGCCATCCACCAGCACCACACGTCGTGCGTCAGCCGCGCCCATCATCGCACCAGCCATCATGGCGATTTCGAAACCGCCATACTCCGCAAGCGCAATGCGCGCGTCCAGCGTCGCCTCGGTCCTTCGCGCTGCTGTATTGAGCAGGCCCCGCTTATGAGCCAGTCCCGTATCATCAAGTCCGGTGCCCCGGCCCACAAGGTCGTCTACCCTGCGCCCAATGACCTTTGCAGCCACCAGCGAGGCAGACGAGGTGTTGCCGATTCCCATTTCCCCAAAGCAGGCGACGTCCGCACGAATACCACCACCGATCTCCAACCCGGCTTGGAGCGCGGCCTCCAGCTGTTCCGAATCCATGGCGGGCCGCTGGATCGCGTTCTGTGTTCCGGCGGCTATCCTGCGATCAATGAGGTCAGAATGGGCAATCGGCTCGCCCGCGACGCCGGCATTGACCACGGCAATAGATGCCCCCACAGAGGCCGCAAACACATTGGCTGCGGCCCCGCCAGCAAGGAAGTTGAGCACCATCTGTCGGGTCACCGCTTGCGGATAGGCTGAAACACCTGCCGCCGCCATACCATGGTCGCCCGCGAAAATCGTCAGCGCGCAAGTCTCAGCACTCGGGGTGAGGCTTCCCTGAATACGGGCAATCGCAGCCGCAAGACGTTCGATCCTGCCGAGGGAACCCACGGGCTTTGTCTTGCCGTCCAACGCCGCCGCGAGATGGTCTTCAAATTCAAGATCCGTCTTGTTCATGACCATCGCACTAGTGATCCTGTTCGTTTTGGCAAGAATACTGAGCGGAAATTCAGCTGCTCCCATCGTCCAAGCGCCATTGTTCGATGGTTTGAGGCGCTAGCGCCAGGGCATCAATGGCTGCCACCTCGTAGGTCGCAACCGTGATCTTCTGGCCACGGTTGATAGTTCCGTCCTTGCCACGCTTCAGCCTGCCATCCTTGGTCCAGCGCAATCGCTCCTGATTGGTAATGTTCAAGCGCTCCCTTAACTCCGCGGCTGTGTAGGGACGTTGGGAGATATCCTCTAAAAGCCCTTCGATTTCTGAACGCACAGACTCTGTATCGCAGCTGTCTCCAACGCTCAGACTGAGATTGGGCATGTCGAGCTGACCTCCGACATGTCGCGCGAGCTTCCTGAGCCGCAACCGGACTTCCCTTCGCCTTAACTCAAGAGACGGGCGAAACTTGAGGTATTTTTCGATAGATATTTGTTGCGTCATGAGCCCCTGTCGCAGCGACGGATTGTTTTTGCAATGCACAGAAAGCAAGTATGCTTGCTCCCCCAAGTCCTAATCGTTGAACAGGCCGATACCCGGCCTGGACGTTTTAGAGGCGGCGCGTTTTTGCCTGGACGCGTGGGAATAGAAGAAACAGCGGGATAGCTGGGCTTCGAACTATTGAAGATTCTCAAACCGGGAATGAGGCCCGAAAAGCGAGGGCTGGCCGACTTCGGCAGCCATTCAGCCGTTCGACACTCGGCTTTAGACCGGCAAAAAAGGGCCAAAAGCCGTCAAATTGTACTCGGCTCGAGCGTCCTAAATTCGCCGTAAGCGGACAATCGGTCTTGTGAGATGAGTGTCCGCTTTCAGCTCCG
>JBCBGZ010000048.1:0-20793 GCA_038526245.1 Pseudomonadota bacterium
GTGCCCTCATAGTTCGAGAGCATATCCTCCAACAGATCCAGCGTCTGCATGTCCAAGTCATTGGTCGGCTCGTCCAGCACCAGCAGGTCGCAAGGCTGGGCAAGAGCCACCGCGAGGGTCAGGCGATTTCGCTCGCCGCCGGATAGAGCGCCAACGGGCTGGCGCAATTGGCTCGGGTCGAACAGAAAGTCCTTGGCATAGCCCGCCACATGGCGCGACTTGCCCTGCACCATGATGTGGTCGCCACCATTGGGCGCTAACGTTTCCCAGAGCGTATCTTTCGCACGCAGGCTGTCGCGCGCCTGATCCAGATAGAGGATCTTGACCGCCTTGGAGACCTTCACGCTGCCAGTGTCGGGCTCAAGCTCGCCGAGCATCAGCTTGAGCAGGGTCGTTTTACCGATGCCGTTTGGTCCGACAAAGCCGACACGGTCACCACGGAGGATCTTTAGCGTCATGTCGCGCACGATCGTCAGCTCGCTACCATCGGCGCGTGTGAAAGCTTTGGTGAGCCCGCGGGTCTCGATGACCTTCCGGCTCATCACGTCGCCGCCTTCCGCTGAAAGATCAGCCGAGGCACGGTTCTCGTTCAATCCAGAGCGCAGCTCCGCCGCCTTCGCACGCATCTCCTTCAGCTTTGTCAGACGTCCCTGGTTACGCCGACGCCGCCCGGTCACACCGCGCGCCAGCCAGCGATGCTCACCTTTCAACTGAGTTTGCATACGCGCCAGCGCCTTTTCCTCTTCCGCCTCAATCCCTTCGGCCCACGCTTCAAACGCGCCATACCCTTCTGGGCTTTTGAACACGCGGCCCTGGCGCAGCCACAGCGTGTTGGTTGAGACCGTTTCCAGAAACGCCCTGTCATGGGACACGATCAGCGCTGCCCCGCGAAAGGCGTTCAGACGCGCTTCCAGCGCTTGGATCGTCGCAATGTCTAAATGGTTTGTTGGCTCATCCATCAGCAGGATATCGGGATCGAGGGCGAATCCTTTCGCAATGGCTGCACGCCGCAATTGCCCGCCGGAAAGGCGCGCAGGATCTGCGCCCGGGTCCAGGCCAATATCGGTAAGTTCAGCCTCGGCCCTGTGGCGATCGTCCAGGCCATCGGATGCGAAATCGATCAGCGAGCTGTAGGGCGAGAAATCGGGCTCCTGGGCAACAAATGCCGCAACGCTCCCCGGCTGGACCCAGACCTCACCGGAGTCGGGCTCGATCCAACCTGCAACCAGTTTCATCAAGGTCGACTTGCCCGCGCCATTGCGGCCCACAAGGGCGCAGCGCTCCCCTTTGGAAAGAGGAAACTCCACGCCCTCAAACAGGGGGCGTCCACCGAATGAGAGTTCGACATCACTGAGGGTTAAAAGCGGGGGTCGGGCCATGGAGGCCAGATGTGACAAGTTTCACATCCGGTTCAACCCCCCAAGATCGCCGAAGGAGTCGGTGCAGGACGGAATGAAGGGGGAGAAACTGAATTCTCCCCCTTCCGGTTCCGGTGTGGCGCCTTCGCGACAGGCCAGTAAGGCCTCTTTCGGCAAGCGCTGCCGGAAAACTGATTTAGCCGGCCAGCGCTGGCTCATCTTCCACGATGGGCGTGAGCAGGATTTCAACACGGCGGTTCGCGGCGCGGCCTGCTTCGGTGTCATTGCTCGCAATGGGCTGGGTTTCGCCAAATCCATAGGACTGAACCCGAACGGCGCGCATGCCCTGGGTCACAAGGTAAGACTGCACCGCTGAGGCACGTTGCTCGGAAAGCTGCTGATTGTAGTCCTCGGGTCCGTCGGCACTGGCATGGCCGATAATGTCGACGCTGGTCTTGGGATACTCAATCAGCGTTGAGGCAACACTATTCAAAGTCGGCTGGAAGCCAGGCTGGACCGAAGCACTGTTCACCGGGAACGTGATGTCGGATGGCATGTTGAGAGCGATATTGTCGCCCTGGCGCTCAACTTCGATGCCCGTTCCCGCGGTCGCCTCGCGCAGTTTGCGCTCCTGCTCATCCATGTAGCCGCCAACGGCCGCTCCCGCGAGCGCCCCGACAACGGCACCGATGGCTGCATTGCGTTTGTCGTCGCCGCCTGCAAGCGTGCCGAGACCAGCGCCAACGATGGCGCCGCCAGCTGTTGTCCCCAACGTCCGGTTGCTGACATTCTGGCACGCAGCCAGGCTGGTTGCGGCGAGCGCAATAATGAAAAGGCGTTTCATGAGGGTCATCTCCAGTCCAAACCTTCCAAACGCGCTCTAGGCCAATTCCGTCGCCGAGCCGCGTGAAATTTTAGTCATAGCTGGGGGCGTACGATGACCTTTCCGACAACTTCGCGCCGCTCCAGGACGGATAAGGCTGCGCGCGTCTCTGCGAGTGGATACTCGCCATGGACACGCGGTCGGGTTTTGCCGGATCGGGCAAGGTCCCAGATCGCTTCTACATTCTCGCGTCCCTTTTCCGGAAACTGGCGCCCATACTCGCCAGCCCGCACCCCGACGACGGAAAATCCTTTGATGAGCGGCATGTTGGTTGGCACGTCTGCGATGCGGCCAGAGGTGAACCCGATGACGAGAAGGCGTCCGTCAAACGCAATACACCGTACCGATTCATCGAACACATCGCCGCCGACAGGATCGAAAATGACATCTGCGCCGCGCCCGTCAGTGAGGTCTTTCACGGGCTGGCGAAATCCGTCTGATGTGAGCAGAACGTGATCAGCGCCGTAGGCTTTCAGGGCCTCGACTTTTTCGGGTGCGCCGGTGGTCGCGATCACCGTTGCTCCAAGGATTTTGCCAAGATCGACGGCGGCGAGCCCGACCCCGCCGCTGGCGCCATGGACAAGGAGCGTCTCGCCAGCCTGGAGCGTTCCTCGGCGTACAAGCGCTACATAAGCGGTTAGGTAAGCGGCAGGGTATGCTGCGGCTTCGGAAAAACTCATCGCTTCGGGCTTTTTCACCAACCCAGCCGCGTCCAGAACCAACTGCTCAGAGAAGGCCCCAAAACGTGCTCCTCCGGCAACGGCGTCTCCGATTTGTAGCGACCCGACGCCTTCGCCGATGGCCTCGACCACGCCTGCCATGTCCATTCCCGGCGTGAACGGCGGCTCCAGCTTCAGTTGATATTTGCCCTGGCAGATCAGAATGTCCGGGAAATTCACGCTGGCGGCTTCAATCCGCACGCGGACCTGGCCGGGGCCGGGCTCGAGGGTTGGAACCGTCTGAAGACCAGTTCCGCTCAGGTCATCGGTAATGTCGTGGCACACAAAGGCGCGGTGTTCAGCCACGCTCAGGCCTCCTCGCCCCGGGCATCGTAAGCGGTGCGCACCATTTCGGCGATGTCACGGCAGGCCTCATCTGCTGCCGGGGAGACACCTGTGAAGGCGGTAAAGCCATGGGCCAAACGGTCATAACACCGATACAGCGTCTCCACGCCAGCCGCATCCAGACGCTTCGCATAGGCTTCGCCCTCATCCACGAGAGGATCGAAGCCCGCCGTTACAACAATGGCAGGCGACAGGCCCTCCAGGTTCATCTCCTGGGCTGGAGAAATGCGAAGGTCCTTGGGGTCGGCATCTTCTGGCAGATAGTGGCCCATGAACCACTCCATCGTGTCGGTCGAAAGAGGATAGGCATCCCCATAGGTCTCGTGGGACTTGGTCTTCTCGCTCACATCCACTGCAGGATAGATCAAAAGCTGCAAGGCCGGGGCTGGAATGCCCGAACGCTTGCACTCCTGCGCGATTATGGCCGAAAAATTGCCGCCCATACTATCGCCGCCGATCGCAGCTTCCCCCGCGGGCGCGCCAAGTGACTCGGCGTTCTTCATCGCCCACTCATAGGCAAACTGGCAGTCTTCGAGCCCTGCTGGCCATTTGTGCTCGGGAGCCAGTCGGTAATCCACCGACACCACCGGACAGCGCACCTGCGAGGCCAGGATCGTGCAAAACGCATGGCAGGTGTCGAGGTCGCCAATGACGCCGCCGCCGAAATGGAAGAACACCATGACCGGCGCATTCTCATCCTGACGATCAGGATGATAGGTTCGGATCGGAATCTCCCGCCCTGGCGCATTGAGGCTGCTGTCTTGCCAGGTCACTCCGGGCTCGGGCTCGGCCATGAACATCGCAAGGCCGACCGCTGAGGCCGCCCGGCCATCCTGAGGCGCCATCGACGACATGGGCGGTTGTTTCTTCGCGCCATGGGCAAGGAACTGGAAATGGGGATCGAGGGTTCGTCCGCCAACAACAACCGGTGCCCCCCCGGCCAGCTTCACAAGCCATGTTTCAGGCAACTTCAAGAGTAATTTCGCAATGGTGACTTGAAGGCTCATCGCCGGTCCTCCCAAACCCGCCCGCGCGTGCGGCGCTGTTTCATGTCTTACGCGGCATCCCAAAAGAAGCCATGCCCGTCAGGAATAGATTGGCGGCAAATTCTGTTGCACCGTCCACATCCAACGGACGCCGCTTTAGCATGTAGTCGCCCAATTCGCGGGCGATGCCCACCGCGGCAGCCGTAATATACTCGGTATCCAACGCTTCGGAGACCTCCCCTGACAGGAATTTCTCCAGGTCCGCGCGGATTTCTTCCACAACAGTCGCCATTTCCGGGGTATCAATCCGAACGCCGATGAGGGTCATGTGCGGCGCGCCTGATTCGATCGCCGGTTCGTTTTCGTCGCGCAGAAACTCAAAGTATGCGCGGTATGCCGTGCGGATATAAGTCTCGAAATCAAAGGACTGGGCGCGCACATCGGCCAGTCTGGGCCTGAAGCGTATCGTCGATTCATCCGCGAGCGCCTGAAACACTTCTTCTTTTGATTTGAAGTAATTGTAGAATGTGCCCGCTGCGAGAGATGTCTCCCGGATGATGTCGCGCACTGTGGCCGATTCAACGCCGAGCCGGGCAAACACCCTGCGTGCAGCTTCCAGGATCTCCTGACGATTGGCCGCTTTGGCTTGCGCGCGCTTTCCGTCTCCAGCGCCTTGTTTTGTAATGGTGTCTGCCATGGGGACTCGTGTTGCTATGCATCACTTGTCGCCCTATTCCTGACGCTCCGTCAACTTTTCTTCTTGGCCGAGCACCGGAGAGGCCGGTCAGCCAGATCCGGCGGGCACTTCGTAGGGTGGCCAGGACAAGGGGTTCGTTGCGTCCAGGCCATAGCTTTTTCGCACGCCCCAAGCGCCCGTCAGCACTTCGTAATGCAGGTGGATCGCCGTAGCGTTCCCCGTCCGCCCCATCAGGCCCAGAGGTTGGCCAAAGCCGATGGCGACGCCCTCAATTATATTTGGCTCCACCGAGGCCAGATGGGCATAACGGGTGAAGACGCCTGAACCGTGATCAATAACGATAAAGGTCCCGAAGCCTGTGGCCGTTCCCACTTCGCGAACCACGCCAGGTCCGCCGGAAAACACCATACTCGCCGGGCGCGACTGGAGATCGATTCCCTTGTGCATCCGCCCTGCCCGCGGGCCGAACCCAGAGCTCAAGCATGCGCCATTCGTAGGAGCAGCAGCCAGAACGACCTGCCCGGACACGACAATCAACGGTGAGAACCCGGCCACATATCCGCGCGGGTCAACGTCTGGCCGATTGCTGACGGTCATATTGCAGACCGTTAGAAAAGCATCAGGAAGATACGGGCCCTGGTCGGCAAGGCCTGCCGTGCGCGGCGGCTGTGGGGTCTGTCCGGTCGGAACGGGTGCAAGCGGTGAAGGCGAGGCGCAGGAGGCAAGCAAGCACACTGCTGCAATCAATGCCCCGCGCGCGAAAATCACTGGGCGGCGACCGCCGGTTCGATTTCGCTTACAGCTTGCATGAAGTCCGTTTCCCAGCCGTTGAGCGACGATAACAGCTGAACCGGCCCTTCATTGCCGAGCAGTACGCAGGCGCGACTCCAGCCCTCCGGCCGACCAAGCTCAAGTGCGGCGAGGGTGACGTCAATGTCGGCAACTGCCTCCTCAAGGTCCTGCCAACCTGCCTCCTGAACAAATTCAGCAGAGCGAAGTACATTGCCGCGCAACAATTGGAGAGTGCGAACCATCAATTCAGGGGCTTCAGTCAAGACCTTACCATTCCTTTCTTCGTCCCCCGTTGAACTTCCTTCATTAAGTCTGTCACGTATTGGTTAAAATCAACCTGCATCGTGTGTCGCGGCGCATCATAGAAATGTGATTTATGGAACGCTTCATCGGCGTCGATCACCTCCTGCATTCTTGAAACTTCAGGAAAATCATAGATTCCGGCAAGGTGTCCCGCGACGAGCTTCGATTGCTGCTCCGCGAAATTCACAAGCGTAGGAAGGGGCTGTGCCAGCCCTAAAAAGTACAGGGTGTTGTATCCAGGCTTCACTATACGCTTGAACAGCGGGAACCGATTCTCAGTTGGCATGAGGTCGGGGTCATCAAAGAACGGGAAGCTGACTTTATAGCCAGTTGCCCAGATAATGGCGTCGACGGCTTCGCGCGAGCCGTCTTTGAAGACGACACCATCGCTTTCCAACCGCTCCATCGCTCCCTTTGGCGCGATGTCACCACATCCCACCCGCGTGAGGAATTCACCGGATACTGAAGGGTGTGCATCCAGCGGCTCATGGTCTGGCTTGGGCAGACCGTAATCCTCCATTTGACCAATCGTCTTCTTAATCTTCTGGCGCGCCAGAGCCCGGCCAATCTTTTGCGGCATCCAGCCGGGCAAAACGGCCTTGTCGGCGGGTTGACCATCGATGTATTTCGGCAGCACCCAAACGCCCCGGCGCATGGACACCATCAGCCGTTTGGCAATGGGCCGCTGGCTAAGCTCGGAGGCGATATCCATCGCCGAGTTCCCTGCCCCGACCACGAGGACATTCTTGCCGCGAAAGTCAAAGGGCTCAAACGGGTCCCGGTAGACGTGGGAATGGATCTGGTAGCCATTGAATGTGCCGGGATAGTCATCGGGGATGCGCGGGTCCCAATGATGGCCATTTGCGACAATCAGGGCGCGGTAGACACGGGTCTCACCATTCGAAAGCGTCACTTTCCAGCGCTCATCACCCCCGCGCCGCGCCAACTCAACCTTGGTGTTGAAAGTGATCGTCTCACGCAGGCCGAAATGGTCCACATAGTCATGGAAGTACTGGAGCAACTGGCTGTGATGGGGAAAATCCGGCCAGTCTTCGGGCACGGGAAAATCCTCAAATGCGAGGCGCCACTTGGATGTATCGATATGCAGGGACTGGTAGCAGGAAGAGGCTCCATTGGGATTGTTGAAGTACCAGTTGCCGCCAATGTCGTCGGACATTTCAAAGCAATCGTAGGCAATACCATAGTCCTTGAGCCGCTTGGCCATGGTAAAGCCAGAACACCCGGCTCCGACAATGCATACTTTGCCACCCATCTCGGATACTTCCGGCATTGCTGTCCTCCCAGACTATCGCTTGCGCATTTTGCGTCTTTGGTGGGATGCTATCGACGCGAACGTAAGCGTCAATGCGAGACCCTGACCTGCCCATGACCGACTCCCCGAAGCTGGAAGCCCATACGCTCATGCGCAAACACGCGCATACGATCATGACCGCGGTGCCCTGGGCCCGAACACTTGGCTTTGAATTGGTCTCCATCGACAAGGCTAAAGCCATGGGAAAGGTCGCGTGGCGCGAAGATCTCGTTGGTGATCCGGAAACCGGCGTCATTGCCGGCGGTGTGCTCACGGCCCTTCTGGACAATCTCTGCGGCGTGGCCGTTGGCGCCGCGCTGACCGAATTCAAATCCATGGCCACGCTGGACCTGCGCATCGATTACATGCGCCCGGCCACAAAGGGCGAAGACGTTCTGGCCGAAGCCGAGTGCTACCACATCACACGCTCCATCGCCTTTTGCCGCGCAACCGCATTTCACGGGGAAGCCCAGAACCGGATTATCGCAACAGCCACCGCCACTTTCGCGCTGAATGATCCGAGCCGTTGGGCCGGTGGCGGCATTCAGCGGGCCGTAGAAGCGGAAGGGCTTAAACCATGAGCCGGGCCGAGGCCGTTCAGGACCTGCTGGCGCGGATTCCATTCGCCAAGACGCTGAACATGCGCTGCGAAGTCCATGGAAACGAAATGACGGCGACTTTGCCCTTTGCCGACCATCTCATTGGAAACACGGCCCTGCCAGCGCTTCATGGCGGCGCCATTGCCGCGTTTCTCGAAATTACGGCCATGGCCCAAGTCTACCTGTCGAGCGAGATCGAAAACCTTCCAAAGCCGATCGACCTGACCATCGATTATCTCAGAACGGGCCGCGCTGAAGACATGTTTGCCCGTGCCGTCCTGCGCAAACAGGGCTCGCGCATGACATCTGTCCACGCGGAAGCCTGGCAGACCGATACAGCGAAGCCGGTGGCGGCGTTGAGAGCCCAATTCCTGGTGGCGCCCAATGCGGAAAAAAACAGCCGCTGATTAACCAAGAATTTGGGATGAATGTGTTTGTTGCCCGAGGTTTACGGAAGCAGGGGCAACAGAAGATGGCCGAGACAGTCTACAGCGATGCGCCACCCGCTCGCGATAGAGAACTAACGCAGTTCAAGGTTGTGATCCTCTGCTCCATCGTCTTCATCATGGCGTTGGTGCACCTCCTCTACTTCGTCACCGCCCACACAATGGAGTGGACGACCAATCAGGAGATGCCCTACGTGCTTCGCGGGCTGGATCCTGGCTTCAACCCCCATGACTTCTTCACGAACTCGGTTGAAAACAGCCCCCGCATTGGTTTTGCGTTTGTCATCAATTGCCTTGTCGCTTTGGGCATGGATTGGGAGACGGCGTTCTACACAATGAAGGCCGCAATGGCGCTGGTCCGCCCGCTGCTGCTGTTCTTTATCGTCTTGCGTCTGGCCGAAAGCATGCTGACCACACCCCGTGCGCGCCAGCTTCTTCCCACTGTGGCTGGCGTGGCCGCGATCGCACCAACACTGATCTACTGGTATGACGGCGCATACATGATTGCGGGCTGGGATATGGTGTTCGCCAATGACGCCCTGTCGCCCATGGCCTTTGCGGCCAGTATTCTGCTTGGAGCAATCCTCGTGATTGTTTCACCGCCCTGGCGCGGATCTGTCCTTGTTACGGGCGTTCTGATGATGATGGCCGGTTTCATCCACCCGGTTATGGGTTTGAGCGGCTGGGCCTGGATTTCAGTGTTCCTCATCGGCCTGCGTGACAAGCCCCTGAATGCGCTACGCGAAAGCGCTATACTGCTTCCTTTCGCTCTGGCCCCCGCTTTGTTCCTGCAGGTGATGTACGGCGAAACGAGTTCGACGCTGTCTGCCGAGGCCTACAGAGACATTTACGCGACCTGGCGCCACCCGTGGCACTTCGACATGTCCTACGCCATGAACCGTATGCGCGGATTGCCTTTGGTAGGCATTGTGTTCACCGCAGCCATGGCACTTGCTGTGCGGGCGAAGGCCTGGCGGCTTGTCACAATGCTTGCCCTGGTCATCAGTCTCGCAATCGGCGCGCTGGTGACCCAGTATGTCACCACAAACCTGATGGCGATCTCACTCTTCGTCAACCTCGGCCCATCGAGAGCGGTGAACCTGCTGTGCCTCTTCCTTTTACTCGGTTTCGCCATGGCGGTTTTCGCTCAATTCCAGAACGAGGGCGAAAAGGGCGAAGTTGCCAGAACGGCAAATGGCGCAACGCGTTTGGGCCATTCGGGCTTTTGGGTGCTTGGTGCGCTCGTATTCTCAGTCCCAATTGCGTCCTACAACATTGCGAAGGGCGCTCCGCTGCCAGCGCAAAAGGAACTCGTCTCCTGGCTTCAGGACAATACGGACGAAGCGGACGTTGTCGCCTTCATGGACCTCAAGCCGACCCGCACGGCCGATAGCGGTCATTTTGAACCCAATGTGCTGACATCGATCATTCGGGTCTATGCAGAGCGTCCCGTCTTCTACGACAAGACGTTCCCACTTCGCCGGCATGCGTCAATTGAATTCAGGGCGCGCCACGATACGGCGCGGGCCATGGTCACAAAGGACCTGGAAGAGTTGCGCTGCGCCGCCCAACCATTCCGGCTTGACTACGTCGTCTACGGTAAGGGCAACCCCTACACGCCGGAGACAGCACCCGACTTCACGTCCGGACCATACACGCTGTTCAAGGTCCCGCCACAAACCGGTCCGTGCCCAGCATCGTCCTGATTGTCTGACTTAGTCGTTTCGGATCGTCCGTTCGCGGCGCTCGTGGCGTTCCTGGGCTTCGAGGCTCAGAGTGGCCGTTGGGCGGGCTTCGAGGCGCTTTAGCGCGATGGGCTCACCGGTGTGCTCGCAATATCCATATGTCCCCTCATCGAGACGACGGATCGCAGCATCGATCTTCGAGATCAGCTTGCGCTGACGGTCGCGGGTGCGCAGTTCCAGAGCTTTGTCACTCTCGGCGGAAGCCCGGTCCACGAGGTCTGGATGGTTCGCCGATTCTTCTCGAAGATTCGAAATGGTTTCCTTCGAGCCGTTCAGGATATCGTCCTTCCACGCCTCGAGCTTCGCCCTGAAATACGCCTGCTGGCGGTCATTCATGAAGTCTTCGCCTTCATTGGGCACGTAGTTGTCCAGATCTGGTTTACCCATGGATCTCACTCCACTTTCTGGCGCCCATATACTCAGGCCCGTTGTCACGCGCAATTGGCAATATTGTGACGCAATCCCGGCGCGTACTCACACTCGGGTGACGAGCAAGTTCCGCGCCGAACGAACCCGAAGTGCTTCTGGGGCCGACGCTATTCATTCCAAAACCGTCACAATGCTGCCCTGCTGAACTGAGACCTTGATTCTTGCGCCGACGGCGTGCGTATAGCCAATCATATCCCCAAAACGACAACCCTCGTGGCCCAAGCATGAAATTTGGCAGACAGCAGAAGCGCTTGTCCTCCGGCTGGACACAAGCCGCCATTTTCAACGCGATGTTGCTATTGCTGCCCGTGCTGGCTGCAAATGTTGTTTCGGGTGTGTTTGCCGCGCGCGATTTCCCTCAAACGCCGCGTCCCGCCGCGCTTGAGGCCACTCGCGCCGAGATCAAGGCTCAGTTTGTAGAGCTTGCATCCGATGGAGATCAAAAGCGGGCCTATTGGGCAAGCCTGGTCGATCTTCAATTGCGCGAGCGGAACATGCCCGCCGCACGGGGCTTCCTTCTCGCTGCACCTGAAATGCTGGACGAGCGGGACCGCGAAGCCGTGCAGCAGGCGGCGCCGCAAGCAGTTCCCTTTGGCACGCAGGACGAACAACTGGTCGGTGCGGCGCTGCTCTTCCTGCCAAACGACGTACGCGTGCGCTATGAGACGGCCAACCGCCCCGTTGGGATGGACATGGCGGTCCCTGCTGTAGACGTTGCCGACGCAGAGCCCGAAACATCCGACGCGTTGGATGCTCTCGAAACGCCGGAACCTGTCCAGTTCTCAGCGCCCTCGGATGCGGGCTTCTCCGTTCTTGGAAACTTCGAGGACCTTGTTCGCAATGGCCAGGACTGGCTTGCAGGCGAAACCACCCAGTCCTTTTCCCTCCGTGTCACGGGGCTTGGCCTACTCACGGACCGGTTAGACCCACCCGGAACAATTGACCTGCGCGAGGCGACCTCGCTGCTCAAGGCAGCGGACCGCGCCGCACGCTTGCACCGGGACTTTCGCGAGGACCTCTCTGAGGATCTGGACGCGGCCTTGCCGGATGAAGACCTGCGCGCAGCGATGGCAGAGGCACTGTCGCCCGGTTCGACCATGGCCGAGCAAGCCGCCGCCCTGGAAGAGGCTTTTCTCGCGACTGCGCGCCAGGACGCCCTGCCCGCCATCTATGCCCAGGCGGGCCAGATCAATGAAATCGTTGACGCCACCAGCCCGGTGGCAACGCTCGCCATGCTGGAGCATGTCTCAAGCGAAACTGACCTGCGGCGGGCAAGACTGGTTGCCGAATCCGGCGGAGACAGGGCCGTCGCCCTGGAAGCCGTGATCGGTCGGAACGTGCTCTACGCGGCACGCACTGGCATTGAGCTGACCCGTGAAGACGTGCTCGAGATTATGGGCCTCGCAGCGGCGGCCATGGCGCTGTTCTGGATGGTGATGCTGAGTTTCCAACGCTATGTTCGCTCGCCCGTCCAGCCGCTGGAATATTACGAGTAGGCCTAATTTAGCCGAGCACCTGCAGTCCGAAGGCTTCGCCGATGCCGTCGAAGAAGAGCTGCACCGAAAGGGCCGACAGGATGACACCGAGAATCCGCGTCAGAGCGCCGGCAATGCTCGGCCCCATGGCGCGCACGATGGGTCCGGCGGCCAGGAAAATCACCAGAACCAGCAACAAGTTGAGCCCGAGCGCGGCGAGAATGGCCCCTTTCTCGAACCAGTTCGACGTCTCGGCCATATAGAACATGGCCGTCGCGATCGTGCCTGGCCCGGCGATCATGGGAATTCCAACAGGGAAAACCGATATATCGTCTGGCGGGGTGTCATGGTCCTGGTCAGAGAGGACATCCTCAGCGCGGTTCTCCCGGCGCTCGGTGCGCTTTTCGAACACCATATCTAGGGCGATGAGAAACAACAGTACGCCGCCGGCGGCCTTGAACGCGGCAATGGAAATGTGCATCGCGCTAAGCAACCAGGCGCCGCCAAAGGCGAAGAAGAATATGATGATGGACGCAACGATTGTCGCCTTGATCGCCATGGACCGGCGATAGGCCGCGTTGCCCTGCGCCGTAAGCGTCGCAAACACGGGCGCCACCCCCACCGCATCGATGAGAACGAAGAACGTCACAAAGGACGCGGCAAAAAGAGAAAACAGTTCCGGAGACATTGGCCGCGCCTTAGCGCGCGTTTCTTATGGCGTCCAGCAGCGCTTTTGCATGGCTGTCCACCATCAGCGGAACAGGTCCACGCACAGCGCTTTGTTCGGCGGCCTGCGCGACCCCGACAAGCCGGGCATGGGCAAGCAACCGCGCCAGGAAACTGTCCGGCGCATCGGCTTCCTTGAATTCCGCGAGAGCGCCGTCTCCGAGATCAACCGTTATGCCAGGCTCCAGCGCGCCCGCCTGCAAGCGCGTGACAGCCTCTTGCAGAGAGACGCATTCAGACAGCTTGCCCGATGACCAGTTCACTTCCGACCCGTCTGCCATCACGCTGCCTCACCCGCCTGTACGGCCTCGGCCTGGACCAGCTTTCTGCACTTTGACAACGCGCCATAGAGATTGCCCGCCGCCAGAGCCGCGGACACGGCCAGCACCGGGTCCCGTGCTGCGCCCCTTGGCAGGGTTTTCAGCAGCGCTTCCAGCGCGTCTTGTGCCTGGACATGCAACGGGCCGGAATTTTGCCCCAGCAGATACATCTGCATGACGGCGAAATAGGCCGCCTTGGCCGGTGTATCGACCTGTTCCGGCTGCAGGATGTCCTTCTCGCGCAGGACGCGGGCCCGGTTTTCCAGCAGCAATACGCCCCGCCGGTCGCCATTGCGCACGACGGCCCCGTTGACCACAAAGCTCTCACCGGGCTTGAGGGACAGTTTCAGGGGCATGGGGCGTGCGCGCTCCGGGAATTCTGCTACAATTCGAGAACAAATTGCCCCGATTTCATTAACCCTTTGTTTCGCGCCCTGTAGATGGCACTCTGAAATAGGTGAGCGGAGACTTGCAGCGGGGATGCAATGGCAGACGTATTTCTGAGCTATGCACGGGCGGACAGCGAAAAAGCGCTGGTGACCAAGGACGCGCTGGAGGCGCTGGGGCTTAGCGTGTTTTTCGACACGGTGAATCTGGATGCCGGCGATGTGTTTCCGCAAAAGCTGGAAGATGAAATCGCCGCCGCTGGCGTGGTCGTCAGCTGCTGGACCACTCATGCGCTGACCCGCGATTGGGTGCTCAAAGAGTGCAACCTGGCCCGCGAGCAGGGCAAGCTGGTGCCTGTGGAAATCGGCGAGATCGACGAAGAGGTGATGACCGTCGCCTATTCGAAAATTCACCGCAGCGACCTGACAGGTTTTGACGGCGGCGCAGACCATCCCGGCTGGCGCGAACTGGTGCGCACGCTGGAGCGCCGCCTGGGTAAGCGCGACCTGCTAAAGCTCGCCGCCAAGCGAGCCGAAGCCGAAAAGAAAGCCGCCGCCGAACGCGAACGCGAGCGCAAACGGCTTGAGCGGCTGGAGGCGCGAACAAAAGAACTGGAGAAGAGCAAGGGCGGGCTGAAACGCTGGCAGTGGGCGCTTGTCTCTGTCATTACAATCGCTGCAACGGCAGGCACTGGCTGGTGGGCCCTGCAACAAGGCACAGCCCGCGGCGCGCAATCGGCTGAGGCGAGTTTGCGCAGCTCCATCATCACGCCGGAAATGGCCGCTGCGATGGATGAGCTGAACATTGAAAACGCTCCTGACGCACGCAAAGCGCTGACCGCACTGCTAGCCAACGTTTCCGTGCCGCGCCTGGCCGAAGCCTCCGCAGTGGGAGACGCCCGCGCCTCCCTTCTCGCTGGCTGGGCGTATTACTTTGGCCAGGGCGACGTGCCACAAAATTATTCTGAGTCCGTTCGCCTGTTCAGGCGCGCCTGCCACCAGGGCTCGTTGCGCGGCTGCAGGGCTCTCGGCGTCCAATACGACAACGGCGAAGGCGTCAAGGAAGATGACCAAGCCGGAAATGCCCTCTACCGGCAAGCCTGCGACGGCGGCGATATGGGCGGCTGCACCAATCTTGGCTACCAATACGCCAACGGCGAAGGCGTCGAGGAAAATGACGACGCCGCAACCGCCCTCTTCCGGCAAGCCTGCGACGGCGGCGATATGACCGGCTGCAGGGCTCTCGGCGTTCGATACGCCAATGGCGAAGGCGTCGAGGAAGATGACCAAGCCGCAAACGCCCTCTTCCGGCAAGCCTGCGACAGCGGCGACATGGCCGGCTGCAACAATCTCGGCGTTCAATACGACACTGGCGAAGGCGTCGAGGAGGATGACGAGGCCGCAAACGCCCTCTACCGGCAAGCCTGTGAGAGCGGCGAGATGGGCGGCTGCAGGAATCTCGGCATCCAATACGCCAATGGCGACGGCGTCGAGGAGGATGACCAAGCCGCAAACGTCCTCTACCGGCAAGCCTGCGACGGCGGCGATGTGGGCGGCTGCAGGAATCTCGGCAACCAATACAACACTGGCGAAGGCGTCGAGGAAGATGACCAAGCCGCAAACGCCCTCTACCGGCAAGCCTGTGACGGCGGCGACATGAGCGGCTGCTACAATCTCGGCGTTCAATACGCCAATGGCGAAGGCGTTAGCCGGGATTGGGCGCAAGCGCTCGCGCTGTTTGAACAGGCCTGCGATGGCGGCGAAGAGCTTGGCTGCACCAATGCCGAAATTGCTCGCCGCAACCTCCCGAGCACACCCCCTCCCCCACCGTAACGGTTGCGCTGGGGCGCCCTGGCCCTAATGTCACGCCGGTAGACAGATACCCCCCAATGGAGGCCCCCATGCGTTTTGAAGGCACGGAAAATTATGTTGCGACCGATGACCTGCGCATTGCGGTGAATGCGGCGATTTCGCTGGAGCGGCCGCTTCTGGTCAAGGGGGAGCCGGGCACGGGGAAGACGGTGCTCGCCATCGAAGTGGCCAAGGCGCTCGGCGTGCCGTTGATCGAGTGGCACATCAAGTCGACCACCAAGGCCCAACAGGGGCTGTACGAGTATGATGCAGTGTCTCGCCTTCGCGATGGCCAGATGGGCGAAGAGCGCGCCAAGGACGTTGCCAACTATATCAAGAAGGGCAAACTCTGGGAGGCGTTCACCGCCGAAGAGCGGCCCATCCTGCTGATCGACGAGATTGACAAGGCCGACATCGAATTTCCCAACGACCTCCTCCAGGAGCTCGACCGGATGGAATTCTATGTCTACGAGACCGATGAGACGGTTAAGGCGAAGCAGCGCCCCATCGTGATCATCACCTCGAATAATGAAAAAGAGCTGCCGGACGCGTTCCTGCGCCGCTGCTTTTTCCACTTCATCAAGTTCCCCGATGAGCAGGTGATGCGTGAGATCGTCGACGTGCACTATCCCGGCATCAAACAGAAGCTGGTGAAGGAGGCGCTGACGACTTTCTACGCCATGCGCGAAGTGCCCGGCATGAAGAAGAAGCCGTCGACCTCAGAGCTTCTGGACTGGCTGAAACTCCTCATGAACGAGGATGTGGACCTGGAAGTCATGGCCGAGCAGAACCCGGATAAACTGACCCCACCGCTCCATGGCGCGCTTTTGAAGAACGAACAGGATGTCGCCTTGTTTGAACGCCTCGCTTTCCTTAGCCGACGCCAGAACGAAGGCGGCGGCGGACGACGCGGCCCGGCGGGTTGATCCTGAAAGAGGCCTGTTTGTGAGGCTGTTTAGGAAAGAACGCGGCCTCAAGACGCTGGTATCTCTGCTATGGCATCAACCGGTTGTTCGATCAGACCGATAGCCTTCTTGAAGGTGCGAATATCGCTTTCGCTCAACCGTCTGGGAAGACCTTTCACGTGTTTCACCAGGCCGAGCGCATCCAGTACCGGCGTTCGCCATGCCCCTTTCGTGATGATCTCGCATCCGGGATATACAACCATAGGCATGACGAAGGTATCCTGCCCTGTCGTCTGTTGGAGGTGTTTGCTTAGCCATCCCGCACATCTCCGCGCCTGACGGCACGGGTCACCGAACTGTGTTTGCACCTCGCCGTCGATCACGAAGATCTTCGGCTTTGCGCGTCCAGGCTTCCCAGATCTTGCCTTGGTTTCAACCACAAAGACGCCTGCAGGGTGGATAACAATATGATCGATGTCGCCGATCTTTTCGTCTGACGGAAAAACACCATGGAAGACCGCAGCGCCGTCTGACCGCAAGTGGTCCAAGGCCTCTCCGACGAGGACTTCGCCGCGTATTCCTGTTTGAAAACGTTGCGCCGAACGCATTGACGTCCAAAGCCTATGCGAAAGAAACAGGATCAGAACGGCCAGTGGCGACATTGATAGCAGTGGTCTTGGCGAGATGAACGCCATCATAACCCCGAAGAGACATCCAACTGCGAAACTAACGATCAAAAGTGCGGCGACAGCGTCTTCCAAGCCCAGCATGAGGCGGTCGCGTATACGATCTCCGGCGCGCCTGCCCGGAACGATATGAAGGATTTGTCCCATTCAAGAGCTCTAACCCAGCGAGGTGAGCAAACGCTTATCACCCAGTGGATAATTAAACCCCGCCCAACCCTTTCAGGCTCTTGGCGTCTTCGACGATGGCGCCGTTTTCTTCGAGCACGTCTTTCCGGCTTTCCAGGAAGTCGGCCATCTTGGTTTTGTCGCGTTGTTCCTGGCGCCAGGTGACATAAGCGAAGATGATCCAGCCGGCATGGAAGGCGAGCCCGGAGGCGAGCGCCATCCAGCCCGGGATTGGGCCGATATGCGCGCGGAACACAAATTCCTGCCAACTGGGCACGTCATAGGGGTGGATGGCGATTTTGGCGAAATAGGCCGCGCCCTGAAGCGCGAAGATCCAGCCGAAATTGCGTCGCAGCCGACGCCCAACCGCACGCGCCATGGAGATGCGGTACTTCGGGCTCTCATAATCATCAGACAGGGCCGTACCCTGGTCCAGCGGGATGGTTGCCCCCTTCCCGCGCAACATCGGCACATAGAACGCGATCTCAAGAACCCGCGCGCGAAACCGCCAGACATAGAAGAAGCGATAGCGCCGCGCTTCCAGCATGAGGAACATGACACAGAGCAGGCCAACGAGCACGATGGGAAACGGAGACGCCCCTTCGCTGGCGAACACGACCGACAAGGCAATCCCAGTCGACACGACGGCCCAATTCGTTGTCTGGTCGAGTCTCTGGCGCCAGATCGTCGAGCGATACACCTCGCCGCGATAGAGGTGCGCAATCGCGCCGACTTCCTTACTGCCGCAAATGGCTTCCGGGGGATCGCCATCTGGGACTGCGGCCTCATCGAAAAACGGGTCAGAACTCATAGGATCGAGACTGGATGGGTTTTGCGGCCGCATCAATGCTCCCCATGGCCGCAATCGGATTTGATGCCCTTGGGGAAAGGGCCAAAATTGGTCCATCGGGCCTTTTTCTCGCGCCTGCCCCGTGGTTTCTTTAGCGCAATAAAACAAACACGATCCGGAGGAACACCCCATGCCCGCAGACACAGCGCCTGCCTGGCCCGCCATGTCGATTGCCCAGGCCAACGGCCTACTGGCAGCCCCTGACTCGCCCGTCGGTCTCAAAGACGGCGTCGTCGGCGGCGTTGAGATGAAGGTCTACGCCAATGCCCCCGGCACATTGCGCGACATCCTGCTCGCCTCTGCCATGTTCGGGGCGCGCGAACTGATCGTCTATGAGGATGAGCGGGTCACGTTTGAAACGCATTTGCGCGCGGTGGAGCATTTCGCCAAGGCGCTGAAGGAGACCTTTGGCGTGGAAAAGGGCGATCGGGTCGCTGTGATCATGCGGAACTACCCGCAATGGACAGTGGCGTTCTGGGCGGCCCTGTCCATCGGCGCCATCGCGACCCCCATGAATTCCTGGTGGACCGGTGAAGAGCTGGAGTATGGCCTGCGCGACTCTGGCGCCAAGGTGGCTGTGGTCGACGGACAGATCTTCGAGCGGATCAATGAACACCGGGGCGAATTGCCAGAACTGGAAGCCGTGATCATCGCGCGCGACAGCGAAGAGGAGCGCCCGGACCCGCGCGTAACGCCCATGGAGGCTTATATTGGAGAGCCCGGCGGCTGGGGCGCTCTACCCGCCATCGGCCTGCCCGAAGTGGACATCTCACCGGATACAGACGCAACGATCATGTACACTTCGGGCACGACGGGCCGCCCCAAGGGCGCCCTGGCGAGTCACCAGGCGATCATCGCCAACATGTTCAATTCGCTGACGTGCCAGGCGCGCATGTTCCTGCGCCGGGGGGAACAGCCCCCTGAGCCAGATCCAAATGAGCAACGCTCTACCCTTCTGGCGATCCCCTTCTTCCACGCCACAGGCGCCTTCGCGATCCTCGTGCCTGCCCTGCTCCAGGGCAACAAGATTGTCTCCATGTACAAATGGGATGCTGACAAGGCGCTGCCGATCATCGAGAACGAAAAAATCAGCGCCATTGGCGGCGTGCCGGCCATTGCCTGGCAAATCCTCGAACATCCCGACCGGGAGAAATACGACCTGTCTTCCATCGCGGCAGTGAGTTATGGCGGCGCGCCATCTGCGCCGGAACTCGTGGCCACCATCAAGAAGACGTTCCCAGAAGCCGCCGCCGGAAATGGCTGGGGCATGACGGAGACATGCGCCACGTCCACCCTGAACATCGGCGAAGACTACGTAAACCGCCCCGACAGTGCGGGCGCGCCCCCCGGGGCCGTAGAGCTCAAAGTGGTCGACGCGGAAGGCAACGCATTGCCCGCCGGCGAAATCGGTGAGCTCTGGTGCAAGGGCCCGATGAATTGCAAGCTCTACTGGAACCGCCCCGACGCAACCGCCGAGACCTTCATTGATGGATGGGTGGTGACCGGAGACCTTGCCCGCATTGATGATGAAGGCTTCCTCTACCTGGTCGACCGGGCCAAGGACATGCTCATCCGCGGTGGAGAAAACGTCTACTGTATTGAAGTGGAAAGCGCGCTCTACGACCATCCGGCCATTGTTGACGCAGCTGTGGTCGGCATCCCGCACAAGGTTCTGGGCGAAGAGGTCGGCGCCGTTGTCCAGGTCAAACCCGGCATGAGCGTCACCCAGGAAGAGCTTCGCGCCCATGTGTCGGAGCACCTCGCCGCGTTCAAAGTGCCCGTGGAAATCCAGTTCATGGACCAGCCTTTGCCCCGCAACGCGAACGGCAAGATCCTGAAAACGGATCTGCGAGACCGCTTCACGGCGCGGACCTAGTCAATCGATAAAGGTTGGCCAAACGCTGAAACGGGATTGAGACGCACCGGATGACAGACGAAAACGCCGCCTACCCAAAAGCCTCAACCGGCAAGCCCGTCGCCTTGGAAGCGCGGGCGGAAGAGGCGGATGGGCGGCGCTTTTCGCCCTCGATCGCGCGCAATCGAGACGTGGTCCGCAACACGTTTCTGGATCATATGCCGCGCGCGGGCCACGTTCTGGAAATTGCCTCAGGCACTGGCGAGCATGGCGCCTACATCGCCAGTGCGTGCCCTGAGCTGACCTGGCAATACTCCGATATAGACGCCGAAAGCCGCGCCAGTCAGGCCGCCTGGTGCGAGGTCTCTCGGGAAACCGCGCGCCTGCTTGCACCCGTCATTCTGGACACCACCCAATCGGACTGGGCCAGTTCCGGCGCTCATTTTCCTGTCGATGCGATCTTCTGCGCGAACATGATCCACATTGCGCCGTTTGCGGCTACGGAAGGATTGTTGGCAGGTGCAGGCCGTCACTTAAGGTCGGGCGGCCGGCTCATGTTGTACGGGCCGTTTTCTCGAAACGGCGAGATTGCCCCATCTAATGCGCGCTTCAGCGAGGATCTGAAGCGGCGCGATCCTAGCTGGGGCGTTCGGGATTTGGACAAGGCGTTGGTGCCGATCGCCAAGACAACAGGCCTCGACCTTCGCACTGTTGTCGACATGCCCGCCAACAATCTCAGCGTGATCTTCGAGAAGGCCTAGAGCGTTTTTACCTTTGGTGGAAACGCGCCGCGAGCAAGGCTCGCCGGCCGGTCAGGGCCGTGCCCGCGCAGGCGTTTGGCAAAGCCAAACCTGCCGCGAGCGAAAGGAAAAGCGACGATCGATTCCACCGAAGGTGAATTCGATCTAGCCTTCGCTGTCTTCACGTCGCGGCGGAGCCTCTTCGGTATCATCCGCCGGC
>JBCBGZ010000049.1:0-20366 GCA_038526245.1 Pseudomonadota bacterium
AGCTCTTCGCGCAGGCGCGACTCGATGATGAAACACTCGGGTGAGCCAATGTCTTCGAGGTTGATGCCGCCAAATGTGTGACCGATGTTGCGCACCGTGGTGCAGAACTCTTCAACGTCCTTGGTCTCCACTTCGATATCTATGGAGTCCACATCGGCGAACCGCTTGAACAGGACAGACTTGCCTTCCATCACAGGCTTGGACGCCATTGCGCCCAGGTCGCCCAGGCCAAGAATCGCCGTTCCGTTGGAGATCACCGCCACCATATTTCCCTTGGCGGTGTAATCGTAGGCAAGGTCTTCGTCTTCGGCGATGGCCTTCACCGGAACAGCAACACCCGGGCTGTAAGCAAGGGACAAGTCGCGCTGGGTTCCCATGGGCTTGGTGGGCGTGACCGACAGCTTGCCAGGGCGCGGAAGAGCATGAAAATCAAGGGCTTCCTGGTCGGTGAAGCTTGGGCGTTTGGATGTCATGGGGAAGGCGCCTTTGGCACGTAGAGAGAGAAAAACTTCGCCAAGAGACTAGTGCGGGGCGACTGCAGTGCCAAGGTCTAGTTTGGTCTTGGCTAAGTCCGAAACCGCAAGGTGCTTCCCGTTTGAGATGCAAGGCTCTAAACCCGGCCCATGCCCGACTCCGCCCCGCCCGCCCCGGATACAAAGCCCGCGCTGAAGCCCGCCAAGGGCCCGACGCCGTTCATGGCGCAGTATCTGTCTATCAAGGCGCGGCACGAAGATGCGCTTTTGTTTTTTCGCATGGGTGATTTCTACGAACTGTTTTTCGACGACGCAAAGGTCGCCGCAGAGATCCTGGACATTACCCTTACGGCACGCGGCGAGCATGAAGGCGCGCCAATCCCCATGGCGGGCGTGCCCTACCATGCCGCTGACGCATACCTGGCCAGACTGATCAAAGCGGGCCAGCGCGTTGCTGTGTGTGAACAGACAGAATCGCCAGCAGAGGCGAAGAAGCGTGGCTCCAAGGCCGTGGTGAACCGCGATATCGTGCGCATCATCACACCAGGTACGCTTACCGAGGATACGATGCTCCCGGCGCGCAGCGGCCAGGCGCTGGCGGCGATTGTGCCGCTCGCCGGAGGCAAGGAGATTGGCCTGGCGGTGGGCGATGTTTCCACGGGTGCATTCCATGTGCTGACGCCGTCGCGCGAGACTCTGCTGGAGCGGCTGGCGGCGTTTTCGCTTGGCGAAGTCCTGTTGCCGGAGAGTGAAGCGGGCGCTGCGCTTTATGGTGATGTGGATGCTGTGCTCGGCTTGCCGATCACGCTGAGGCCGGCGCGGACAGCGAACGCCAAATCGGGCGAAGCCGCCTTGAAAACGGCGTTTGATGTTTCCGCCATAGATGCCCTGGGTGACTTTGCACGCGCTGAACTGGCCGCCATTGCATTGCTGCTCGACTATATCACTTTGACCCAGGCTGGCGGAATTGTGCGCCTGGACCCACCGGTGCGCGAGACTGAACGGACGCTCCTGGCGATTGATCCAGCAACGCGGGCGAGCTTGGAAATCACCCGAACGCTCGCAGGAGAACGCGCCGGCAGCCTCATCGAGACCATCGACCGGACAACGACCGCTGCGGGTGCACGTCTACTTTCCGAGCGGGTTTCCCGGCCGCTTGTCGACATCGACGCGATGTCAGCGCGCCATGATGCGGTGAGTTGGGGGCTTTCCAACACCGATTTGCGCGACCAACTGCGTGCCATATTGAAACAGGCGCCGGACCTTGCCCGGGCGCGCACGCGTCTTGCGCTCGGCCGGGGCGGGCCGCGCGACCTGTCTGCCATATCGGCTGCCCTCGCCGCTGGGGAGAACGTGGCGGCATGTGTCGCCAGATCAGGGGCCGTACCCCCTGTGCTGATTGAGGCGGCCCTGTCCGCCCTGACTCTCAGCCAAGCGCCGACTCTCTCCAGCCTCGCGCAGGATCTCAAAGTCGCGCTGGCGCCTGACCCACCGCTATTGGCGCGGGACGGCGGCTTTGTGGCACCCGGCTGGAACCCGACCCTGGATGAAACGCGCACTTTGCGTGACGACAGCCGGAAGATCATTGCCGGATTGCAAACGGACTATATTTCACTCACCGGTGCCCAGGCCCTCAAGATCAAGCATAACAATGTGCTTGGCTATTTCATTGATGTGCCTGTGAAACCGGGCGAAGCCATGATGGCACCGCCCCTGAGTGAAACGTTCATCCACAGGCAGACCCTGGCGAAGAATGTTCGCTTCTCCACCAATGAACTCTCAGAACTGGCTGGGCGCATCTCAAGGGCCGAAGAGTCAGCCATCGCGCTTGAGGTAGAGGTGTTTGATGGCTTTGTGGACCGGGTACAGGCCCTTTCCAGCACCCTCGGCGATGTGGCCTTTGCCCTTGCAGAAATCGATGTCGTCCTTGCACTCGCCGAATGGGCCGACGAGGTCGGGGCGGTTCGGCCCGAACTGACCGATGCTCCGATCTTTGACGCCGATGGCCTGCGCCATCCTGTTGTGGAGTCCGCCCTGCGCAAGGCCGGGCAGGGGTTTACGCCCAATGGGCTCACGCTGGATGCCAGTACGCTCTCAGCGCCGCGTCTATTGTTGGTGACCGGGCCCAACATGGCTGGGAAATCAACGTATCTGCGCGCAGCCGCACTCGCGGTTATTCTGGCTCAGGCGGGCGGATTTGTGCCTGCGCGGAAATTTGTTTTGGGTCCGGTAGACCGCGTGTTTTCCCGCGTCGGCGCGTCCGACGACCTGGCCCGCGGGCGCTCCACTTTCATGGTGGAGATGGTCGAAACGGCCACCATCCTGAACCAGGCGACCGGTAAGAGCTTTGTCATTCTTGATGAGGTTGGCCGGGGCACGTCCACGTTCGACGGTTTGGCGATTGCGTGGGCTGCGGTTGAACACCTTCATGACACCAATCAATGCCGCGCCATGTTTGCAACGCACTATCATGAACTGACCGATTTAGTCGCCCGGTTGAAAGGTGCGGCGAATGCCTCGCTGCGGGCCAAGGAGTATAAGGACGAGCTTGTGTTCCTGCATGAAGTGCAGCCCGGTCCCGCGGATCGCTCCTATGGCGTGCAAGTGGCGCGATTGGCTGGTCTTCCCAAGCGAGCCGTTGCAAGGGCTCGGCAAATCCTAAATCGCCTCGAAAGCGAATCAGGCCGAGCCGACCCACTGCCGCTCTTTGTTGCAGCAGAACCCGAGGCTGAAGCGTCGCAAACTGCAACCGAAAGTGCAGTTGAGGCGGCCTTGATTGATCTGAACCCGGACGAATTGACGCCGAAGGCGGCCCTGGAACTCATCTATGAGCTTCGGTCAAAAGCCAGCGAGAACCTCTCCTAAACCGCGAATTCATTGCAAATTCGGTCATTTCTCGACCGCTTTCGGCACAAACCAGCGCAATGCAAATTTTTTCATTGTGCGGTTGCCCACTCCCGATTCAGGGTCCAATGTTTGCATCGTCTGCGCAGGAAGCCGGTTCTGACCGGGCAGACAAAGCGTGTGTGTTTGGTCCGGTCGGGCCGTAGAATGAAAGTATGTTGGGGAACATCACAATGGAAAAAGAACTGGGCCTGGCAGAGCTGGGCGTGGCGCCCAAGGGCGTAAACGCTCATTGGAATGAGGCTCGCCTCCACGAGGCTGCGATTGCCAACGGTGAAGCGCGCGTGGCCCAGGGCGGCGCCCTCGTCGTGGAAACGGGTCTGCACACCGGCCGGTCCGCCAAGGACAAATTCACGGTCCGCGACGAGACGACAGAGAACACTGTCTGGTGGGACAACAATGCCTCCATGACGCCTGCCCATTTCGACGTGCTCTGGGAGGATTTCAAAGCTCATCTGGAAACCAGGGAGATCTACCTGCAGCATCTCTATGGTGGTGCAGACCTCGACCATCGCTTGCCCGTGCGCGTGATCAACGAGTTTGCGTGGCATTCCCTGTTTATCCGCCACCTCCTGCGCATTCCCGAGCCCTCCGAGTATGAAACGTTCGACCCCGAGTTCACCATCATCAACCTGCCGAGCTTTCGGGCAGCTCCGGAACGCCATGGCACGGTGAGCGAGACCGTGATTGCGGTTAACCTCGCAAAGAAGCTCGTTCTTATCGGTGGTACGTCCTATGCCGGTGAGACCAAGAAGTCCGTCTTCACAATTCTGAACTACCTGCTGCCGGCCAAGGGCGTGATGCCCATGCACTGTTCGGTGAACACCTCTGAAGACGATGATGCATGCATCTTCTTTGGCCTGTCCGGCACCGGCAAGACAACGCTCAGCGCCGACTCAAAGCGCATTTTGGTGGGTGATGACGAACATGGCTGGTCCGAGAACGGTCTCTTCAACTTCGAAGGCGGTTGCTATGCGAAGATGATCCGCCTTTCGGAAGACGCCGAACCAGAGATCTATGCAACCACGAAGCAGTGGGGCACGGTGTTGGAAAACGTGGTCATGGATCCGGTGACCCGCACGCTGGACTTTGACGACGCGTCCCTGGCTGAGAATTCCCGCGGCGCTTATCCCATCTCTGCGATCCCGAATGCCTCCCCCACGGGCCGCTGCGGACAGCCGAAGAATCTGGTCATGTTGACCTGCGATGCGTTCGGCGTCATGCCGCCCATCGCCAAACTGACACCAGCCCAGGCCATGTACCACTTTCTGTCCGGCTACACGGCCAAGGTGGCAGGCACCGAAAAAGGTGTGACGGAGCCCACAGCGACGTTCTCCACCTGTTTTGGCGGGCCGTTCATGCCGCGCCACCCAAGCGAGTACGGAAACCTGCTCCGGGATCTGATCGCTCAATATGATGTTGATTGCTGGCTGGTATCCACAGGCTGGACCGGCGGACCGCATGGTGAAGGCACGAGAATGCCGATTAAGGCCACCCGCACCCTGCTCGACGCCGCGATGGATGGCTCCCTGAACGGGGCAGCTTTCCGAACCGATGAGACCTTCGGCTTCAAAGTTCCGACGGCGGTGCCGGGTGTCGATGCCAAGATCCTCGACCCACGCAGTACCTGGACCGATCCGACCGCCTATGATGAGCAAGCGGCCAAACTGGCCGAGATGTTCATCAAGAACTTCCGTATCTACGAAGCCCATGTGGACGCCGCCGTGCGTGCGGCAGGTCCTCGGATTGCAGTCGACGCCTAAGGCTTCGGCAGTGATGAACTTCACCCAGCGTCCCGTCTAGACAGGCGGGGCGCGCCATCCCAAAGACGCCGCTATGGCGGGCGGCGATCTCATTCCTATTCTTCTGGGCCTGTTTTCGGCGCTCACCTTGGCCATCGCCAATGTTGCGGTGAAGCGCGGCGAGGACATTTTACTGGGCCGCGCCGTGATGGGGCTAACGGGCGCCGTCGTGTTGGTTCCGTTTGCTTTCTTCGTGCCATTTCCAAGCACTGAGGTCTGGTGGGCCATGGCGCTCGCGCTGCCGGCCCACTTCTTTTACCAGATTTGCGTGGTGCGAGCGCTGCACCGGGGCGATCTCTCCCAGGTATTCCCGATCATGCGGGGCGCTTCACCGCTGCTCTCGGCGTTGGGCGCCTGGATTGTTCTGGGGGAGGGGCTGACGCCGGTGGCCGTTCTGGGCCTTCTCATCGTCACGGGTGCGGTGATCTATTTCGGCATGCCGTTAGGCACGGGCGCGGCGCGCGTAAGGCCTAATCCCGAGGCCTTGTTATGGGCAGGTGGCACCGCGTTGGGCATTGCGCTCTACACCGTGGCGGATGCCAATGGGGTGCGCGCAGCAGACAACCCGTTCACCTATATCGTATGGCTTTTCATCCTGGATCCGATCGCGATCACCACCGTGGCCGCCGTGGATCGTGGGCCGGCGCTGATCACGGCGGTGCGCACGCAATGGCGGTTCGGCGCCATTGCTGGCACCATGTCGGTCCTGTCATTCGGCGCTGCCCTCCTTGCGATTGACCAGATGGAAGTGGCCCGTGTCGCAGCTTTGCGTGAGAGCGGGATTGTTTTTGCGGCCATCCTCGCCTGGCTGTTCCTGAAAGAGGGGTTTGGTCTGCGTCGGACATTGGCCGCCACCGTGTTGGCGTTTGGACTGGTGCTCCTGCAACTGTCGGGTTAACCGCGCGCGGCAAGATTTCTGCTAGAGGCAACGCATGAGCCTTCTGCGACACCTGACCGGCTACGCCCCAGCGCGGCTCGCCCATGCGATCGCGGCTTTTGGCGGCGTTTATGCCTTCACGCGGTTGCTCGGCGCTGAGGAGTATGGCCGCTATGCCTTGCTCGTTTCCATTTTGGCTCTGGTGCACACAGTCAGTGTTACGTGGGCGGAGGCTGCAGCCTATCGCTTTGCCGGAACGGCCCGCGAGCAAGGCGACCTGCCATTCCACTATAGCCTCGCCCTGCGCTTAGTCGGCGTATCGAGCTTGGGTGGCTTGATCCTTCTTGCTGTCCTTTGGCTCATCCTGCGGGACGTGCCTGGTTATGGCCCCGCGATGCCCATCCTCGGCGCCTTGCTGGTTTCAGGCAGTGTGCTGCAATTGGCACAGGAAACTCACCGCGCAGAAATGCGCGTGGCGCGCTACAGCTTGAATGAGACCGCCCACATACTGGGCGGATTCGGGCTCGGCGCGCTTGTGGCCTGGCAACTGGGACTGGGCGCCGTCTCGCCGCTTGTCGGACTTCTGGTGTCACGCGCCGTCATTGCGTTGCGTGAGGGGTTTTGGCTGCGCGGCGCTGCAAAAGGTGGGGTGGTTCGTCCGGGCGCCAGCCGGGCCTGGTTCGCCTACGGAGTGCCTATCGCGGGTGCCCTGGTGCTGGACATCGTTCTGTCGGCTTCGGATCGGTTTCTCATCGCTGCATTCCTGGGAGAAGCGTCCGTGGGCGCATATGCGGCCGGCTATGGCGTGGCAGACAAGACGGTCTTGATGCTGTGCGCCTGGCCAGCCATTGCGGCTTCGCCTCTCCTCATGGCGCGGTTCGAGGCTGACGGCCCTGCCGCTGCGGGCAAAGCGGCCAAGGATATGATTGCTACGGTGTTGTTTATTGCCATGCCCGCTGCGACCGGGCTTGCCCTGGTGGCCCAGCCGCTTGGGGAAGCGATGATAGGTGAGGCCGTTCGCAGCCAGGCCATCGCCATCATTCCCTGGATTGCGTTCGCAGGCCTGTTCAATGGATTGCTCGTCTATATCGCGAGTGAGCCCTATCAGCTGACGCGGCGCACCGGTTTGCGTGCCGGACTGATGTTGGTGCCAGCGCTGCTCAACATCATTCTGAATCTTTTTCTGCTTCCACGTCTTGGCCTGATGGGAGCGGTCTACGCCACCGTGATAAGTTACGCGCTCGGTTTCCTGCTTTTGGCACTTGTTGGGCGCGGCCTGGTCAAACTGGCTTGGCCCTGGGTGGGGGCGGCTAAAATCGCCCTGGCCTGCGCAATGATGGCGCCGGTAATCTGGGCAGTTCCAAATTTGGGCGGCTGGCTCCAACTCTTGTTGGAGGCCGCTGCGGGCGGCGGAACATATGCCCTCGTGGTATTCGCGCTTGACGCTGGCGGCGTTCGCGGCTTCGTGAAGGCGCGGATGGCATCCAAATCCGGTCAACATGCGTAAGACACCCCATGAGCACTCAACAGTCAGGCGCGGCGACCGCCGCAGATAAAGCCAATCAGATTTGGGGCGATCTTGTCCCGGTGATCGCCTTTGTGGTGGTCTATAATGGCCTGCGCTTCATCCAGCCCGAAGGTGGGTTTCTGACCTATGATGCCCTCTTCTGGGCCACCGGCGCACTTGTGATACTGACCCTTGGAATTGTCGCGCAAAAGGCAATCAAGGGCGAGAAAATCCCGCTGTTTCTGATTGTTACGTCACTCATTGTCGGCGTGTTTGGGGTGCTTGGGATTGTTGAGAAAAACCAGGCCTTCCTGTTTGTGAAGGTCACGCTCCAGAACCTGTTCCTTGCCAGTCTGATTTTTGTGCCGATGCTTTTCGGTCAGAATGTCTGGAAGGCCATGTTCAAGGAGGTTTTCAAACTGCCCGACCATGCCTGGACGCAGCTTTCTATTCGGTGGGGGTTGTTTTTCGTCTGCATGGCGCTTTGGAACGAGTATCTTTACCGTACATTCGCACCCATAGCCGAGCAGAGCCTGCCGATATTCGGGATGCAGATCGCGCCGGATACCCCATACACATTTGCCGGGCTCAGCTTCGGCGAGAAAGATGCCCAGGGTGTTTGGGCGAACTGGAAGATCGGCAATATGGTCATCACCTTCCTGTTCGGTGCCGCCAATGTGCCCTACACGCTGAAGCACTTGCAGGAAGAACCGGCCCCTTCGCCTGAAGGCGATGCGATCACCGAATGAGATCGTCGGCGCCAGGCGGATTCGCATAGGGCGGAAAACTCTCTGATCCGCGACTCTCAGCATACTGAGTCAGTGCCCAGACGACCGTTGGGAATGCCAGCTGGGACCACGGAATATCCTTCCAGTCATAAAGGCCGACTTCGAGGCTTTCCGGACCCGGCGCGATGTCAGAGACCAGCTTTGCGCGGAACATGATCTGCACCTGACCAATGCGCGCCACTGTGTACATCGCCAGGACACGGTCGATCTCGATCTCCGCGCAGGCCTCCTCGCGGGCCTCGCGCGCAGCCGCTTCCTCGATCGTTTCACCCTTTTCCATATAGCCCGCCGGCAGGGTCCAGAATCCTTTCCGAGGCTCGATCGCGCGCTTGCACAACAGGATTTTGTCGCCTGAGGTGACAACAGATCCGGCGACGATCTTGGGGTTTTCATAATCAATAAAGGAACAGTGACTACACACCCGACGTAATCGGTCATCGCCCTCGGGCACGTGCTCTTGGAATTTCGGGGTCAAACCTTCTGTCATCTCATCTTCAATCTATCGCGTTATTGGAGAAACGGGTTGATCCGCCCACGGTCGGAACCGATGAGGCTATTCAGGGGCAGATTTCAGGGCACGATGCTCTGAAGGGGCAAGGGCGAAGATGAGCGAAGCGGCCAAGGAAAACAATACAGAAGAGAGTTTCGAATTGGGAGCGTCCCTAAGCCACCTGCTGCATCGGGCCCAACAGCTCGCTGCCAATGAATCTGCTGAACAACTCCGCGAGGCGGGCGTGACCCTTCGCCAGTTCAGTGTGCTGGCCGCCGTGTCCCAGGAAGATGGCCCCAGCCAGTCGCGCCTTGTGGATATGACCGGAATTGATCGCTCCACCCTGGCAGACATGCTCAATCGCATGGAGCGCGCCGATCTGATTTCCCGCGCCGTCTCCAAGGCCGATGCGCGCGCCAAGTCTGTGGCGTTGACCGAGAAAGGGCGTGATGCCCTCGATACCGCAACCCCGGCTGTTCGCAGCGCCGATGATGCCCTCATCGCGACGCTGGCGAAGAACCGCCGCGCCGGTTTTGTCGACCTGTTGACCACACTCATCGACGCGCGAAGCGATGGTGGTTCCGCCCTGAAAGTGCCAGAGCCTGAGGAAGAAAGCTCAAAGTCCAAAGGCGAGAAGAAAAAGTCCAAATCGAAGTCGAAGGCCAAAGGAAAAGGCAAGGACAAGGATAAAAAGAAGTCGAAGAAGAAGGCCAAGGCCTGACCTTGCTCTAATCCGGCCCTCAACAGGGCGCCTGTTCTCGGCTAATCGGGCTCTTCATGCCTGCTAAACTTCCAATCGATGATGTGCTTGGTGACATTCGCCGGGCCTATGAGGCGTCAAACCGGCTCGTGCTCGCCGCGCCACCTGGAGCGGGTAAAACCACGCGTGTGCCGCTCGATTTGCTGGCATCGGGCGAGTTGAGGGATGGGAAACTGCTCCTGCTTGAGCCACGAAGGCTTGCAGCCCGCGGCGCAGCGCAGCGCATGGCCAGCCAACTAGGTGAACCTGTCGGTCAAAGTGTCGGTCTTTCCACCCGGTTGGAACGGAAAGTGTCTGGCCGTACACGGATCGAAGTTGTCACGGACGGGCTGTTTGTGCGGCGCGTGCTCTCTGATCCGGAGATTCCCGGTGTCTCTTGCGTTGTCTTTGATGAGGTTCATGAGCGGTCGCTGAATGTCGATCTGGGGCTGGCGCTTTGCCTGGAGGTGCAGGAGGCGCTGCGTCCCGAGCTTCGACTTTTGCTGATGTCCGCGACCTTGGAGACCGGGAAAATCCGTTCGCGGATTGGCGGTGAAGTCATCAACAGTGAAGGGCGCACCTATCCCGTGGAGACACGTTATTCCGGCCGTCCAAGCGGCCATCTGGAGCCCCATATGGCAAGCGTCATCCGCCGCGCGCACAGTGTGGGGCAAGGGTCCATTCTCGCTTTCCTTCCGGGCGCCCGCGAAATCCGCCGAACGGTCGATCTCCTTGAAAACACTGACTTGCCGAGTGACACGGATGTCTACCCGCTGTTCGGCGCCCTGCCACCGGCGGAGCAAGACGCGGCGGTACAACCGGCAGCGCCGGGGCGCCGCAAAATTGTTCTGGCGACCGATATTGCGGAAAGCGCCATTACCATTGAAGGCGTCTCCACGGTCGTCGATAGCGGACTTGTCCGTGTGCCGACTTACGACGCTGGCGGCCGGGCTTCGAGATTGGTAACAGAGCGCGCCTCACTGGCTTCGGTCGATCAACGTCGCGGGCGGGCCGGGCGAACCGGACCCGGTATTTGTTACAGGCTCTGGGACGAAGCCGAGACGCGGGGCCTTACCCCTGAGATAACACCGGAATTGCTGCGCGCCGATCTTTCGGGGCTTGTCTTGAGTCTGGCAGAGTGGGGCGAGCGTGATCCGGCAAACCTCACCTGGCTTGATCCGCCCCCTGAGGGGCGGTTTGCTGCCGGACGCGAACAATTGGTGGCATTGGGGGCTCTGGGCACGGATGGTTCGCTTACGGACCGTGGGCGGGACATGGCTCGGCTCCCCATGGCTCCAAACCTGGCCGCTTTGATTGCATCCGCCGATGCACCGCCGGACCGAGCCCTGGGCGCAGAGATTGCCGCGTTGCTCAGCGAGCGTGGCTTGGGCGGCAATGCAGTGGATTTATCCACCCGGTTGCAGCGGTTTCGAAATGAGTCGTCCCACCGGGCGAAGACCATGCAGCGCCAGGCGCGCACATGGGGCGGCGGGGCAAAACCCGGCGGCGATCCGGCGGTGAGGCTCGCGCAAGCGTGGCCCGATTCCATTGCAAAGCGTCGAGCTGGAAAGATTGGCCAGTTTCTCACAGCGGGTGGCGCGGCAGTGTCCCTGGCGGAGGACGATCCTTTGGCGCAAGCCGACTGGATTGTTGTGGCTGAGGCCATGGGCGGAGCGAAAGGCGCGCGGGCCAGCCTGGCGGCGCCGATTTCCGAAGCAGATGTGCTGAAGGCCTGCCCAGCAAAAGCAGTGGAAATCGCCCGATTTGATCCGGATACGGGCAAATTCACCGCCCGGCGAACCCAAAGGATCGGCGCAATCGAATTGTCCCACCAACCTCTGCCAAAGCCCTCCGGTGAGGCCGCAAGACAGGCGTTGCTTTCAGCCGTATCAGAGCATGGATGGCAGTGTTTCGCAGCAGAAGATGTGGTTGCATCAACTGTTGCGCGGCTCAGTTTTGCAGCGGGCCACGGCGCTGAAGTGCCAGCCTGGACCGCATCCGACCTTGCGAACAGCGCGGGGGAGTGGTTGCTGCCCGAGGGGGCTGGGTCCGCCATACCGAAGCCGGGAGACATCCGCGCCGCACTGAAAGCCCATCTGGGCTGGGAGGCCAGCCAGGCTCTGGACGCTGCCGCACCCGAGACACTCCCATTGCCGTCCGGCCGCGCCGCGCCGATTGACTATATTGACGAGAAGGTACCGCTGGTGACCGCGCGGGTGCAGGAATTGTACGGCGCTACCGTCCACCCCAACATCGGTCAGGCGCGCGTGCCTGTCATCTTGTCACTGACCTCGCCTGCCAAGCGCGAAGTGGCGCTAACATCGGATTTGCCCGGCTTCTGGACGGGCGGCTATCTCGACATGGCGAAGGATATGCGCGCGCGCTATCCCAAACATGACTGGCCCACAGACCCCGCCACCGCCCGGCCCCACGAAGGCAGAACGAAGGCCCGGCTGGGGAACTAGCGGCCTAGTATCCCCGAGGCGGATACCCGGCGGCTTTGAGGGCGTCGGTGACGTCCTGGGTGTGCTGGCCGTCGCGGGTTTCGATGAGGATATCGAATTCAGCGCCCTTGGCGGGAACGTCCAGGGCCAGGCGGTTGTGGGCGACATCGATGATGTTCGCGCCGCAATCGCCAATGATCTTCGACACAACCGCCAGAAGGCCCGGCCGGTCGTCGCCAATAATGCGGATGTTGGCGAGGCGTTTTTCGCGCACCAGCGCGCGGTTGAGCACGGAGCTCAGCAGGCGCAAATCAATGTTCCCACCGCACAGGACAATGCCCACTTTTCTGCCGGCAAACTTTTGCGGATGGGCCAACAAAGCGGCCAATCCCGCCGCGCCTGCGCCCTCTGCAACGGTCTTTTCCACGTCCAGGAACAGGGTGACAGCGCGTTCCAAATGGTCTTCCTGAACCAGGACGATCTCGTCGACCAGCTCATCGACCACCTGCCGCGTGAGTTTGCCTGGTTCCTTCACGGCGATGCCTTCAGCGATGGACGCACCCCCGCGTGGTGTCTCGCCCTTGGACAAGGCCGCAACCATGCCCGCATACATGGCGGCCTGGACACCAATCACCTTGCAGTCCGGCGCGTTCGCTTTTGCGACCGTGGCTATGCCGGAAATCATGCCGCCGCCCCCGATGGGCACGACCATGATGTCGAGGTCGGGCACATCCTCCAGCATTTCCAGCGCCATGGTGCCCTGGCCTGCCATGATCATGGCGTCGTCGAAAGGGTGAATCCAGGTCAGGCCTTCGTCTTCAGCGACCCGGTCCGCAAAGGCCTTTGCTTCGTCGAAGGTTTGTCCTTCCAACAGGACGCGGGCACCATGGGCCTGGGTGTGCTCAACCTTGGTGAAAGGCGTCGTGACCGGCATCACAATTGTAGCGGGGATACCCAAACGCTTTGCGTGGTAGGCAACGCCCTGCGCATGGTTTCCCGCGCTGGCGGCAATGATGCCACGCTTTTTTTCGTCTTCGGACAAATGGGACAAGCGGTTGACCGCGCCGCGCTCCTTGAACGACGCGGTGAACTGCAGGTTTTCGAATTTAATATAGACCTCGGCGCCGGTGATATCGGACAGCGTGCGCGAGTGTGTCATCGGGGTGCGAACCACCTGGCCCGAAATAACGGATGCAGCCGCTTCCACATCTGAAAGGGTCAGGGGGAGGGTGGAGACGTGTGTATCGGGCATGGCAGGCGATCAGTTGGGGGAAGACTGCCGGACCCTACTGGCGCCCCCCCGCTTGGGCAAGGCATGGCTGCGCCCCCCGATTGCGGCACACGCGCTTGGCGCGTAAATCGGTGCATATGAGCGTTGTTCGCGTCTTGTTTCCCCTGCCTTTGCCTGAGCCCTTTGACTATGAAGTGCCGGAGGGGCTGGCTGTCCCGGATGGAGCGTATGTGACCGCGCCACTGGGCAAGACCGAGCGCACTGGCGTGGTTTGGGGCCAGGGGCAGGTGCGCGATGGCCGGGAATTGAAAGCACTCAGCGGCGTGCTGTCGGCGCGGCCCATGCCGAAGGATATGCGCCGATTTATTGATTTCGCCGCGAAGTACACTGTGCATTCGCCGGGTAATGTGTTGGCCATGGCGCTGCGGGCACGGGGCGGTCTGAAGCCATCGCCGACGGAATCCGTGTACAGGCGCCATGGACCAGCTCCTGCGAAGATTACGCCCGCGCGTGCAGCGGCGCTCGACGCCCTGCCGGAGGGCGAAGTGCTAACCGCCGCGGAGATCACCAGCGCCAGTGGCGTCTCATCTGCTGTTGTGAAGGGGTTGGTGGAAGCAGGCACGTTCCAGAGTTTGAAGCGCCCGGTGGACCTACCCTATACCGCGCCCGATCCTGGCAGAGCGGGGTTTGAATTGACGCCGGAACAGGCTGCGGCAGCCCACCAGTTGCGTGAAGCAGTGCGGTCAGGCGGCTTTCAGCCTTTCTTGCTGGACGGTGTCACCGGGTCTGGGAAAACCGAGGTCTACTTCGAGGCGATCGCAGCGGCGCTGCAGCGGGCGCCATCCGCCCAAATCCTTGTCCTGCTTCCTGAGATCGCGCTGACCCAGGCCATATTGGAGCGCTTTGAGGGCCGGTTTGGTGCTGCGCCGACGCCTTGGCACTCTGGCCTCAGCGAAAAAGAACGCCGCCGCGCCTGGCGGGAGGTGAATGAAGGCCGAGCCCGGATTGTCGTTGGGGCGCGGTCTGCGCTGTTCCTCCCCTATCAGGACCTTTCGCTCATCATCGTTGATGAAGAACATGACGGCTCCTACAAGCAGGAAGATGGCGTGACGTACCATGCCCGCGATTTGTCAGTGATGCGGGCAAAGCTTGCCGATGCAAGCGTTGTACTCGCCTCCGCCACCCCAGCGCTGGAAAGCGCTGTGAATGCCGAACTCGGTAGGTTCAAGACGTTGAAACTGGCCGCTCGTCCCGGTGAGGCGCGGCTGCCGGATGTTGATCTTGTGAATATGCGCGAAGAACCGCCTGAAAAGGGGAGCTGGCTGAGCCCTCGGCTGGCGGACGCGATGGCTGAAACCTTTGAAGCCGGAGAACAAAGTCTCCTCTTCCTGAATCGGCGGGGATACGCGCCACTTATCCTCTGCAAGGCGTGTGGGGAAAAGCTGAAAAGTCCCGGTACGGACAGCTGGTTGACGGAGCACCGCTACACCGGTCGCCTCGTCTGCCATCTCACCGGCTGGTCCATGCCCAAGCCGACCCATTGCCCGAAATGCGGAGCCGAGGGCGCGCTCACCGGCATTGGCCCTGGCGTGGAGCGTGTGGCTGAAGAGGCCCGCCGGCGTCTCCCCCGGGCGCGAATCACGATTTTCAGCTCCGACACGGCCCAGACCGGCGCCGATACGCGAGACATCGTTGAGCGAATGGCGGCTGGCGAGATCGACGTGCTGATCGGAACGCAGATTGTGGCCAAGGGGCATAATTTTCCGGGCCTGACCCTGGTTGGCATTGTCGATGCTGATTCGGGCATGAAGGGCGGGGATCTGCGCGCGGGTGAGCGCACGTTCCAATTACTAAGCCAGGTGGCGGGCCGGGCAGGGCGGGCGGAAAAGCCGGGTAGAGCCCTTGTGCAGACCTATGATCCGGACAATCCGGCCATGATCGCGTTGGCCCATGGCGACCGGGATGGCTTCCTGGCGGTGGAGCGGGATGTGCGCTCGGTGATGGGTATGCCGCCCTTCGGACGCCTCGCGGCGATTATCGTGTCTGCGCCGGGCGCTGAAGCCGTGCACGAGGCCGGACTGTCCATTCTGAAAGCTGCGCCGAATGGGGAGGACATTGAGGTCTACGGTCCCGCCGAAGCTCCCATCGCGGTGGTTCGAGGCCGCCATCGCAGGCGGTTTCTGGTGAAAGCGCCCCGCAGCGTCGATCTCTCGGCTTACATGGCGACCTGGGCGGGACGGCTGAAGCTGCCGTCATCGGTTCGCGTCAACATCGATATCGACCCGTACTCTTTCATGTGACGCAGCGCTTTCAGGGTCACCCGCTTGGCGGCGTGCCAATCCGCCGCGCTTTCCGCCTATGGGCTATGTTGTCAGGCGCGATGGGGGGTGCTAAGCCCCGCCGAAATCCGGGGTGCTCGTCCGCTTTTTCGCGGCTTTACCCCTGTTTTCATGAGGGCACCTCGCCCGCCAACACATGGACAACGCCTTGGCCGACGCCTCAATCACCCGCCCGAGCGAAGCCGCACAGCGCTATGCCAGCGCCCTGTTTGAGCTCGCACAAGACAAGGG
The DNA here is from genome assembly GCA_038526245.1 of Pseudomonadota bacterium. Classification (GTDB taxonomy): domain Bacteria; phylum Pseudomonadota; class Alphaproteobacteria; order Caulobacterales; family Hyphomonadaceae; genus UBA5336. Next base: position 15,826 of record JBCBGZ010000049.1, read on the forward strand.
ACAGCTGTCTGAAGTGAACCGGGACATTGCCGCATTCGCCAAAATGGTGACTGACAATGTGGACCTTGCGCGCATGATCGCTTCCCCTGCGTTCACCCGCGACGCGAAAGCAGAGGCACTGGGCGCCGTCGCAAAGGAAGCCGGGCTGAACCCGCTAGTTGCCAATTTCCTGGGTGTGATGGCGGAGAATGGCCGCGCCCGGGACCTGCCCGCGGCCCAGCGCGCCTTCGACCAACTTTATGCCAATCAGCGCGGCATCAAGCGCGCTGTCGCCCGCACCGCGAAGCCTATGACGGCCGCCCAGCGCGAAAAGCTGGAAGCCATTCTGGCGAAGGCCGTGGGCGGTGAAATCGAACTCAGCGAAGAAGTGGACGAAAGCCTGATTGGCGGTCTCCAGCTTCGCGTTGGCTCCACGCTTGTGGATGCCTCCATCGCTGCAAAACTTGAACGTATGAACTCCGCCATGAAGGGAGCTTGAGCTCTATGGATATCAGCGCCGCTGAAATCTCTGGCATTCTGAAGCGCCAGATCGAAAACTTCGGTGTGGAGGCTGAAGTCTCCGACGTCGGACAAGTCCTCTCCGTCGGCGACGGGATTGCCCGCATCCACGGCCTCGACAACGTCCAGGCTGGCGAGATGGTCGAGTTCGACGGCGGCGTGAAGGGCATGGCCCTGAACCTGGAAACCGACAATGTCGGCGTCGTGATCTTCGGTGACGACCGCGGCATTAAAGAAGGCGACACCGTCAAACGCCTCGACGAGATTGTGGCCGCCCCGGTCGGCAAGGGCCTGTTGGGCCGTGTCGTGGATGCCCTTGGTAACCCGATTGATGGTGACGGCGACATCAGCGCCGACGAGCGCAAGCGTGTGGACGTGAAGGCGCCGGGCATTATTCCCCGGAAATCTGTGCACGAACCCATGATGACCGGTATCAAGGCCATCGACGGCATGATCCCCGTGGGCCGTGGCCAGCGCGAACTGGTGATTGGTGACCGTCAGACCGGTAAGACCGCTGTCTGCATCGACGCGATCCTGAATCAGAAAGAGACCAACGACGCGCTCGACGCGCAAATCGCCGCGACCGACGACGCCGACAAGAAGAAAGCTCTTGAGCTTCAGAAGCTCTACTGTGTGTATGTCGCCGTGGGTCAGAAGCGCTCCACTGTGGCGCAGGTGGTGAAAACCCTGCGCGACAAGGACGCCCTGAAGTACACCATCGTTGTGGCTGCTACTGCGTCTGAGCCAGCTCCGCTGCAATACCTGGCACCGTACACTGGCTGCACCATGGGCGAGTACTTCCGCGACAATGGCATGGCCGCGCTCATCATCTATGATGACCTGTCCAAACAGGCCGTGGCTTACCGTCAGATGTCCCTGCTGCTGCGCCGTCCCCCAGGCCGTGAAGCCTATCCGGGCGACGTTTTTTACCTCCACTCCCGCCTGCTCGAGCGCGCGGCGAAGATGAATGAGAGCGAAGGTGCAGGTTCTCTGACGGCCCTGCCGATCATTGAGACCCAGGCCAATGACGTGTCGGCTTATATCCCGACCAATGTGATCTCGATCACCGACGGCCAGATCTTCCTGGAAACGGACCTGTTCTATCAGGGCATCCGCCCTGCTGTGAACGTCGGCCTGTCAGTGTCCCGCGTGGGCTCTGCAGCCCAGACCAAGGCGATGAAGAAAGTTGCCGGCTCCATGAAAGGCGAGCTTGCCCAGTATCGCGAGATGGCCGCCTTTGCGAAGTTCGGTTCCGACCTTGATGCCGCCACGCAAAAGCTGCTCAATCGCGGCGCGCGCCTGACTGAGCTGCTCAAGCAGCCCCAGTACAGCCCGCTCCTGATGGAAGAGCAGGTCGTGGTGATTTACGCGGGAACGCGTGGCTACCTTGATGATGTGCCGCTGGACGATGTTGTGCGTTACGAAGCAGAGCTTCTGAACCACGTCCGGGGCCAGAAGAAGGACCTGTTGGCGAAGATCCGCGACGAGGCCAAACTCACCGACGACATCGAAGACGGCATCAAGGAAACGCTTGAAGCCTTCACGAAAAGCTTCGCTTAGAGCGGCGTTGGGAGCATAGGTCATGCCCAGCCTGAAGGAACTCAAAGGTCGGATCACCAGCGTGAAATCCACGCAGAAGATCACCAAGGCCAAGCAGATGGTGGCGGCTGCCAAGCTGCGCCGGGCCCAGGAGGCGGCTGAGGCCTCGCGCCCCTATGCCCAGCGCCTGGCAGCTGTGATCGCAAACCTCTCGTCTGCGGCGGGCGAAGAGGGCGGCGGTCCGAAGCTTCTGGCGGGCACGGGCAAGGACGATGTGCACCTCGTCATGGTGATGACGGCCGAGCGCGGACTGTGTGGCGGCTTCAACGCCAACACGGTGAAGCAGGCCAAGACGACGATTGGCGAGCTGCGCGCAGCGGGCAAGATGGTGAAGATCATCACCATCGGCAAGAAGGGCCGCGAACAGCTCGGCAAGGAGTACGGTGATCTCTTCATCGACCATGTCGACCTGTCGGACGTGAAGCAAAACGACTTCACGGAGCCTGCGCTGGGTCTTGGACATGAGATTACGCGTCTCTATGAAGACGGCGCGTTTGACGTCGCAACGCTGGTTTACAGCGAATTCAAGTCGGTGCTGAGCCAGGTGCCAGTGGCGCAGCAGGTCATTCCCGCGGCTCCGCCGGAAGAGGCTGAAGTGATCGATCTGGAAGGCGCGATCTACAGCTATGAGCCATCCGAGGAAGAGATCCTCGAGACGCTCCTGCCACGCTACATCAACACCCAGCTTCTTTCGGCGATGCTGGAGAGCGCAGCTGGCGAACAGGCCGCTTCCATGACCGCCATGGACAACGCTACGCGCAATGCCGGCGACCTGATTAATGACCTGTCCTTGCAATACAACCGTGCGCGGCAGGCCCAGATCACCAAGGAGCTGATTGAGATCATCTCCGGTGCGGAGGCCCTCTGATGGCGTTCTGGATCTATGAGCATTTCGCCAAGAAACGCGCCCGTATCCATGACGGTGAGTGCCGCTATTGCAACCATGGCGACGGCGTTGGCGGCAACAAGGACAATGACGACGACAAATGGCACGGTCCGTTTGACACGTTCGCAGAGGCTGAAGCTGCCGCGAAAGCCCTTGGCCACAAGGATACGCGTCCTTGCGGGACCTGCAAGCCGGATCGGATGGCAGAGCCTAATCCGGCACGGTTGAAAACCAAACCTGTCGCGGCCGAGCCGGCAAAAACCGCCGCTGCAAGCAAGACAGAAACGAAATCTGCAGCCAGCAAAGCTGCCCCCGCCCCGAAGCAGGCGTCCACGCCCAAATCGCCTGCGACCCCAAAATCCGCTCCAAAGGAGACGCCCCGCATGAGCACCGCAGCCAACGTCAAAGGCCAGATTTCCCAGGTCATCGGCGCCGTTGTCGATGTCGAGTTCGACGGCCACCTGCCCGCAATTCTCAACGCCCTTGAGACCGAAAACCAAGGCAACCGCCTGGTGCTCGAAGTGGCGCAACACCTCGGCGAAAATACTGTGCGGACCATCGCCATGGACTCCACCGAGGGCCTCGTGCGCGGCCAGGGTGTGTCCGATACGGGCGGCCCAATTCAGGTGCCGGTGGGTCCGGCGACGCTCGGACGCATCATGAATGTGGTCGGCGAACCGATTGACGAACGCGGCCCTGTGGATGCGGACCAGACCCGCGCGATCCACCAGCCTGCGCCGGAATTCATCGATCAGTCGACCGAGGCTGAAATCCTCACCACCGGTATCAAGGTCATCGACCTGCTCTGCCCCTACACCAAAGGCGGTAAAATCGGCCTGTTCGGCGGCGCTGGTGTGGGCAAGACCGTTCTGATCCAGGAATTGATCAACAACATCGCCAAGCTCTTCGGCGGCTACTCCGTGTTTGCCGGCGTCGGTGAGCGCACCCGGGAAGGCAACGATCTCTACTACGAGATGCAGGACGCCAAGGTGATCAACCTGGACGGTGAAAGCCGCGCGACGCTGGTTTACGGCCAGATGAACGAGCCTCCAGGCGCCCGCGCTCGCGTGGCTCTGGCCGGTCTCGCCCAGGCCGAATACTTCCGCGACGAAGAAGGCAAAGACGTTCTCTTCTTCGTCGATAATATCTTCCGCTTCACCCAGGCTGGCGCCGAAGTGTCCGCCCTGCTGGGCCGCATTCCGTCCGCTGTGGGATACCAGCCAACTCTGGCCACGGACATGGGTGGGCTCCAGGAGCGCATTACCTCGACCACCAAGGGTTCGATCACCTCGGTGCAGGCTGTTTACGTGCCCGCCGATGACCTGACCGACCCGGCCCCTGCCACATCGTTCGCCCACCTTGATGCGACCACGGTGCTGAACCGCGCCATCGCCGAGAAGGGCATCTATCCGGCTGTGGACCCGCTGGACTCCACGTCCCGTATCCTCGACCCGCTGGTGATCGGCGAGGAGCACTATGAGACCGCCCGCGGCGTGCAGCAAATCCTGCAGCGCTATAAGGAGCTCCAGGACATCATCGCCATCCTCGGCATGGACGA
>JBCBGZ010000050.1:0-20299 GCA_038526245.1 Pseudomonadota bacterium
ACGCAGCGGAACAAGGTCAGCGCATCGATCATGCCGGAAAGCCGGGCTCGGCGCGCAGCGTCCAGAAACTCACCGGGCAGGATAAGCGAGCCATCCTCCCGGCGCAGGCGGGCCAGACCTTCATAAAAGGATACCCGGCGCTGGGGCAGCGACACAATCGGCTGCAGGTGAAGATCGACCCGGTCATCGGCCAGGGCCGCCTTCACATCCCGCAAAACTGGATCGACCGCCGGCACGGCTGCGCCATTTGGTGGGGGTGTCCCGTTGGCAGCGCGTGACGCCACAGTCTGGGACAGCCGCTCGATAAGCCCTTCGAGCTGGCGCATTTCCGTGACCAAGGCATCCCGGCGCTCGGTCAACTCATGCTTTAGCGAGGTTTCCACAGCGTCTGTGCGCGCTTCCAGCACGTTTACGCGCCGGGATGTGTTCTCCTGGGCGGCGACGGCGTCATCGAGGCGGGGATCCGCCTTGGGTGCGCTGCGTGAGAAGAGGAAAAAGTGCACCTGTCCCAGGAAAAGCGCCACGAAGGCGCCGCCAGCGCCTGCCATGGTCCAGTCCTGGCCCAACTGGGCATTCAGGCCATAGGCGGCACCCGCACCAAGGGCGAGATAGATGAAGAAAAAGACCGCTCTCATGCCCCTGTCCAAACGCTACGAACCACCCGACTATCTTAACAGATAGCCCCCAGAAGTTAACGAATTACCTGAATTTGCCGTGCTTTCGTGGCGAATCCAAGGCCCTGGCTGCTTTGTGCCAAGGCCTATTGCCCGAGCACTAACACAGGCCGGGGCGATGGCCATGCCTGGTCTTGAGTCTGCATAGGGCAGCTCATTTCGTGGGCAATCAGAAGCCCCGCGACGGTGCGCACCGCGCCTGAACAAGGTGATATTTGCAGCGCCAATCCTCCGTACCGCACCACATATGTGACCTCAGACGTTGCAGAGGCCAATCCATCGACCCTGAGATCTCCGGTATCGAAAACGACCCCTTCGGCGCCCGGCTGAACCTCGGCAGGCGCAAGCAAGACCGAATCAAATGTGCTGGCGGGGCGGTCGCGCAGGTACATCAAGGCATCGGAGCGGGCATAGGCCAGGTCCAGGCCCGATGCGAATGCGACGGTACCATCCGGCCCAACCAAAGATAGCGGCTGGTTCCGCCCGCGGCGCCATGTTTCCGTGCGCAGGCGCGCCACGCCGTGCAGGCTATCGGGATCAAGGCTGGAGACAAACACCGCATCGGGCTGGGCAACGCCAATGACGCGAAGACTGTCCGTTGCCCGTTCCGGCGCGCCAAAGAGCAGGGTCTTGCCGCCGGCCTGGACAATCAGGCACGGCACGCCCTCTTCAACTTTCGCGCAGCGCTGCACGGCAAAGTCTTCCGGGCCAACGTCAACCGGCGCATCAGGTGCGACGGCAGGCGCAGCGGTGTCACACGCCCACAGGATGAAACTGGCAAGCACCAGCAGAATATTGCGCGTGACTGTCATCCTGAGATTATCCGATCCGCTGGGTCTCTGCCTCAGCTATGACCTTGTTCTCCAGATGCCCCAAACCATCGATCTCAACACGGACCGTGTCGCCCGGTTTGAGGTACTTGGGAGGATCAAACCCCTGCCCCACGCCGGCGGGCGTGCCGGTAAAGATCAGATCCCCGGGCAACAAAGTGAATGCTGCCGAGAGATGCGCGATTTGCTGCGCTATTGAGAATGTCATTTCGCATGCCCTGGCCTTTTGGCGAAGCTCACCGTTCACAAAGCCCCTTATTTCCAGAGCGCCAAGATCGGGCAGATCCTCCACAGGCACAATGGCCGGGCCAAAGGGCGCGTGGGTGTCAAACCCCTTCCCCATAATCATGGTCGGACTGGCCTTTTGCCAATCCCGCACGGAATAGTCGCACCCGCAGGTGATCCCGGCGACGATCTCGAAGGCCCGAGCTTCGGGCACGTGGCGACCCGGCTTTCCTATGACGACCACCAATTCGGCTTCATAATCCAGCGCATCGGAGACCTTTGGCAAGTGCACATCACCATAGGGACCGTTTGCAGCAGTGACCTGCTTGTTGAACCATTTCTGCACGCCATTGTCCGGCAGCCGCGCGAAACTGGTGCTCTCGGCGGCATGGGCCGCATAGTTCAGCCCGATGCCGAGAATTTTCCCGGGCGCCCGGATCGGCTGCAATATGTCGACATCGGCCAGCGCAACTGTGTCTTCCCCACCCTGCGGTTTCACCAAAGTCTGGTTCTGGATGTAGGTGTCCAGGGATCCACGCCCGATGACATGGATTTGCGCGCCCGATCGCCAGCCGCACATAACCTCGCCGCGGTATTGAAATGTCAGCCAGCCCATTGCCCGTGTTCCCTCCGTCACACTACGACCCCAATCGACCGTGGCCGGACGTTAATCTTATTGAGGATGGCCCGTCTTTTGGCTAGCCCATTCGAGTGGGGATTAAAGGACTTCGATGACCCTAGGTGTCACTTCCACTACGCTAGATGTCGCGACAACATTTGCGCGCGGACGCCAGCTTTGTCTCCCGCCTTACCAGAGAAGCTATTCCTGGGGTGAGCGGGAAGCGATGACCTTGCTCGCCGATTTCAACGAAACGATGGAAACGGGCGGCATCCATTTCATCGGCACGATCGTGATCGTGGCCGAGCCGGGACAACCCATCGAAATCGTTGACGGCCAGCAGAGACTGACCACGTTGACCATCCTGCTCAGCGTCCTGCGAGACCTTGAGGAAGACCAGGAACGCAGCGATGCGCTGCATGGCCTGATCGCCGCTACGGAAGCATCTGGAGATGCTATGGCTTGGCGGCTGACACTGAACCATCTGGACGGCGACTATTTCCGCGCGAAAGTCCAACGCCGGGGCGCTGCGGCAATTGTTGAAGACGAACCCCATGAAAGCGCCAGCCAACGCCGCATGAGCGAAGTGGCCGCCGGTTTCCTGCGGGATCTCGAAAAGATGACACCCGATGAGCGTGGTCACCTGGCCGACACCATCGCCACGCGGTGTGTTCTGACGGAGGTAACCGTCGAGAACCGGGATATGGGATACAAAGTGTTCCGGGTGTTGAATGATCGCGGAAAAGCCCCCAACGCCCACGATATTATCAAGACCGACATCCTTGAGCGGGCTAATCTGAGCCTGGAAGCGGCCAACCGCTATTCTGCGAAATGGGCCGAGTACGAAGCCATGATCGGCGGCGGCGCCTTTGACGACCTGCTGCGCCAGATCCGCGTGCTGTACGACAAGTCCGCAAAGGGCGACCTGATCGCCGGCCTGCGCAAGAACGTGATTCCAAAGATCACCGCCCAGGTCTTTCTGGATGACGTCCTGCCGCGCCATGTGCGCGCCTATGGCGAGATCACGACGGGACGGATCGACTTCGGCGCCATCAGCGCGCCGATTGGCGCCTACATCAACCGCATGCGCGCGCTTGATCATCTGAGCTGGCGTGCACCGGCCCTGAAATTCCTCGTGGAACACCGCAATGCCACCAATTCGGCCGTGGAGTTTTTCCGGCGGCTGGAACGCCTGTCCTACTGCATGCAGTTGATCGTTCCGAAAAAGGACCAGCGCGACCGGCGCTATCGGCGCGTGGTTGACGCCCTGGACAATCCACGCACGGTTTTCTCAGACTCCAGTCCTCTTTCAATATCGCAGGATGAGGCCCGCAAGGTGCGCGAGCGTCTGCTCGGTCGCTTTGCCACCTTCGGCCAGCGCCGGGCCATGGCCCTTCGCCTCAACGCCGCGCTGGAGGGCGGGCAAACCCTGGCCCCGGAAGCCGACGCAACAGTTGAGCACGTTTTGCCGCGCAATCCCGGTGAGGATAGCTATTGGAACACGATCTGGCCGGACAGCCAGAAGCGCCGGGAACTGTGTGACACGCTTGGCAATTTCATCTTATTGCCCCACTCGGAAAACCAGCGGGCAGACCGTCTGGATTACCGGGCCAAGAAGAAAGTCTATTTCAACGGATCGGGCGGCGCTCACTTTGCGCTGACGCGGGACCTTGAACAGCAAGAGGCCTGGACGGCTGACGTGGTGCGTCAACGGACCGAACGGCTGGCAGACATCTTGATGCGTGACTGGGGGCTCATGTAGCGCCCAGTCGTGAAAATGGAGCTTCCCGATGAGCTTGGCTGAAAACACCGAAAAGGTCTGGGAAGTGCTCAAGCGAGACGGTCCCAAGCTCGGAAAGGAGCTGGCGGCTGCACTGCCAGACATCTCCCACCTTGCCCTCTGGCAAGCGTGTTTCAGCGACGACGATATCCAGATTTCCCACTTTGCCAGCTACTATCTTCGATATGATATCCAGCGGGCGGACCAGGTACGGCTCAGCCCCTCGGTTCTGCGCGATTTCCTGTCCTTCACCTTGTTGTCCCTGTCAGGCCAACGCGGCGCTGTGATCGACCGCCAGGTGACGCTGAGCAATTATCACCGCACCGTCAGCCAGGCGAAAATCCAGATCGCGCGCACAATCATGACCGACGCCATGGCCGACCTGAGCCAGCAAGAGCGCGGCGCGATGTGCGCCTTCATTGCTGGAGACAATGCCTACTTTCTGGGACATGAAGAACCGCGGCGGATAGAGCAAACCGGGCAAACTGTCAGCGGGTCCGACATCGACATAATCATAATCCATGAGGGATTGTCCGACGAAACAGTCAAGGAAATCGAGCGGAAGATCCTGCAGGCCAAAATGTTCTACCTGCGGACCCCACGCTTCAACCAGGAAGTCGACTTCATCGTGAAGTCCGTCGACAAAATGTTTGCCCAGTTCGCCTACTCCGACATTCACGAGAAGATTGCGAGCAAGATTGCCTATGAGTCGATGTTCATCGCCGGCTCAGTGCGCCTCTACAGTCAGGTTGTCGAGGAATTGGAGACGTCGGGCGTGAAACAACTGATCGAAGACGACTTCCATCGCGCCCGTGAACTTCGACAAAGTGCAATGCGGACCTTGCTCCACGCCGATCCCGATACGCTGGATGCGAACACGGAGTCGCTGTTTTTCTTTTCACGTGAGCGGCTGGAGTTCACCTAGGCCGACTGTTCCCCATAAGGGAGCGAGCCGCCGTATCTTTCGTGGGTAAGTTTGGTATATCACCCCCGCGCCTTGAGGTGTTGCTGGAGAATAGTCCATGGACATTTTGGAGCTTCGTTCTGAGATACAGACGACCGAAGACCTTATCATCTCGGAGATCAGCCAACAGAATTACGAGATTTGGCGCACCAACATGTTGCTGTTGCAGGCCTCGAAGCCGTCGCGCTGCTCTGAAAGCCTCCTGTTTGCGGTCGAAGCGCGGCTCTCACCGCAATTGGATGGCTTCTTTTCCGATCGCGCGGGCGACCCCTTCGATGGCTGTCATGATGTCAATGGCAGCAGTGTCCTCCAGATTGCCCAGGCCGTACGCTTGGCCGAACGATCTAATGAGTGCTTTGAGCTGGAGACGCTCATGGATGCGGTCGAGAGCCCGGAATTTCTAGGGAAAGTGCTCAGGTATTGTGGGTTGGCACTCGCGATCAGCGAGGCACGGCTGGCATCCCTGAGCGACCAGCCCGCGCGCGTTCGCGCGCTTTTGGAACCTCACAGCCTCAACACCCAGGGCACGGCTAAAGCAGATAAATAGTCTTGCTCACTTGGCAATTGCGGTCGTAGCCGATAGGCCGCGCCCGAACCTGATTTTCTGGGAGCCGTCACGTGACTTCACTAACGCACCTTGACCGCATTGAGGCAGAGGCCATCCACATCATGCGCGAGGTGGCCGCCGAAACCGAGCATCCCGTCATGCTGTATTCGGTCGGCAAGGACTCCTCGGTCATGCTGCACCTGGCGCAGAAGGCGTTCTATCCATCCGTTCCTCCATTTCCGCTCATGCACGTGGATACCACTTGGAAATTCAAGGAGATGATTGCCTTCCGCGACCGCCGCGCGAAGGAAGTCGGGATGGACCTCATCGTCAACATCAATGAGGAAGGGGTCAAAGACGGTATCGGGCCATTTTCCCATGGCTCCGCGCTCCATACGGACATCATGAAGACGCAGTCGCTCAAGCAGGCTCTCAGCAAGCACAAGTTTGATGCAGCGTTTGGCGGAGCGCGCCGCGACGAGGAAAAATCCCGCGCCAAGGAACGCGTCTTTTCCTTCCGCACGGCAGAGCATCGCTGGGATCCGAAGAACCAGCGGCCCGAGCTTTGGAACGTTTACAATTCGAAGATGGGACCAGGCGAGAGCATCCGCGTGTTTCCGCTCTCGAATTGGACCGAACTCGATATCTGGCAATACATCCGGCGTGAGAATATCGAGATTCCATCCCTTTACTTCGCCGCCGAACGCGATGTCGTGGACTGGAATGGCGTGACCATCATGGTCGATGATGACCGCGTACCGGAAGACCTTCGCCAAACGGCCCGTAAGGAATGGGTCCGGTTCCGCACCCTGGGATGCTATCCGTTGACCGGCGCCGTTGCCAGCCGGGCAACCACGCTGGATGAGATCATCCAGGAAACACTCTTGAACACATCCTCCGAGCGCCAGGGCCGCGTGATCGACAGCGACCAATCTGCGTCCATGGAGAAGAAAAAGCAGGAAGGGTACTTCTGATGCGCCTCAACGACGACATGATCGCCAAGGACATCGGCGGTTATCTGGAAAGCCACGAACGCAAGTCCCTCCTTCGCTTCATCACCTGCGGATCGGTTGATGACGGCAAGTCGACCCTGATCGGGCGCCTGCTCTACGATTCCAAGATGATCTACGAAGATCAGCTTGCCTCGCTGGAAGCGGATTCGAAAAAGGTCGGCACCCAGGGCCAGGACATCGATTTTGCCTTGCTCGTGGATGGCCTCGCCGCCGAACGGGAACAGGGCATCACGATAGATGTCGCCTATCGGTTCTTCTCCACGCAGAAACGCAAGTTTATCGTCGCCGACACGCCAGGGCACGAGCAGTATACGCGGAACATGGCCACCGGCGCGTCGACGGCGGATGTGGCCATCCTGTTGGTCGATGCGCGCCAAGGCATCCTGACCCAAACGCGGCGCCATGCCTTCATCACCTATTCGCTCGGCATCCGTCACATGGTGCTCGCCGTAAACAAGATGGACCTGATCCACTACGACAAGGCCGTCTTTGATGAAATCGTTCAGGATTTCTACGCGTTTGCCGATGAACTCGGTCCCGATCTTCAGGTCGAACCGATTCCGCTCTCGGCGCTTAAGGGCGACAATATTACGGACTCGCTGGGAAACACGCCCTGGTACTCCGGACCGTCGCTCATCGACTATCTCGAGACCGTTCCAGTGGACGACAAACGCCTGCATGCACCGTTCCGGATGCCGGTGCAGTGGGTAAACCGGCCCAATCTCGACTTTCGAGGGTTTTCCGGACAGGTCTCTGGCGGCACGGTCAAAATTGGCGACCGGATCAAGGTGATGCCCAGCGCCAAGGAATCGCGCATCAAGTCCATCGTCACGATGGATGGCGAACTCGAAGAGGCCATCGCCGGGCAATCGGTAACGCTTACGCTGGACGACGAAATCGACTGCTCGCGCGGCGACGTGATCGCCACGGCGGAAAATCCGCCCGAGGCATCTGACCAGTTCCAGGTACGCATCCTCTGGATGTCAGATGACGCGCTGCTGCCGGGTCGGAAGTATATCCTGAAAATCGGCGCCAAGATGGTGCGTGCCACGATCAACGCGCCGAAGTATGCAATCGACATCAACACGCTGAACGATGACCCGGCAAGGACGCTGGAAATCAACGAGTTTGGCGTTTGCACGATGGCGCTGGACGAACCGATCGCGTTTGATCCCTACAATGATAGCCGCGAAACGGGCGGCTTCATTATTATCGATCGCATCACCAACAACACGGTTGGCATGGGGTTGATCGACTTTGCGTTGCGCCGCGCCTCCAACATTCACTGGCAGGCTCTCGAAATCAATCGAGACGCCCTGGCCGAGCAAAAAGGCCAGAAGCCCGCTGTCCTCTGGTTCACCGGGCTTTCCGGGTCGGGCAAATCCACGGTCGCCAACGAACTCCAGAAGCGCTTGTTCGCCCTGGGCCGCCACACCATGGTGCTGGATGGCGATAACGTCCGACATGGGCTGAACCGTGACCTGGGCTTTACCGACGCCGACCGAGTGGAGAACATTCGCCGGGTCAGCCATGTTGCCAAGCTGATGGCAGACTCTGGTCTGATTGTGCTGGTCTCCTTCATCTCTCCCTTCCGATCAGAGCGTCAAATGGCGCGCAACCTGATGAATGAGGGCGAATTCGTTGAGATCTTCATGGATACGCCGCTCGAAGTTGCCGAAGAGCGCGATGTGAAAGGCCTCTACAAGAAAGCGCGGACCGGCGAGATCAAGAACTTTACCGGCATCGATAGCCCCTATGAGGCACCACTATCGCCCGAAGTGGTGATCGACACGACCGAAAAAACGGCAGATGAAGGCGCAGGCGAAATTCTGCAGTGGTTGAAGGTTAACGGCGTCATCTAGATCGGCTATCCAACCGAATGCTGCCCTCAGTTCTGTGGGCAGCTGTCTTCGAGGTCGGATTGCCGGGCCAAAGGGTGTCGATGATGCCGCGAACTGGATGCATGACTGGGACGGATTATGCGATCAACGACCTCCACCTCATCGGATCCAGCCTGGGGCGCCAAACCGGATGTTCCAGCAGGCGTACTGGTATTTGATCTCGACGGGACGCTGATCGCCAACGATCTGACCCACGAGCTTTTGTTCCTGTGTTTGCGGTGGCACCCGCTTTTCTTGCCTTTGGCCTTATTCAAACTGGTGATGTCCCGCGCGGCGGGAAAAAGATGGCTGGTGGAAAAGGTTGGACATCACATCCTTCCAGAGCACCTGCCCTATTCCCCAACGGCCATCGCCCTGATTGAATCCCACCTCGAAGTGGGCGGAACCGTCGAATTGGTCTCCGGGTCCGATCATGTCCTCGTGGACCGCATCGGCGCGCATCTGGGCTATTTCGAGCATGTCCAGGGCAGTGAGCCGCCCCGCAACCTCGTCGCCGAGCAAAAGGCTGCGCACATAACCGAGCGCCATGGGGATGCATTCCGCTATGCGGGCAACTCCAACCAGGATGTACCTGTCTGGAAAGTGTCATCCGGTGGGTTCGGCTTCAACGCGCCTGCGCGCGCTTTCAAACTGAAGCGCGACGACAAAACCCCGATTGAGATTGTGAAAATCCAGGAAGGTGACGGTCAGTTGCAGTCTTTGATCCGGGCGATGAGACCGCACCAATGGGCCAAGAACCTGCTCATTTTCATGGTGCCCGCGCTTGTCATTTCGCAGCTTGTGCCCGCCGATTGGCTTAAAATCCTGGCCGGCTTCTTCTGCCTCTCTTTCCTCGCGAGCGGCACCTACCTCATCAACGATCTGTTTGATGTGGCCGATGACCGGGCCCATGCCACCAAGAAGAAACGCCCGATTGCCGCGGGTGTCCTGTCGGTTCCACTGGCAAGCTTCGCCTCTATCGTGCTTATTGTGGGCAGCCTCGCCTGCGCGTTCCTCGTAAACCTGACATTCGGGCTAACGGCCCTTGTCTACACGTTCACAACGCTTGCCTATTCGTTTCGCCTGAAGCGCATGGTGATCATGGATGTGATGGTGCTTTCATTTCTGTTCGGCTTGCGCGTAATCGCCGGGGCCATTCTCGCATCGGCGCCGCCATCGATCTGGCTGTTGGCCTTTATCGGCATGTTCTTTCTGTCCCTGGCACTGGCCAAGCGGTTTGTGGAAGTGGACCGGGCCAAGGGTAAGGGCGCGATTCGGGGTCGAGGCTATCGAGACACAGACGGCCCAGTCCTTTTGGGGTTCGGGGTCGCCAGCGCCGTGGCGGCCGTCATTGCGTTCATGACCTATGGTTTGCTGGCGCAGGAGCGTGTGCTGGAAAACGGTGGGGTCATCCTGTGTATTTCGACGGTGCTCATGGCTTGGCTGATGCGGCTGTGGCTACTCACCAGTCGCGGCGAGATGAATGATGATCCGGTCCTCTTCGCTGTGAAGGATCGCACCAGTCTCCTGACGGTCATGCTTCTTGGAGGCCTCACCCTGTTTGAAACGTCGAGGCCGTTATGGTCGAGCCTGTTCTAAGCTGGGGCCGCGCTCACCGGTTCGACCATAGCGTAGAAAGACTTGCGCCGAATTCGCTGCCCAAATTCAGCAATGGTGCAGCGGGCACGCCCCATATCCTGGCGCATGGGCTCGGGCGTTCCTACGGCGACGTCGCACTCAACGAGTCCGGCCAGCTATGGCTTACGGCACGGCGAAACGACTTCATCCACGCAGATTGGTCTTCAGGCGTCGTCAGGGCCCATTCTGGCATGAGCCTGGCTGAACTGCACCAGGTCACCATTCCCAAGGGATGGTTTGTCGCCGTCACGCCGGGATCAAAATTTGTGACGCTCGGCGGCGCTGTCGCCAATGATGTCCACGGGAAAAACCACCATCAGGCAGGGAGTTTCGGCGCCCATGTCAGGGCCATCGGCCTCATCCGAAGTGACCGGGGGCGGTTGACACTGTCGCCGGACGCCAACCCCGAACTGTTCGCCATGACGATTGGGGGACTGGGGCTCACCGGCTTTATCGATTGGGTCGAAATCCAGCTCAAACCCATTGCGTCGAGCCAGATGCAGGTCGAAAACTTACCCTATGGCTCGCTCCAGGAGTTCTTCGACCTCAGCGAAGCAAGCCGTGACTGGCCATACACGGTCGCCTGGGTCGATTGCTTTGCCAGCGGCGCGTCTCGCGGACGCGGTATCTTTTCCCGCGCCAGATTTGCCGATGACGGGCCCCTGGTCCCTGCCCCGCCGAAGGCCGGCGTAAAATGGCCGATGACGACACCGTCTTTCCTCCTGAACCGTGTCAGCATCAGCGCGTTCAACTGGCTCTACCGCCACAGGCCGGCAGCGCGCTTCAAGGGCCGGCAAGCCTATGATCCATTCTTCTACCCGCTCGATTCCATCCGGGAATGGAACAAACTTTACGGGCGCCGAGGATTTCACCAGCACCAAAGCCTGATCCCACCTGAGGCTGGCCGCGAGGGAATCGCGGAAATGCTCAAAGCCATTTCCAAGAGCGGTCAGGGCTCATTCCTGGCCGTGCTGAAAGTTCACGGCGCAGAAGCTTCACCGGGAGTAATGTCATTTTGCCGGGAGGGTGTCTCTCTGGCGCTTGACTTCGCCCATCGCGGCAAAAAAACCCTCAAGCTGCTCGACACTTTGGATCAAATCACAGCATCCCACGGAGGTCGACTTTATCCGGCCAAGGATGGACGCATGGCTCCTGAATTCTTCCAGTCTTCCTATCCACGCTGGATCGACCTGGAACGCCTTCGGGACCCCGCGTTCTCGTCCTCTTTCTGGCGGCGTGTGACCCAGGAGTCTGCATGAAAACCATCCTCATTCTCGGGGCAACATCGGCCGTTGCCCAAGCCTTTGCCCGCCTGAAGGCCAGCGAGGGCGACGTGAACGTCGTCCTGGCCGGTCGGAATCGCGAAGCCCTGGAGCGCGTGGCGGCGGATCTGACAGCGCGCGGGGCAGAGGCTGCGGAAATCGTCGCTGGCGATATCGGCGCTTCTGACGCTGTGCCAGGCCTCATGGAGGCCGCCTCAAAACCATTTGGACCGCCTGATGAAGTGTTGCTCGCCTATGGCGTACTCGGCGACCAGACCGACCAACAGGCCGATCCCGTCGCGCTGGCTCAGCTCATGGAGGTCAACCTCGTCTCAGCCGCACTCTGGAGTGAACTCACCCTGGCCGCGTTCGAAGCGCGCGGGTCTGGCAAGCTGGCCATTCTGGGTTCCGTTGCCGGGGATCGGGGTCGCCAGAGCAATTACCTCTACGGCGCCACCAAAGGCGCGCTGGAGCGCGTCGCGGAGGGGATGGCCCACCGCGCCGCGGCCCACAAGAACATAACAGTCACACTGGTGAAGCCCGGCTTCATCGATACGCCGATGACCGACCATATCGAGGGCAAGGGCGGCCCACTGTGGGCCACGCCGGAGGATGTTGCCAGTATTACAGCCAAGGCCATGGAAAAAGGACGCAGCCGTGTCTACGCACCCTGGTTCTGGCGATACATCCTGCTCATCATTCGCGCCCTACCCGTCCCAATCATGCACCGCACGAAGCTTTAGGCCTTTAGGAACCCAGTTTCTCACGCGGCGCACCCACGGCAATCCATTGACCCCATTCGGTGCCGGCGTCGATAACCGTGATGGTTACTGGCGTACCAGTTGTGCAATCATTGAGCGGAATACTGCGCATCGCCCAAGTGATATTGTTGGACAGATCGAGTGTTTGTATGGTCTCCCCGCACACCACTTCGATTGATGAACTCGAACTGTCTGGACCAGTTACGACCGGCAGTACTAGTCCAACGAGCTCACTTCTGGGCGCAATGTTAAGGACAAGCTGCCCCGTGTCCGAATCTCCCGCCTCACCATAAGATCCGGACACATTTGAAATCAGCGCGTCACGTGGGAGCTGCTCATGGTAGTATCCGTTTTCGACGAAACCACCTGTGATTTCTCGATCGGTTGCCAACTCTGATCCAATTTGCGTCTCTGGCACTGATGGAGTGGGTGCGGACGTCGCTTCGGCAACAATCGAATTGTCCGTCGCAGGAGCCGACGTATCGGCTCCACAGGCAGCCAAACCAGCCGCACAGGCAAGCGAAACAGCAGTTGAAGTTTTCACGAGGTTCTCTCCCAATTCAGCTGCAGAACCTTCACTGAAGGTACCGCACTTAAAGTACACCATATCGGAGTCGAGATAGGTGTGAAGCGTGCTGGTGGGCAAGGCTGAAAATGCCGATTTGTACTCGGCTATCTGTTTTGCATCCGCCTGCGCTAGTGCTTCTAGCGCCTTAGATGAGTACGCATCGCCGTAATCATGAAATCCAATCTTTCCGTCACAAGATCGAACCATCTCTACTGATCCTGCAGGGCTCCAAGCGTGCGGAATGCGCTCACCAAACGTCTCAATCTCGAAGTCAGTTCTAGCATCAAAAAGCCCACGACTTTCGCTGGCTATATGAGCAGACCACCACATCATGGGCAACGCGCACATGACCGCAAGTCCTATGCCTGCAAGGCTTCGAATAGACACCGATACCATCAACACAAACGCAGCAAGCGCTAACATCAAGTTTCGTTCGAAGAACACGGGTTGTGGCGCGAGATAAAGAAGATTCACAGAACCAAAAAGTGCCAATCCAATTAACAGGTTGGCATGATGTTGATAATGCGCGACGGCGACGGATAAGAGGAGCGGCCCACAGATCAAAGTAATGAAGATGATCACCGTGAAAATCTGCCCAATTAATGTGTAACTCGGTGCAGAATGAGGGGGGTGTCCGTTAGCATATTGATTTTGAAGATATGTAACACCGTTCAAGAAAGCGTCGAAATCCTGAATCACATATGGAGCTGTTAATACAAAACCCAAAATCAAGCCGATAAGGGCGATAAATCCGAATATCACACTTTCCAAAAACTTGCGCTGAATTAGCTCAAATACTTTCGGCACAAGTAATAATCCAGCAAGTATGAACGTAATTTTTGTCGCCACACCAACCCCAATGGCGGCGCCAGCAAGTAATCCGGACAAACGCGCGCGCTTACCAAAAGAAAGCGCAAATAGGACTAGCGCGAAGCAAAGAAATAGAAAACTCTCTGGCCGCGCCATGTGTGCATCTTGGACCAATCCAGGGAGGATGCTCAGCCCACCTGCAGCGGCCAACTGCTCAGTTATTCCGAACCCGTAGTTTCGTAATGTCGCTAATATGAGAATGATGCCGATCGCCTGAAGCGGTAAATTCAGATGTCGGAGTACGGCCAATGGGCGCTCCGCTTTTTGGGTCTCCAAGGCCGCATGCGCCACCAGATGATAAGATGAAAAACCGTATTGATCGTACCGAAAATGATCCGGGAGCGTTTCAGCAATTGACCAATTGGTATTCAGGTCACCCCTGTCGGACATACCCGCCGAAACAGCTATGGGGATTGCTTCGTCCCTATTTATGAAACGCTCATTTTCATTGACCCTAAGCGAAAAGAACAACCAACCGATGAGTATCAGTGCAACCAAGAAGATGATACGCTTCAGCGGCGGGGTCTGTAAGGACTTCGGCATCTAATCGCTCTCATTTTCGGCACGCTCTCAAGGTGATCGACGCGCTGATCCACTGAAAGTCAACCACCACAAACAGGCAGGGCCGCGGCGCTGGCGCCCATGACGGCGAAGATGGCGGGGCGCACCCATCCTGATACCAGCGTGCCGAGATAAAAGTCCCGGCGGCTGATGTTGAAATAGGCTGCGCCAAGGCAGGCGCCCGCGCTGGGTATGACAGGCATGACCCGGGTCACGATCGCGAACTTCAATCCGTTGCGGCGCGCCAGGCCCGCCAATTGGTTTAGTCTTGGAAACGGTTCCAGCCGGGCCTCAAGGGCGCGGTCGCTCCGCTCACGGGACACTTCGAACAAGATGGCGCTGGACATCACCAGAGCACCGAACTGAACGACTCCCGCCATCGGCCCCAGCAAATAGCTTGCGATCAACAGGGTGGAGGTCCCCAGAGGCGCCAGGGTGAGAAAGACGCACGCCGACCAGATGAATAATGCCAGGAACGCCAGACCTGCATGGTCTCTTGCGAACGTCTCCGCCGCGCCAAGCCAGGCGCAGAGATCGGGGCGATTTGCCAAAACCCACACCGCGGCGCCGATACCTGTCACCAAGACCACCAGCACGCCGATGCGCACGGCGCGGGCTTGCACCATGGCCAGGGCCGCATCACGCCAGCCTGCGCCCGCCATCAAGCCGACCTTGATCCGCCAAAGGAAAAATATTTGTGGCCCAGATAGCTCGTGATGACCGGGCTCAGCACACCGATTGTGTGGGCGACCAGTTTCGGCTCCCAGGTCCAGCCGATGGCCGGAAGAATATAGAGGACCAAGCCCATGCTGACGGCCCAGACCTGAACCAAAGCCACACCATTGACGATGGCGAACTTCACCAATTCCTTGCCGGCGCCATCTCCACTTTCTTCAAACACCCAGATGCGCATCAGGATGAAAGCTGTGAGCATCCCGATAAGGTAAGCGACTACGATGGCAAGCTGATAGCCCATCACAAAGCTGAGCGCCCAACGCGAGGCAATGTTCACGCCCGCAGCACCGCCACCCACGAGCACAAAGCGCACAAACCGCAATCGCTCGTCCATTAGCTGGCGACCACCTGCCGGGCGCGTGACAAGCCCGAAATCGCTGTTTCAGCCATACGTTTGGCAAGGCCCACGCTCTCGGAGATGCCGCGGTCTTCCGGGTAGTAATAGCATGTGTCCGCGATCTGGACGCCCGGTAGGCTGGTCTCAATGGGCATCAATTGATCCAGGAAGTTCGGCGTACAGATTGGCTGGCTGTGGGTCAGCCGGTTTGCCATGCGGGCCTTCACATTGTTTGCCGAGATAGCGGGATTCACCGCCTTTATCGCCTCAAACGCTTCGTCGAGCAGCGCTTCATCGCTCCAGGCCCAGCGCTCATTGGTGACGGGCATATAGTAGGGCGCATATACGATGGTCTCGCCACCGAAGTCGCGAAGGGCCGAAAACTCGATCAGCCCTGGAATGGCGTGGGCCTCGTCCATGATGTTGAGCCAGAATTTACCCGTGACGGGCTGGTCCACATGATACACAAGGCAGACGCAGCCGATATTATCGACGCTGGCATAGGCCTGTTGTTCCGCCTCTGTGAGACCTTCGAAGATCTTTCCCGCCACGGCGAGCGGCGCCGTCGACACCACTTCGCGCGTGAGAATCGGCGAACTGCCTGGCACTGTGACCTCTTTCAGCCCATCCTCGCGCACGCGGACGTTTGAGACCGGCGCGCTGCATCGTACTTCACCGCCTCCGGCGGCAATGGAGGCCATAAGAGCATCGACCAGCGCCTGGCTGCCGCCTTCGATATGACCCAGTTGCTCTTCCATCAGCGACTTTCGCGAGTTGCCGACGCGTTGCACCCGGGTGCCGATCCAACTCGCGGATATGACATCGGTGTATTCAAAGAATTTCTGGTGCAGCAGGCGTTGCCACATTTTCTGGTAGCAGCTTTCGCCCAGCCAGGCGCGCAGCCAGTCCGGCGCGGTCATCTGCTCTGCCCCATCCCAGCTTTTTCGCTTGGTGCACCACCACGCCATCAGCCCGTAACGGAACTTCTCGACCGGGTTGAGATGTGGGTATTTCAACAGCGCGACCGGATTGCCCCAATCATGTACTTTGCCGTGGGCATAGTAGCCCATCTTGGTGGATTTCCAGACCATCTGGTCTGCCATGCCGAGCTCTTCCATCAGGTCGAACGTGTCGAAATCCGTTTTGCAGACAAAGTGGTAGAAGCGCTCCAGAGAAATGCCGTTAAAATCTGAGTGCGCGGCCATGCCGCCCGGATCTGGCGCGGCCTCAAGCACAATCGGGCGATGCCCAGCGCGCGCAAGGTGATGCGCCGCCGCCAGCCCCATAGCGCCCGCGCCAATCACGACCGCATCGTGGACTGTTTGTTCAATTTGGGTGTCTGCCACGCTTAAAACTCCAGGACGACGTCGGAATACTCGGAATCCACGAAAGTCTCGCGCACCGCTTCAGCAAAGGGCGTCGCGCGAATTTTGAAGATGCCCGGCCAATCTATGACAGGGAATTCTTCTGGAATAACCAGGGCTTCCAACTGTTTGGTGGTGAATGGCGGGTCACGCATGACCAGCGCCGCTGAGGAGAGCATCGTCCAGAACATCCAGTAAGGGATCTTCAGGATCGGCGTCTTCTCGCCAGTTTCGCGTTTGATGATGCGGATCAGGTCGACATAGGTGATCTTCTCCTGACCTGAAATGTCGTAAACCTCACCCATCGGGCGCTGCTCAATGCACGCCTTGATAATATTGCAGAAATCGCCCGCGTAGAGCGGCTGGCGGATGTATTCGCCCTTGCCGGGCACAGGAAAAACCGGGACACGGGCCATGAAGCGGCGCAGCCAGCCAAGGTGCTTTCGGTCGAACCAGCCGAACATGAGCGTGGGCCGCAACACGCAGCCCGGCAGGCCAGTCGATACAAAAAACTCTTCCTGAGCCGTTTTTGAGCGCGTGTAGAAATCATCGGCCTTGCTGTTCACGACCGAAGACGAGATCTGAACCGTGTACGGGGGGCGGCCGGCATCGTAGGCGCCAACTATGTTTTTCGTCGCGACCACATTGTTCCGGTCAAACGGTTCGTAGGACAGGCCGCCAATCTGCGCCTGGTTCAGAACAACGGTGTCGGCATCTTTCAGCTCGTTCTGCCAGTCGCCGGGCTCGGCAAGGTCTGCCTCAATAGCACGAACGTCCGGCTGGATCCGGCGCAGGATATCCAGGTTACCCTTGGCCTTATCTATCCCGACGATGTTGGTGTATCCGGCCCTGGAGAGCCGCAAGCAGAGATTTTGCCCCACCAGCCCGGCACAGCCTGTGACCACAATCTTCTGGTCGTAGTTGGTCACGTTTCAGACTCCAAATTGGTCTGCGCCGCATTTCCACAATTCCATGTGGTCTAGCAAGACTACTCGCGCGGCAGGAGTCGTACCGATGCAACGGCAGACCACTGACCCCAGCCCACACCATTGTCCACGAACGCGATGTCGACAGGCTCGGAACTAGCCGGCAAATCTATTTCGACCTCCACCCAATTCTCGTTCGTTGTATCGAACTGAAAGCGATCTATGACCTCGCCATTGCGCTTGCGTAAGACCAGACTCTGACCACCGCTTGATGGCCCCGTCGCCAGCCACACCCTCAGTGTTGAGGGAACTGAGATATCCGTAGCGCGCCAGACCAACTCTCCCGAGTTGGCGTCAGAACCCGCCCACGAGCCCCACCAAAACCCTTCCACCGGAGGAGGCCCAAGCGTGCGAAAGCCTCCCTCAACTGGCCAGTTTTCGGAGCCGACATCGGGTGAACCAATGGACACAAACTGCGAATTTGGTGGACCCGCGAGCCGCACTCGTGTGGAGACGAGTGCATGGGTTTTTTCCAGTTGGCAAACTGTGTCAGTTCCTATGAGAGCGAAGGCTCGAACCGCTCCAAGGTGAACCCCTTGCACAGGAAAAGTCGCGTGGAAGCCGGATCGGAGGGCAGAACGATTCTGCAAGGCTCGAGAGACGTCTGGTCGCAACAACCCTGTGACACCGACGCCAATGACCGTATCTGCTTCATCGACAAGCAGGACCGCTTGAGCGGGGTTTCCGCCCGGCCATGTCCACCCTTTTGCGGTTAATGTGTCGCTATCGGCGATGTTTCGCCTCATCTCATCAAGAACGCCAGCGCAAGCGATGTCTTGACGAAGGGAAAAGGATGATAGTTGGGCGCCGCGCAACTCATCCAGGGGCCCCGCAAAAAGTGACTTCTGGGGCTGCGTTAACAAATGCAGCCGCCGAGAAATTAGGATCGAATTTGGATAAACGAACCGCGTATCGGGATGGTGGACTGCACCATTTATGAGAGATCCGCTCGCAATTTGACGTCCCGTCCAACGATCTGTGAAGTTCGACTGGTATCCCGGCTGAACCAGCATCACTGTCGCGCAAACAAGCAGACCCACAGCGATTGCACACCACCCCGCAACGCGACTGGACGTCCGGACAGACCAGAGTGTCCGAATAGCCAAAGCAAGCAGGGAAGACACTGCGAGTAGCGATGGTGTGTCATACCGCGATGTCGCGGAACTCTCGAACGCCATGTCGGAACGGCCAAGCGCGACGACGAATGCCGAAAGCGCGACAAATCCAAATACGGCCAGCAGGGCCGTTTCAACCTTTGGAAACCCGCGAAAGCCAACTGCTACAAACGCCGCCGTGGCCGCGAAAAGCATGCCTGCACCGAGCACGACATTGTAGGGAGGTTGTGCGGCTGCACCAAGAACGCCGACGAAGTAGGTCAGCAATCGAAGCGGCTGAGCGAGCGCATCCCAAATGCTCGTATGTTGACCGACGCTCTCGAACCCAATGAGATAAAGCCCAAGCAAGCATGCGCTATAGACCATAGCTCCAGTAAATAGCCTCCAGCGCCAGGGACCCGCGGCAAACAAGAAGTAGGCGGCAACCGAAAAGCCGGCGAACACACCATTCGCCATGGTCAGCGTTGCGGCGCAAACAGCGACAGCACTGGCAGTCAACCAAAAGGAGGAAGGGGCTTTTGCATGATCCAGTGGCAGCACGCTTTTGAGGGCGCAATAGACTGCACACAGTCCGAGCAGGTAGACGCCGAAAAACTGAACCTGAAAGCCCCAATCGAAGTTGGCATATTGGCTTGCTGAGTAGCTCAAGGCGAGCGCAGTACCGAGAACAAGCATCCGGGGTGTGGACAATCTCAACTTGGAGTCGACACCAGCCATTAGCGTTAAGCCCACGGCGATCATTCCCGCCATGACCCAGTTGAATCCCAGGTTCACCAACTGCTTTCCGCCAAGCGTTTCATCTAAAAGAAAAATGAGCCTTGGCAGGGCAATTCGGTGCTCGTTGTGCTGGGAGAACCAGTCGGCAAATGAAGATGGACCGCCAAGCTGGTCCCATTGATCCATGAAAGGTGTCGGCGAATACCAGCGTACGACGTAAAGTGCAGTCCAAAGAGCAACAAGCACCCCAAGAATGACGATAAGCATGGTGGTGGCGCGCTCAAGAAGGCCAGCGCTGTAGCGATGATCAGCTTGCATCGGTGCGGCAGCGCCGTCGGTCATTCCCAACTCCCACTCGATGTTCAAGCTCAAATCAGGTGTCTAGCGTACAGACCCCGGCATGTGAAGAATTCAGCTGTCGCTGGGAACGCCACTGCGCAGCCCGACTTTTCGGGTGTGCTCTCGCCGTGGCGGCTTGTTGACGATGTCCACTTGCAGGACTAAGGGACCGGCTATGCTGGGCGTGGGAATAGATTGAGCAGAGCTGTGTTGGAAGTTGAGAGCTTAGCAATCGAAGACGTAAAGCTCATTCGCCCGCGCAAGTTCGGCGATGATCGCGGCTTTTTTTCCGAAACGTGGAATGCAAACACGTTCAAGGAAGCCGGCCTGGATCTCGACTTCGTTCAAGACAATCATTCCTATTCCGCCGCCAAGGGCGTGCTGCGGGGGCTTCACTACCAGACCCCGCCATTTGCGCAGGACAAGCTGGTGCGATGCATCCGGGGATCGATCCTCGATGTTGCCGTCGATATCCGAAAAGGGTCTCCCACCTTCGGACAGTCTGTTTCGGCAG
>JBCBGZ010000051.1:0-20251 GCA_038526245.1 Pseudomonadota bacterium
ATGGCGTTTCTGGATCGGCACCTGAAGGGCGAGTAGGCGCGCAAAACCTTACATGGTTTTAATAATATGTTTCCGGGTCAGATAAAGTCTGCCCGTCCGGGTCAGCGCGATCTCAATGCCATTGGTTTACAGCCTTCAACCAAACCAATGGCTGCGGGGCCGTACTAGATGTTCAAATTCCTCTTTATGCTAGCCTTTCTTGGCGCGGTCGCCGGCGAGTTCTACGTGCTCTATACGGGAAATCAGGTCGTGGTTTGGCAATCCAAGTCCATCGAAGGACAACCGGTTGCCGTCCTCGGAAACAACCCGGCGGAATATGACATGCTGGTCTGCCGTCACTTTGATGGGCGCGAGGTGCGTGTGTCGCTCTATCGCTACGCTGAGGATGATATGGGCGGTTTCAGCCGTTGTCCGCTGATCATCAATGCTGAAGACGGCGAGCAGTTCGTCGAATACTCGTAAGGGAACGTCTTTTACGCGGCGCCCGACCGTGGCAGCCTTCCGGAAAACACATCCGGGAGGGCGCCCAATGCCAGCATTTCAACCCACCGCCGACCAGTTCCGCGCGTTCCGTGACGATCCCCATGGGGGGGTGGTTTGCCAGGTGAATCTGCTGAAATTCAGGGTGAAGGCTGAGTATCGCCCGGACGATCCTGAGTATGGCGAAGAGGTAGATGGCCGCACGGCTTATGTACGGTACTCTGAAGCATTCACCGAGGCTGCCGCAGAGGTTGGCGGCACAACGACCCTTCTGGCGACCACAGAGCGGTACTTTATCGGCGGTGGCGACTGGGATGGCGTTTTGGTCAACACGTTTCCAACGCGTCAGGCTTTCATCGCCACGCTCAATCACCCCAACTACAAATCCATGAGCCGGCACCGGGATGCGGGACTTCTCTGCCAGGACCTAATTGTGACTCGCCCGATCTGGCTGGAGGGCGAAAAGCTATGAGCCAATACGAGGTCTATGGCGCGCTCGGCTCGCCCTATTCAATGAAAGTTCGCGCGGCGTTTCGCTACAAGCGCCTGGTCCACACCTGGACCGGGATGACGGCGCAGGATCGCGGCGACGTGTTCCCCAATGTGAAAGTCCCGGTGATACCCATTGTGAAGTTTCCGGACTGGCGCTGGGCAAACGACTCCACGCCGCTCTTGCTTGGCCTTGAGGGCGCGGGCCGCAGTCTCTTGCCGCAAGCGCCATACCAGCGTTTCGCCTGCCTCTTGCTCGAGGACATGGCCGATGAGTGGTTCATGAAGGCCATGTTCCACTATCGGTGGGCCTATGCGGAGGATGCCGAGTGGGTGGCCAATTGGCTGATGTACGATTCCCTTCCCAATGCAGGTCGGGCGGGCGTTGAAGAAGCGGCCGCAACGATCCGTAAGCGCCAGATCGAACGCATGGCGCTGGTGGGGTGTACGCCTGAAACGGGGCCGCTGATTGAAGCGAGTTGGAAACGGCAATGCCGCGCGCTGGAGCGGATGGCAACCGGACCGGCCCGCTTTCTGTTCGGTGATCGGCCCTCGCTGGCGGATTTCGCCTTCTATGGTCAAATCAAGGTGATGAGCACCGACCCAACGCCCATGGCCTGGATGCGCTCAGATGTGCCGTATCTGTATCGTTGGATGGACCATTGCGATGACGCGTCAGGTATCGACGGTACATGGTTGGAGGGTTTGTCTGAAGCCGTGCGGGACCTGTTGGCCATAGCAGGCGAGACCTATCTGCCCTTCCTGGCGGCAAATCTGGTAGCGCTCGAGGCTGGGCAGGAGACGTTCAGCCTTTCAATCGAGGGCGGGACCTATACCCAAGGCGTTTTCGGTTACCAGGCAAAGTGTCTGAAACATCTCCGCGAGGCTTGGACTGCGCTGGATACCGATAGTCAGTCGACACTGAAGGCTTTGATCGGCGAAGCAGCTGAGATACTTCAGGTTTCTGAGTAGCTAAGGTGAAAACATGGGCACGATTCTGAAATGGGTGGTGGGCATTCTTGTCCTTTTGGCCCTGGCGCTGGGCGCACTTGTTTTTATCCTCACCCGGCCAGCAGCTCCGCTTGAGCCCGCCGATCAAGTGGTGGCGATCGCCCAGGGATCACTCCAAGGAGGCATCGACCGAGACAATCCGGAAATCCTGCAGTTCAATGGCGTGCCCTATGCGGCGCCGCCCGTCGGAGACCTGCGCTGGCGACCGCCCGCTGAGCCCGTCGCTTGGGAAGGCGTTCGCCAAGCCCAGGCGTTTGGTGCTGAATGTCTTCAGGCGCGGGGCGGTAGTGCCGAATTTGTTCGCGATCTCGTAAAGGGCCTCGGTCTGGCGTGGTGGAAACAGCAGCTTGCCGGTGTCGTCACGGCCAATATGGCGTCGGCACCCGAAAGTGAGGATTGTCTCTTCCTGAACATTCGTACCGCGAACACGGGCAGCGAAGATCTTCGGCCTGTCATGGTCTGGATTCATGGCGGCTCTCACCAGTCGGGCGCAGGTTCACACGATCTCTACCAGGCGAACCAGTTGGTGGAAAACGGAGTGGTCCTCGTCACCATCAATTATCGCCTCGGGCCGCTTGGCTATCTGGCCCATCCTGCCCTGAGCGCAGACGATCCGCGCGGAGTGTCGGGCAATTATGGCCTGCTGGATCAGATGGCGGCACTCGCTTGGGTGCGCGCAAATATCGAACCCTTTGGCGGTGATCCAGCCAACATCACCGTTTTTGGTGAAAGCGCAGGCGCGCAGTCGGTTAGCGAAATGATGGCGTCACCCGCCAGCGAAGGGCTGTTTCACAAGGCGATCTTGCAGAGCGGGTCGTCGACCTATCGCTCCGTAGGGTTGACCACCGCCCTCGATGGCCGACCCACGGCCCATGAAGTTGGCGCAGAGTTGCTTGACGGCTTGGCATCAGCGGGTGCAACCGCCGTGGACCTGCGTGCAATTGACGGCGCGGATATCATTGCCGCGATTGGTGAGCATCCGGAGCTCATCGACTACCTCAAGCCGGTCGTGGATGGCGAGGTGCTGCCGCGCATGGTGGGGGACGCTATCCTCAACGATGGCATACCAGCGATCCCGATGCTCATGGGTTACAATGGCGATGAAGCAACGCTCTTCTATGCCGACACCCAAGCTCCAACAGTGCTGAAAGCGCCATTCCCCGAAGACATGGCAACGCGGTTTGCACTTCTGGAAGAGATTTACGGGCCTGAAGATGCTCTGCGCCTGCGCACTCTGTATGGGTTGGACGAGCCTGATGAGTGGGACCAGGGCGCCATGGATATGCTGGGCGATGATATTTTCGGTGTGCATATGCGCACCCTCGCTAAGGAGAATTCCGCGGCAGGTGCGCCGACCTGGCTGTATCATTTCACCCGCATTCCTCCGAGCCCGCGCCAGACCCTGGGCGCGTTCCACGCCTCTGAGATCTTCTTTGTGTTCAACAGCCACAGTCCGCTGATGGACCTGACAGAAAATGATTGGGTGATTACCGAGGCGATGGGGGCCTATTGGGCAGCTTTTGCAACGCATGGCGACCCGAACCTGGCGGACTTAGCGACGTGGCCGGCCTACGGCGCTAATGACCGTTGGATGACCTTCCCCACCGACGAAGCGCCGAGGCCTGTTCAAGGGGTTCGGGCTGAAAAGCTCGACATCATGGAAAGGGTGTTGCGGGAGCGGGTTGCGGACGCAATTCCAGTGCTCACGCCAGACCCGGCCGTCGGATCAGGCGGTCAGGAGGCCGGAGCAGATAGCCTCCAGCCCTGATTGATCCACAGCGTCGAAGGCATTGTACTCAGTGGAGTCGACGTCCAGAACGGCGGCGAGATGGCCCTCGCCGTCGAATACGGGAACGACGATTTCCGAATTCGATCTGCTGTCGCAGGCGATGTGTCCGGGGAAGGCATGAACATCTGGCACCAATTGGGTTTGCCCCGTGGCGGCGGCGGCGCCGCAGACGCCTTTACCAAAGGGAATTCTCAGGCAACCAAGCGTGCCTTGGTAGGGGCCGACGACCAAATCTTCTGGTTTGAGCGGGTCGACGACGTAGAAACCCGTCCAGAAAAAGCGTGGCGCAAAGGCCTGGGAGAGAAGACAGGCCGCAGTGGCGTAGCGGGCGGGCGTGTAGGACTCGCCGGCCACAACACTGTCTATTTCCGCCTTCAGCGCGCCATAAAGTTCCGCTTTTTCCATGGGATAGCTCCAGATCATGAGACGCAACATCGCGGGTGGCAGAAGGCCCATGGACGTGCGCAGGGTGGTCTGAAATAGTCATGATTGAGCGCGAGGAGAAGGGGAGACGATCGCGGTGAATTGGGGACGAGCCATAGTTCTGGCGCTGGTGTGGGGCTTGGTTTCCTGCATCGGCGGACCCGCTGTGGCCCAGCAAGCAGACGCAGAAGATGCCAAGCCGCTTTCGTTTGAAGAGCTGCACGAAGCATATCTGAGTGATGGTGATCTTCAGCTGGAGCACCCAGACCCGCCAGCTGTGGATCCACGTCCCCCGCGCACCGAGACACCTGGCTGGTTGCAGGCTATCGGAAATTTCTTTGGAGGACTATTCCAGGCCATTGGGCCAATTCTTGGCTATATCGGCCTGGCGCTCGTGATCGCCCTGGTGGCCTGGCTTCTATGGTTCATTTTTGGCGAGGCAATCAGTGCCCGGTTTGGTCGGACACGCACGCCCAAGGATGAAATCATCGAAAGCGAGGAAGAAGATGTGCGCCCGGATGCCGCGCTTGCCCGCTCGCTGCTGGAAGAGGCCGATGCCCTGGCCAAGGAGGGACGATTTGCAGAGGCGGTGCATTTGCTCCTGTTCCGGTCGATCGAAGACATTCAACAGCGCAAAGGCAGCTTCCTGCCCCGCTCCCTGACCGCCCGCGAAATTGGCCGGTTGGGTGACTTGCCTGATCGGGCACGCGGGGCTCTCTCGCCCATCATCGGCGTGGTGGAACGCAGCTTTTTTGGCGGGCGTGATGTCGACGCCGATGGCTGGCGCACCGCACGCGCGTCCTATGAGGACTTCGCTTTCGGAGGGCTGACGAGTGGCTGAACAGACAAGTCCAGCCGCGGGTGGTGGCAGTCCTTTCTCCGGTGGCGTGGTTGCTGCCATCCTTGGCGTTGCAGGCGTTTCCTTCCTCCTCGCCGTTGTGCTGATGGCTTGGTCGCCGGAATTGCAGTCAAAAAATCGGGCCGGGCTCCACCCTTACTCAACTTCAGCGCTCGGCTATCAGGGGCTGGTGCGGTTGTTGGAGCTTCGCGAAGTTCCGGTATCGATTTCCCGCTCACCGCAACGATTGCGTGACGACTACGATACGCTGAAAGTGTTGACGCTGACGCCGTACGGTATGGGGAGCGCGTTGGATGACCTGTCGCGAGACCTTGTCGGTCCTGCACTTGTCGTGCTGCCCAAATGGTCTGGATTTCGCGACGCAGCGAAGCCGGAATGGCAGGAACGTGTCTCTCTACTTGGCGAAGCGGAAGTGCAGCGGAGCATCCGGCCATTCGACAGCGACGCGGAAGTTTGGCGCTTGCGCACACCGGCCACGGTACGGGCATCCTTTGGCAAGTTCACCCCAGATTTCGGTGACGATATGCAAGTGCTGCGCGCTGACAGTCTCGTCTCGATTGTTTCAGTGCCCGGCGGGGACCTTGTCGCAAAACTGCCCGATCGCGATGTATATATTTTGTCCGACCCAGACCTCTTGAACACGTCCGGTCTCGCAAAGCCAGGCAATGCGGAGATGGCGTTAACGCTCATATCATTCCTGCGGGATGAAACGTGGCGCGGTGATGCTCCGGTGATCCTGGATGCAACCCTCCATGGTTTCGAACGCTCGGAAAACGTTCTCCAACTCGTGTTTGATATTCCATTCATCGGCGCAACGCTGGTGGCGTTGGCGGCCTTCTTGATGATTGGCTGGAGCGGTGCGGTGCGGTTCGGCACGCCCCTGCGTGAAGAGCGTGCTTTTGCCCTCGGTAAACAGGCTTTGACAGATAACACAGCCGCACTCGTGGTTACGGGACGCCGCGAAGCGCGTATGGCGCCGGGCTACCTGTCCCTTGTCCGCCGAGCCACGGCAAAGGCCGTCGGCGCGCCAAAATCCCTCTCGGAAGCCGAATTGACCGACCTATTCGACCGTTTGGGCGAAGGCCAGGACATCGAAGCATCGGACCGTTTCTCAACATTAGAGGCGGGCCTGAATCGGCCAGCAGCCTCGCGGCAAGACCTATTGGACAAAGCCCGCCGTCTGTGGCGTTGGCAAAAGGAGATCACCCATGGACATCAGTGATATTGCCAGCATCGCCGATCGCATCCGAGGCGAGGTGAGCAAAGCGATTATCGGCCAGACCGATACGGTGGACCTGATGCTGGTATCGTTGTTCTCGTCGGGCCACATCCTGCTCGAAGGGCCGCCCGGAACCGCAAAGACACTGCTGGCGCAGAGCTTTTCTGCGGCCATTTCCATGGGGTTCGGTCGCATTCAGTTTACGCCAGACCTGATGCCGGGTGATGTGCTCGGCACGAACCTGTTCAACTTCCAAACGAACGAATTCAGCCTCACAAAGGGGCCGATCTTTACCGATATTCTCCTCGCCGACGAGATCAACCGGACACCGCCCAAGACCCAGGCTGCGCTTCTGGAAGCCATGCAGGAGCGCAAGGTAACCATCGACGGCGACAGCTATCCCCTCAATGAGCGCTTCATGGTAATCGCCACCCAGAACCCGCTCGAGCAGCAGGGAACCTATCCCCTCCCAGAGGCGCAGCTTGATCGGTTCCTGTTTAAACATGTGCTGGCATACCCGTCTCGCGAGGAAGAGATCGCGATCGTCGGCGGACATGGACGGCGCGCCGGCATGGTGACGGCCACGAAAATGGGCGTTGAACCCGCCGTGACGTCCGAAGAGCTTGGCGCTGCGGCCGATGCGATTTCCCAGGCGCGGATCAATGACGATATCGTCGCCTATATCGTGGATATCATTCGTGGCACCCGGGAAACCCCAGCCCTGGAAGCTGGCGCCAGCCCCCGTGCCGCCGCTGCCCTGGCCGCAGCGTCGCGGGCCCGCGCCGCGCTTGATGGCCGGGACTTCGTTATTCCCGATGATGTCAAAGCCCTGGCCTTGCCAGCGTTGCGCCACCGTGTGCTGCTTTCCCCGGCTGCTGAAATCGAGGGGCGCACCGCAGACGAGACCCTTTCTGCGATCATTGAACAGACGGCGGCGCCCCGGTGATAGCCCCCACCCTCCGCGCGATCTTCGCCATGTTGGCAGGAGTGCCCGTGATGCTCGCCATCGCGGTGTTCCAGCCTGCGCTGTGGGGGCTCGGTCTTGCCTGGCTCGGCGGCGTTGGGCTCTTGATGCTGATCGACGGCGCGATTGGGGCACGCCTTCGCAGCTTTCGGTATCAGATTGACGCGCCTGCAATGGTGTACATTCAGGACAGCGACCCGTTGCCGATCGCCATCCAGTTTGAAAAGGGTGCCCTGCCGCGCACAATGGATTTGCGCCTCGATGTGGGCGAGCGGCTTGTACCCTTGCCTTTGCAGAGGTTGCGCGGTTGGGCGGACCGGACGCATCGTACCGCATTTGAGCTGACACCCGTGCGTCGGGGGGCGGCAAAACTCGAAACCCTTTGGGCGCGGTGGACCGGACCTCTGGGGTTGATCCAGAAAAGGGTGCGTGAACCGCTGAACATTGACGTGCCCATCCTGCCAAATGTGCGTTGGGTGAAGGATGAGGCTGTTCGGCTGTACTCCCGCGATGCAGAGTTCGGTATCAAGACTCAGATTGATCGCGGCGAAGGATCTGAATTTGACGCTTTGCGGGAATTCACGACGGGCATGGACCGACGCTCGATTGACTGGAAGCATTCTGCACGCCACCGCGTGCTGCTCGCCAAGGAGTTTCGCACCGAGCGGAACCACAACATCGTTTTTGCCTTCGACACGGGCCGACTAATGAGTGAACCCCTGGGCGGGGTGCCGAAGATCGACCGGGCCATCAATGCCGCGCTCTTGCTGGCCTTTGTTTCGCTGCGGGCCGGGGACAAGACCACGTTCTACGGATTTGATGCCCGACCCGGGCTTTCGTCGGGCCAGTTGGCCGGGACGCGGTCCTATCCGCGTCTTCAGGATCTTGCCGCCAAGCTGGACTATTCCGCCGAAGAAGCGAATTACACGCTGGCCCTGTCAGAGCTTGCGGCCCGGCTGGACCGGCGCAGCCTGATCATTCTGTTCACGGACTTTGTCGATACCATCTCAGCAGAGCTCATGCTCGAGAATGTTCGCAGGCTCACAGACAAGCATCTGGTTGTATTTGCCAGTTTCGAGGACCGGGCGCTGCTGGAACTCACCGAACAGCGCCCAGATGCGCCGCAGGACGTGGCGCGCGCCGTCATTGCCGATACGCTGCTGCAGGAGCGCGAACTGGTGTTCCTGAAGCTGCAGCGCCTTGGAGCGCAGGTGATTGAAGCGCGGCCGGACAGGTTCGGACCAGACCTTGTTTCACGCTATCTCGATATCAAACGGCGGGAGCTCATATGACGGACCTGCTCAAATCCTACCGGTTCCGCGAAGAACGTGAAGCGGATTGGAAGTCGCTGGAAGCGTTGCTCAAACGTGCAGAAAATGCCGGCGTGCGCGGCCTCAGCGACGAAGACATTACGGCGCTGCCAAGGCTGTATCGCCAGGCCATCAGCTCTCTATCAGTGGCGCGCTCGATTTCCCTGGACCAGAACGTTGTGACTTATCTGGAGGGGCTCTGCTCGCGCGCCTACTTCTTTGTCTACGGCACGCGTTCGACTTTCATGGAACGCATCACCGTCTTCTTTCGTCGGGACTGGCCCAACGCCGTGCGCAGCGCGGGCTGGTCAACCTTGTTGGCCTTCGCCTGCCTGTTCGGAACAGGTTTCATGGCCTTCTCGCTTTGCATGATGGATATGGATTGGTTCTGGGCGTTCAACGCCGATATTATTGGCGATCGAAATCCGAATGCGACGACCGACTACCTGCGCTCCACACTATATGAGGAAGACATACCCGCCGAAGAAATGCTCGGATCATTTGCAGCGCAGCTGTTCAGTCACAATAGTCAGATCGCCCTTTTTGCCTTCGCGCTTGGGTTCGCGTTTGGCCTGCCGACGGCACTCCTTTTGATGTACAATGGAGCAATCCTCGGCGCTTTCGTGGCCGTCTTCGCAGACCGTGGGCTTGGGTATGAGGCCATAGGCTGGCTCATGATCCACGGCGTGACGGAACTTGGCGCCATTGTCCTGGCAGGGGCAGCTGGCTTCGTGATTGGTCAGGCGGTGGCCTTTCCGGGCAAACGCTCCCGCATGGCCTCTGCGAAGGAAGCAGGCCAGCGCGCCGCCGTCATCGCCGCCGGGTGCGTTGTAATGTTGTTTCTGGCCGCGCTTCTGGAAGGCTTTGGCCGTCAGATGATCAATGTGGATGAAGTCCGCTATGCGATTGCCGCTACAACCCTGGTGATGTGGCTGGCTTATTTCTACATCCCACGCCGGTCCGGGCTGGGTGCGGACCTGGAGGCTCGGGCGTGACGCAGGCCGCAATTCCCGATGCTGGCGGAATCAGCCCGGAGCAAGCGCGTCAGGCAGCTGTGCGCCGTCGCCAGCGGCTCGCAATGGAGAAGGAAAAGGCAAAGTACCGCCGCGATCTCATTACACCTGAAGGCGCTGCCCTTCAGCTGAAGATTGCCACGTTTGCGGAGCGGGCCGGCGCATTTGTCCTCGATTTCATTTTTCAGTGGACCATTGTGCTGGTGGTATTTTTTGCCATTGCGCTGATCACCAATGAGATGGGCTTCAACGGCTGGGCGATTGGCGGTGCGATTCTTTCCGTCTTCGTTTTCTTTGTCCGGAACTTCTGGTTCATCTTCTTCGAAATGGGCCGCAAGGCCGCCACACCGGGCAAACGGATTGTGGGCTTGCGCGTTGCGTCCCGGGATGGAGGCGCACTGAAGGCCAATGCGGTGTTCGCGCGAAACTTCATGCGCGAAATCGAAGTCGGGCTGCCGCTCCAGTTTCTGTTTTCCATCGGCGGCGACGTAAACGGGCTTATGGCGCTCTTCGGCTTTCTCTGGGCCGGGGTCTTCATGTTCTTTCCGCTCTTCAACAAGGACAAGTTGAGGGTCGGAGATCTGGTGGCAGGAACCTGGGTCATCCACGCACCGAAGGAAAAGCTTAAGGCCGATATCACGTCGGTTGTGTCCGAAGAACGGTTGCAGGAATTTGCGTTCACGTCCGCCCAGCTGGACGCCTATGGCATCCATGAACTCCACGTACTGGAAGACGTTCTGCGCAACAGCCCCAAGGATGTTCGCTCTGACGTGGCCCAGCGTATCCGCGATAAGATCGGCTGGGCCCGGCAACCCAATGAAGGTGACCTGGCCTTCCTTGAGGCTTACTATGCCCAGCTGCGCCGCCGTCTTGAGCAGCGCATGCTGTTTGGAGACAAGAAAGTCGACAAGTACGACACGCGCTAGCGCGCTCTACAGACCGTCAAACTCGTAAACTGCATAATCGCTGGCGGCCACCACATCGCTCGCCACAGGCGTGCCGAGGCCGTTGCGCACGGCCTGGGAAAGGTTGACGCCTGGCTCCGCTGAGGCCACGCCAATGATCACCACCCGGCGCTGGGGAGACGTTGCTCGCCCCGTACACGTGCCTGCACGCATGCAATCTGTGACAGACGTGAACTCTCCAAGATTGACCTTGTAGAGATCCGGCGCGGTTTGCTCGCCGCAGAACCCGGCCAGCCGGGTCATCTGAGCGCCAATCGTATTGGCCCGGTTGCCAGCGAGCCTGCGATTGAGCTCTGCATCACCTTCAAAGGACGCTGCGCCAACTGCGACCGCGGCATCGCCTTCGCAAATCTCGCCAAGGAACATCGGACGGCCAAAAATATACGAGAAGCGCGCGGGTCGATCACCCTCTTCAATGTCCTGCGACGAGCCGAAAACCCAGGAGAACCGATCATCGAGCACGTAGATGCGCATGTCCGCGCGGCGCCCTTCGGTGTCCACGCCCGTAAAAATCTGCGTGCGTGCCCAGGTGCCTTCATCGATCTGGGTGAACTCCACCACGACCGGCGCCGGGGCGCACTGGTTTTCGTCCCCGAACATCATCTGGTCCCACGCAGCAGACCGCGCATAGCTCTCATCCAGCGGCTGAACACCTTCGCCCTGGCCATCTCCGTCGCCGGTACAAATGATCTTGCCCGTCCCGAGTTCTATGCCGAACGTGCCGCGTTCTTCCTGGGCGTTGGCCGTAGCAACACCAGCGAATGCGCCAATCGCGACCAAGGCTGCGAGCTTGTTTTTGATCATGTCCATCACTCCCCTTTGGAGGCGCTTTCCTAACAGGAAATCTGATTTCGCTAAATGGCCCGCTTCGATCCGTGACTTTGGGGCGGTTCGAACCCCTAGCGCGCGGGTACAGCCTCCTTTATTGACCTCCGATCAGCAGTTTGCGGGAGAAGGCCAATGGCAAAGACATGGGACAAATCGAGGCTACCATCGCGCCACGTGACCGAGGGCCCTGCGCGTGCGCCACATCGCTCGTATCTCTACGCCATGGGACTGTCGACCAAAGAGATCAAACAGCCCTTGGTGGGGGTTGCGTCCTGCTGGAATGAAGCGGCGCCTTGCAACACAGCCCTGATGCGCCAGGCCCATGCGGTGAGTGAAGGCGTGAAAGCCGCCGACGGCACGCCGCGTGAATTCTGCACTATCACGGTCACCGACGGGATCGCGATGGGCCACGAGGGAATGCGGTCATCCCTCGTTTCGCGCGAAGTGATTGCCGATAGCGTTGAGCTGACCATGCGCGGCCATGCCTATGATGCGCTTGTGGGGGTGGCGGGCTGCGACAAATCCCTGCCAGGCATGATGATGGCGATGCTGCGCCTAAATGTGCCAAGCGTGTTCCTCTATGGCGGGTCTATATTGCCCGGCAGCTTCGAAGGGCGTGACGTCACCGTGCTCGATGTATTCGAGGCAGTTGGAGCCCATGCGGCGGGCAGCAATGATATGGACGAGGACAAGCTGACTTCGCTGGAGAAAGTGGCCTGTCCAGGCGACGGTGCATGCGGAGGGCAATTCACAGCGAATACCATGGCCTGTGTCAGCGAAGCGATTGGTCTGGCTTTGCCGCTGTCTTCGGCATTGCCAGCGCCCTGGACGGACCGGGACGGTTACGCAAAAGCCTCCGGCGAGGCGGTTATGCACCTTCTCGAGTCTGGTTTACGCCCGCGCGACATCTGCACGCGCAAGGCGTTCGAAAACGCAGCGGTCGTGGTGGCAGCCACGGGCGGGTCCACCAATGGCGCACTTCATTTGCCAGCCATGGCCCACGAATGCGGCGTGGAGTTCACGTTGAAAGATATGGCCGAAGTGTTCCAGCGCACGCCCTGGCTGGCTGACCTGAAGCCAGGCGGCCAGTTCGTGGCAAAGGATTTCGGTGAGGCGGGCGGCGTGCCTATGCTCATGAAGACCCTGCTCGATGCGGGCCTTATCCATGGTGACTGCATGACGGTCACCGGCAAGACCTGGGCGGAATACCTGAAGGATGTCACGTTCGACGAGAGCCAAAGCGTGATCCGCCCAGCGTCCAACCCTCTCTCGGAAACCGGTGGTGTTGTCGGGCTGTGGGGCTCGCTCGCGCCGGATGGGGCCATTGTGAAAGTGGCGGGCATGTCAAACCTGCGTTTCTCGGGCCCGGCCCGTGTCTTCGATGGCGAGCAGGACTGCTTCGAGGCCGTGGAGTCGCGAAACTACAAGGAAGGCGACGTGCTCGTTATCCGCTATGAAGGGCCCAAAGGTGGGCCGGGTATGCGGGAGATGCTCTCGACCACGGCTGCGCTCTATGGTCAGGGCATGGGCGACAAGGTGGCACTGATCACCGATGGGCGCTTCTCCGGGGCTACCCGTGGTTTCTGCATCGGCCATGTCGGGCCTGAGGCTGCAGAGGGCGGTCCTATCGGCCTGATCGAGGATGGCGACATGATCACCATCGATGCAGAGAAAGGCACCATCGATGTTCGTCTTACGCCGGCTGAGCTGCAGGAGCGTCAGCGAAAGTGGCAGCCACGCAAGACACTGTACACATCGGGCGCCATCGCCAAATTCGCCAAGCTCGTCGGTCCAGCTCATTTGGGGGCGGTGACTCATGAGGGCGCGGCAGGCGAAGGCCATATCTACGCGGATATTTGAGGTTTCAGGCCGAGCTACTGGTAACTCACCGTCACGGTGAATACGCCGCTATAGTCGGCGATGTCCTGTTGCGCGGGAACCGTGAGATGGGCGCAGACGAAGAAGACGTCTTCACCGCCGACCAGGTATCGCGGTCCGAGCGGCACCAGCTCGGCGATCAGCTGAGATTGGCTCGGGCTGCTCAGGGTGACTTCGCCGGGCAGTTCGATGGCGTAGAGTGCGCCGTCGCGGCCAGAGACCCGGAAACGCGCCGCCGACTGATCGTTCGAGAACAGCGTGACGACGCCGTCGCTATCAAGCCCGGTTTCATGCAGCGTTAGTCGTCCGTCCGCGTCGCGACCTGGAGAAAATTTTCCGAAGTAGAGTGGAGCTTCGTTTTCGATGTTGAGTGGCGCGGTGATTTTCGACCCCGACTGAGCCGATTCCGCCGCTGCAAACTGCATCGGCAGCCATAGCGCAAGGCATTGCAAGATAGTGGCGCGCAGTCCCATCGGTGTCCCTGTCTTTATAAACTAAAGAGAGTGGGGGACAGGTCTTATGTTGACCCTTCGCACGCCAGCCAATCTTCACTTGCCTCGATAACCATGAGTAATGAGGGGATGCGCTGTATCTTGGTGAAAGAGTGACTCAACCCGCTTGAGGCTTGAATCACTTACGGAAATGTCACGAAATATGAATTGAGTTTCGACGGTGTGTACTCGGTTTAGGGTGGGAAAAAAGACCGTGGGAGGTTGTCCATGAACCCATTTTTCGGAGCTACTGCGCTCGCATGCGTCCTTGGTCTGTCAGCATGTGCGACGGCCATGCGGGGGCCAAATGTCGACTTTCATGTGGTCACAGACCCGCCCGGGGCGACGGTCATGACAGATCTGGAAACACCTGATACGCGCCGCGAGCGTCGGCGCCGGGCTGAACTGGTCCGGCTTGGGATCCGTGATGAATTGGGCGACTTCGATATTGCGCACTTCGCGTGTGACACGACGCCTTGCGATTTTGAGCTACCGCGGCGGTCAAACTTCACCGTCCATGTTGAACGCGAAGGCTACCATCCAGCGACCATAGAAGTGACCAGCGGATTTGGTCAGGGCGGGGCGACAAAGGGTGCGGCGGGCACTGCAGCAGCGGCAACGGGAGCGTATATTGTTGCATACAACGCCGTTCATTTGGTCGGGTCGGTCGCCACGCTAGGCTTGGCCTCAACGGGCGCTGCGGCATCTTCCGCTGCGGGGTCCGCCGCAACGGGCGTTGGAGTGCTTGCGCTCGGCGTGGACGTGTTGAGCGGCGCCATGCTGGACCTGCGCCCGAACCCACTCGTGCTCGTACTGATCCCCGAAGATCAGCCGCTGCCCGAAGATGGGGCCGGCCTCATTGAAACAGAAGAAGAATGGCAGCGAATCCTGGAAGAGCGCGATGCAACTCCTGCCGATACGGAAGAGACGGGCCGAGGCGCTGACCCCGTCGGTTGATATCTGTCGTCAGACGAAATCCAGATTGACGCGATAGGATCCGTCGGATCGCAACTGCCAGACGGCAAAGCCCGTGCCCGGCATGGCCCCGCTGGTGCGCATTTCCCGCGCTGAGTTGGCCGTGGCGGGACACCAGACATGGCGTACGCCGTCCACCTCCCGGATCAAGCCCTGGTGCAGATGCCCGCTAGAGACAAAAGCGATCGCTTCACCTCCCTTGGCCAAAGCAAGGAGCCGGTCGCGGGCGGCCGAAGCAACCGCCCAATAGGCGATTTCGGGTTCGCTCGGTGCCTCTATAAAAAGGGGCTTGTGGATAAACAGTCCGACGCGGCGCTCGCCACGTTCAGCGATGGCGCGCTCAATCATTTGCCATTGTGTCGACTCGTCCGGCAGGCCCGTCCCGAAAAGGTGTATGTTGAGCCCGATGAGCCGCCAGCCCGGTACGTCCTCGACAAAATCGCCACGGCCAAAAACGCTCCCATAGCGCGCAAGGCGCTCCGCATTGACCGATTGTTCCTGTCGCGGACTGGCCGGTTCCTCGCCAATATCATGATTGCCGGGAATAGCGCGCCACGGATACTTCAGCGCTTCGAACCGCGCATGGGCCGCCTTCAAGTCCGCCAAATGGTCCGCGCCATCCACGGTAAGGTCGCCAGTAATGATGGCGAGGTCGGCGCGGCCCGCTTTCCGAACCGCGCGAGAGAATCCTCCCTGGTGACGCCATTGCCGGTTTCGCAAATGGGTGTCGGTGTACTGGATGATCCGGGTCATGATTTGTCGCCGCCGCCAACGCTTTGTAAGGGTGATGGCGGCTATGGTGGAACGGGGCAAGAGGGAGCTTGGCAATGGACAGCGCATTCCAACTGGAAGACGATATCGCCCAGGCCCTGGCGGATCTTCCGCCGGAGTTTCAGAAGTTTGGCCGCGAGTACCAAACCACCATCCGTCCCATGCTGCGCACCCGCGAAGGCGAGCGCGAAAAGGCGGCCCAAACGGCGCGGTACTCCTATGTCGGAGGCGCTGCTGTGGGCCTTCTGGGAGCAGCGTTGGGCTTCTTTGTATTGAATATCCCTCAGCTTGCCATTGGTGCGATTATGGCCGGTGTCGGGCTTGGAGCCGTCGGTTCGAGCGGTTTGCGCAAACTGTCTGGCGAGGCAAAGGATCTGCTCGTACGCCCGATCGCGGATAGTTTTGACCTCCAGTTCA
This sequence comes from Pseudomonadota bacterium, assembly GCA_038526245.1. Lineage (GTDB taxonomy): Bacteria > Pseudomonadota > Alphaproteobacteria > Caulobacterales > Hyphomonadaceae > UBA5336. Next base: position 15,883 of record JBCBGZ010000051.1, read on the forward strand.
CCCCCAAACCCTCCCAGATGCAGAGCATTCTGGACCATCGCCGCCTTGGGCTTGTGCCCAGCTACAATCGCTCGAAGTTCGAAGATTATCTCGCCGGCAGCCATCAGGGCGTCGCGTTCGAGTTCTTCGAAGCCAATCTGAAAGAGCGGCGTACGACGACAACGAACGGACGCACGCAGACAAAGTACGTGACCGTTTTTGATGGCCAGTGCGTGCGCCTGGACTTCCACAAAAGGTTCTTCGGCGAGACGATCCTGCGCCGTGATGCGGGTTGGTTCAACGCTTTTGGCGGTCGATCGGGCATGCAACGCGCCGAACTGGAAGACCCGGAGTTTGAAAAGGCGTTTGAAGTCTACACGACGGATCAGGTCGAGGCGCGGTTCCTGCTGACGCCGGACATGATGCAGGCTCTCGTGGAACTGGAGCGAACCTTCCATGGCAAGAAGCTTCGGTGTGCGTTTTCGGGTGAGGAGATGTTCGTGGTGGTTGAGGGCGGAGATTTGTTCGAACCCGGCAGCATGTTCCAGCCGCTGGACAATCCCGAGAGGGTTCGCGACCTCCTCATGGATTTCGCAGCCGTGTTCAAACTGATCGAGAAAGTCTCGGCGCGCCGCGACGCAGCTGCAGATTCCCGCGGCGCACCGTAGGAACTCGCGCTAGGCGTCGGGCAGGGCAGCGTCGCGGTCAAATGTCAGCGTGTAGGTCTCATCGGCCAGGCCGTGCTCCATCATGAATGCAGAGAGGCTCTCAAAGGTGGCCGTGCGCACGGCGTCGCCGCGATGGTCTGCGAGGCGCAGCCGCGAGTCGGCGATTGGGCCAAAGAGACGGGCGAACACCCCAGCCTCTACTTCGCTAGGCTCAAAGTGTGCGGCAATATTCGCTTTCAGCTGCGCCGGATCGGTGGTGTCCCAGGCAGCGGCTGAAACCACATCGAGCAGGAATTCAACGCAGTTCTGGAACGTGTCATCGGCGGGGTTTGAGATCAGGGAGTAGTCGGCATTGTGCAGGCTCGCATAGTCCTCGCTCGACAGGAGTTCCAACAAGCGGGCCTGCATGTGCGGGGTGGGCACAATCACTGCGACGTCATCGACCGCGGAAGCCGAAACAAAGGTGAATGGAAATTCCTCGGCCAGGTATGATTTTGTCCGTGGCATGTTTTCCCCGTCGCCATGGAACAAGTTCCACGTGTTGTATCCGGTCATGATTTCGCCGTCGGGCGTCTGGAACGCCTGGTACACCCAGAATGCACCGTGGGTGTAATTGATGCCGTCTGGCAGTTTGTTGCGTGAGCGGCCTGTGCGGAAAACGATGACGATACGCGCGCCGTTTTCGGCCAGGTCGCGCTCTATCGACTTTGAGAAAGCGGCGGCCTGGGCATCGGTGAAGTGCCCGGTCGCGATTGTGGTTTCAGAGCTGCCCTGGGCATGAGCGATAGGTGCAGGGGCCAGGCAAAGCGCGGTAGCCAGCGCTGCGGCGCCGGCAATGGTTTTCAGGCCGAGTTTCATTTCTCTGCCACCTTGGGGAGTTCGCGGGGTACGCTCGGGGCCGGCTGGGCGATGACAACGCGTTCATCGACTTTCAGTGGTGCGTTCGCCGTTGCCCAGAGGTCTTCGGAAATTTCCGTTGCGGCTTGTCCGCCGCCCTCAGCGACGGCGCCCGCGGCAGCGAGGGGAATGGCGACGGCGCCAAGGGCGATCTGGCCTCCTGCTGCGACGATGCGTGTACTGGCTTCAGCTGAGTCTGCTGCAGCCTGCGACGCATTGCCGAGACTGTCGGCGTAGGCCGGAACTGTGAGCGCCATGGCTGACGCGGCTAAAAGTGAGCATTTCAGGGACATGGGAGCGTGCCTCCGTTCAGGGGTTCTGCTAATCGTCAAAAGTAAGCGAACAATCACTTCGTCTTTCATTTGGAGTTGTGTGTCAAGCAAAAATGAGCGATTGATCACAAAAGTGCCGCAAACCCGGGCTAAGGAAAGTTTGATGTCCTGTGACAGCTTTGGGGCGATGCTGTTCAGCCTTGCTTCAGGGCGACTGAACTAGGTAGAGGGCAAGAAACGAAGCCAGACCCCCGGGAAACGGGCGGAGCAATCCGGCAAACAAGTTGAAAGACGGCCTTGATGATCAGATCGATACTTCTCTCCGCGTGCGCTTTGACGATCGCGGGTTCAGCCCTGGCGCTTACGCCGCGGGAAGTGCGCCAATGTAATGCCATGGCGTCTACGTTTGAGGCGAAGCAGGCTGAAATCCTGGAGCTTCAGGACGTTCAGGCCGGGCTGGCCGCCGAAGCTGAACGTCTTGGCGAGGCCTGGGATGCATTGGAAGAGCAGCGCTTGTTCAGTGCCGGGCATGCCGCCGACGCTGATGTTGCAAAGCAAGCCTTCGAAACGGCGCGCGATGAAGCCAACCGGGTCGCCATGGACCTGAACTCAAAGGCGCAGATGTTTCAGGCGGACGCGGCTCAGTTCAACGCGAAATGTGCCGCTGACTAGGCCTAGTCGGTAAACACACCAATCACCGGAACATGGTCCGAGGGCTTGGTCAGCTCTCGGGCTTTTCTGTAGATTTCGACGCCTTCAAGCCGGTCAGCAGCGCCGGGCGAGCACAGCAGGTGATCGATGCGGATTCCATGGTCTTTCTGCCAGGCGCCGGCCTGATAGTCCCAGAACGAGTATTGGTGGGCACGGCCATCCAGGGTTTCAAATGCTTCGGTGAAGCCTGACCAGAGCAGCTTTCTGAAGGCGTCCCGGGTGGGTTGGCGCGCCAGTGCATCCTCGGCCCACACACCAATGTCCCAACAGTCCTCGTCGCGCGGAATGCAGTTGTAATCGCCCGCCAGCACAAGTGGATCCGCTTCGCCAAGGCGTTTTTGCGCATGCTCGAACAGGCGTTCCATCCAGGCGAGTTTGTAGTCGTATTTCGGACCAGGCGCAGGATTGCCATTGGGCAGATAGAGCGAGGCCACCCGAACGGGGTTTTCAGACATTACGAGGGCTTCGATGAAGCGAGCCTGGTCATCGCTCTCATCGCCGGGCAGCCCGGTTTCGACGTCCTCAAGCGGCAGCTTCGAGAGCAATGCCACGCCGTTATAGCTTTTCTGGCCGTGCACGGCGCAGGTCCAACCCGCGTCCTCAAGCTCCATATACGGGAAGGCGTCTGTCTCGCACTTGATTTCCTGGAGGCAGACAACGTCGCAATCGATCGCTGAAAGCACGTCCATCACCGTGGGCAGGCGCGCCTTGATCGAGTTCACATTCCATGTCGCGATTTTCATGGGCCCTGCTTAGAGCGCTGCGGTGGCAAAGGCTAGCGAGATCCATCCTCAAAGGCCGCCAGGGCCCATTCGGCGAAGTCGGCAATATTGCCTCCCTGAAACAGGAAACCGCCGACGCCCGCCGCATGGGCTGCGGCGATGTCGGTCTGTTTGTCACCGATCAGGAAGCTGGCCTCCCGTTTGACCGGGAAATCCGCCATGGCGCGTAGCAGCATGCCTGGGCCAGGCTTGCGGTCGATATTCTCGCGGGCATAGGCAGGAACAGTGCCGTCGGGGTGGTCTGCGCAGTGGTAGATTGCGTCGATTTCAGCGCCTCTTGCGGAGAATGTCTCTCGCAGATGCCCATGCACGGCCTGCATATCACCGAGCGTATAGAGACCGCGGGCAATTCCGGTCTGGTTGGTGACAATGAAGACAAACCAACCGCGGGCCTTAAAGCGGGCGACGCACTCAAATGCGCCGTCTATCCAGTCCAGATCTTCCACGCGCGCCACGTAGCCCTTGTCGACATTGAGGACGCCATCTCGGTCAAGGAAAAGGGCGGGGCGCATATCCATGGAGCGGTGTGTAGTCGTGTTCGTCGGTATGGAAAACGCCGACCTTAGGGCTCGGACATTTCAACGCGGTCTTTGTTTGCTCCAAAACCAACCAAAATCGGGACAAGGGCGCAGACGACCAAAACCGCAGCCAACAGAAAGGCGGCACCGGGAAAGTAAACCGGGGCCACGCCGCTGGAAAAGTAGTAGAGGGTCTGCGTCAACAATATCGGAGCGATCGAAATGGCCAGCGCATTGAGACTGGCGCTTGCGGCATGCAGCTCTCCCTGGGCGTCATCCGGCGTAAGGTTCGACATGATTGTGTTCATTGCGGGTGTCGTGACCCCCGCCAACGCTGTGAAGGCAATGATCGGGTAAACCATCCAGGGCGCAAAGGCGAAGGCATAGGCTGTCATGCCGATGATGTTGATCGCATAACCCGAAAGGGCGGTACGAACGAGGCCGAAGCGTTTCAGGATCGGGTCCATCAGGAACCATTGGACCAGTGCCGACGTGACACCGACAAAGGCGAGCGACAGGCCAATTTCGCCAGAGTCCCAATC
>JBCBGZ010000052.1:0-20105 GCA_038526245.1 Pseudomonadota bacterium
TTGAAGGTCATGTGGTGGGGCGCTTGAACGGCCTGACCTTCGAGCCAGCCACGAGCGCACGCACTCTGGAGGGCAAGGCCGTCCGCGGTGCAGCGGTTCAAGCACTCCGGCCAATCCTGAATCAGCGATTGAAGGATATTGCTGCGGCCAGTGATGGCGCATTCCAACTCAGCGATGCAGGCGCGTTGATCTTTAGCGGCGCTGCCATCGCCCGGCTGGCCAAGGGCAGTGACTGGATGAGCCCACGGATTGAACTGATGGGCGGTGAAGAAGCAGAAGACGGCGCCAAGGACGCGGCCCGCACCCGTCTGCAGACCTGGATTGAAACAGAGATTACGAGCAAGCTTCCCAGTCATCGCGGCTTGAAGACCGGCGACGCTGCGAAGACGCTCGAAGGGCTTGCCCGGGGCATTGCCTTTCGCATTGTTGAGACGGGCGCTGCAATTGACCTGCGCGGTGATGATCCCAGCCACCGGATCGAAGCGGCCCAGCGAGATGTCCTGCGCGCTGTGGGTATTCGTACAGGCCGTGTTGCGGCCTATGCGCCGGATGCGCAAAAACCAGCGCCCCAGCGCCTGATCGCCAGCCTGCGTACCGTGTTCGACGACGATGCTTGCCAAGCAGCTCCTGAGGGTGCGGGGTCATTTGCCCTGGACACGGACTGGAGCGACCAGTCCCTCGCCGCGAACGGGTATCTGCGTTTCGGGCGCCGCGCCGTGCGCGCTGACCTGGCCGAACGGCTCGCATGGGAAGTGTCCAAAAGGCGGAAGGAAGCGGGGAAAAACCTGTTCGCCCTGCCCGCCGAACTGGCGTCCATTGTTTCTTGTCCTGGCGATGATTTCCCCGGCGTTCTGAAGGGGCTAGGCCTCGTCCCGGCGGAAAAGGACCCCGAAACCGGAGCGGCGACGATGTGGCGCTATGCGGCGCGCGCCCGGCCTGACGGGGATAGCCGACCGCAAACACGCAAAGGTCAAGACCCTAGGACGGGCAACACCCCGCCGCGCCGAGGCAAGCCGCAAAAGGGTGACAGCCACCGGCAGAATGACCGTAGCGCCCGTCGGCAGCGCCCGGACCGGCCGCGCCAGGCTGACCCGGACTCCCCTTTCGCGGCCCTGGCCGTTCTCCTTCCTGAGGAGAAGCCCAAGAAAAAGCGTAAACCGAAAAAGAAACGCCCCAGGACTGAGAATACGGCAACAAGGGGCTTCGTATACCGGCCATTCCAGTGAGTGAAACGCCCCTGGAGACCGCCCGTCTGGATGTGTGGCTCTGGCGAGCACGGTTTTTCAAGACCCGCGCGCTGGCCGGAAAGGCCGTGGAGAAGCGCGGAGTGAGGCTCACACGGTTTGGCCAAACGCGGCGAACATCCAAGCCTGGGGCTGGTGTTGCCGTTGGCGATACTTTGACCTTTACAAAAGGCTCACATATCGAAGTGGTCGAGGTTCTCGGGCTCGGAGAGCGCCGGGGACCTGCCAACGAGGCCCAGGGCCTCTACAGAAGTCAGGATACGGACGATGTTTGACTCGATCAAGCGCATGTTGTCAGGCGAACCCGAGCGCGATGAGGCGGTCGACCCCCATGAAGCGGCCGCAGCGCTTCTGGTCGAAGCTGCGCTTGCGGACGGTGTTTACGCCAATATGGAAAGCGACATGATCGCCATGATCCTGTTGGAAAGCTTCGATTTCGATGCCGCACGGGTCGACGCGCTGTTGGCGAAAGGCGAATTGCTGGCTGAGGAGTCAATCGGATCGCATCAATTCACGAAACATGTGAAGAAGCTGCCCCTGAACGAGCGTGAAGCGATCATAGAAGGCCTGTTCCGCGTCGCGCTGGCAGATGGTGACAAGTGCCCTTACGAGGACGCCTACATCCGCCACGTCGCCTCGCTGCTCCATGTGGACGATGTGCGCCGCGCCCATGCCCGCAAACGTGCTGAGGAACGGCTTGCGCGCGACAGCGACACGAATTGACAAAGCCACGTCGCTGCTTACCTGATCGCCGTTGAACCAGCTGGAAGACCTGCTCGCCCATGACCTATATCGTCGTCGACGCCTGCATTAAGTGCAAATACATGGACTGCGTCGAAGTCTGCCCTGTGGATTGTTTCTACGAGGGCGAAAACATGCTCGTCATCCACCCGGATGAATGCATCGATTGTGGTGTTTGCGAGCCCGAATGTCCGATTGAGGCCATCAAGCCTGACACAGAAGATGACCCGGATTCCAAATGGTTGAAGTTGAACACTGAGTATTCAAAAGTCTGGCCGAACATCACACGCATGAAAGAGCCGCCCGAAGATCGGGAGAAGTATGCGAATGAAACCGGCAAGCTTGAGAAGTACTTCAGTGCCAAGCCGGGCGACGGTGACGGCTGAGCCTGAACGGCAATTCATGTTGTGAAATCGTTGCAAATCTGTTATGCTCAAACCTTGAGCGAGCAATAGACCAGAACGCAGAGACGGCCATCGGAGTGCCTTGCAAGAGGCATACCGCGGGCCCGCTTTGTTCTCAGTGGCGTAAGAAAGGCGTATATCCATGACAAAAAAAGCGCAGGCGAAAGCTGGACTGACCTTCGAGATCGGTCAAAGCATTGTGTACCCAGCCCATGGCGTTGGAGCCGTTACCGGCATTGAGACCCAAACGGTCGCTGGCATGGAATTGGAAGTCTACGTTGTCTCGTTCGATCAGGACAAGATGATCCTTCGTGTACCGACAAACCGCGCCGAGGCCTCCGGTATGCGCGCCCTGGCTGGGTCCAAGCTTGTGGACGACGCACTCCGCACTCTTGGCGGTCGCGCACGGATCAAGCGCACCATGTGGTCGCGACGCGCCCAAGAGTATGAAGCCAAGATCAATTCTGGCGACCTGATCTCCATCGCGGAAGTCGTGCGCGATCTGCACCGCGGCGACGACCAGCCAGACCAGTCCTATTCCGAGCGCCAGCTTTATGAAAGTGCGCTGGACCGTATGGCGCGTGAGTTGGCTGCCGTCGAAAACATTGACCGCGACACGGCAATGGACCGCCTGGCAGAGTCCCTCGCCAAGAAGAAAGCTGCCTGAAAAGACGGCGAAGGCTGACAAAATTGTGGGCGTCACCTTGCCGAGGTGGCGCCCGCTTCTATTTCAAGAAGATTTTTTAGACGCTCGTGATCCGAGCGTGGCCGCCCCCCGTAAACAAGCCATAGGAAGCTGGCGCAGATCAGCACTTGGTTTGGACGTGGAGGCCTCCCATGGCGCAATCGGCATTCGAAAATGGAAACGCAGACCGCAGATTTGTGCGGAAAGCCATGAAAGCGCCGCTTCTCGAACAAGAGCACGAACTCGACCTTGCCCGACGCTGGCGCGACCATCAGGACGAACACGCCCTACACGAGCTGACGACGGCATATATGCGCCTTGTCATCTCAATGGCGTCCAAGTTCCGCAACTATGGCCTGCCGATGTCCGATCTTGTGCAGGAAGGGAATGTGGGCCTGATGCAAGCGGCGGCGAGATTTGAGCCAGCCCGCGAAGTCCGCTTTTCGACCTATGCAAGCTGGTGGATACGGTCTTCGATACAGGACTTTGTGCTTCGGAATTGGTCTATCGTGCGAACGGGAACGACGGCGGCTCAGAAATCCCTGTTTTTCAACCTCCGGCGGCTGCGCGCAAAGATTAACGACACCGATGACGGCGTGATTTCGCGCGAAAACAAGACCTGGGTCTCCCAGCACCTTGGCGTGCCTGAGCGGGACGTGGAAACCATGGTCTCGCGTCTTTCCGCCTCTGACCGGTCCTTGAACGCGCCCTTGTCTGTGGATGGCGATGCCCAGTGGCAAGATTTGCTGGCTGACGAAAGCGCCACGCCGGATCAGGAAGTCGAAGTGTCCCGGGACACGGAACAGCGGCGTCAATGGATCAATGATGCATTGCGCGCTTTGAATGAGCGGGAAATGCTCATCATCCGCCAACGTCGCCTGACAGACGATACGGTGACATTGGAGACGCTTGGCAAAGAGCTTGGCATTTCCAAAGAGCGCGTCCGCCAAATTGAGCATCAGGCGCTGAGCAAGCTTCGCAAGGCCCTGGAGAAGATTGTAGGTGATCCTGAAAAGGCGGGTCTGATCCCCGACGTCTGATCAAACCACTGAGAGCGCTGACCAAACTCGCTCAATCGTCCAGAATGCACCTGTGGCGGCAACCATTATCGCCGCAGGCCAAACAACGGTATTCGGATAGCTCGTCTCAGGGCCCTTGATGATCCGAGACGCGGCCCAAAGTGCCGCCAGCCCAGCCAAGGCTACCGTAATCTGGCCAACCTCAACCCCAACATTGAATCCAATGAGACCCGGCCAGAATTGCGTGGCAGGAAGCCCCAATTCTCCAAAAGCCCCGGCAAACCCCAATCCATGGATAAGCCCAAACAGGAATACCAGGGCGAGGCGCCAGGGGGGTGGCTCACGCAGGAAAATTGCCTCAATGGCTACAAACGCAACGGATGCCGCAATCAAAGGCTCCACGATCTCTGCCGGCAAGTCGACCATGCCTGTCGCCGCCAGCCCGAGAGTTGCCGTATGGGCGATCGTGAACGCGGAAATCTGGAGCGCCAATTGGCGTAGTCGCGGCGTCGACAAGACCAGACCGATGACAAACAGGATGTGGTCCAGCCCCATGGGCAGGATGTGCTGAAAACCGATGTAAATGTAGAGCAGAAAGGTCTCCACGGCCGATCGGTTCTCCAAATCCGCGAGAAGGCTTTCAGCTTCCGGGCTGAGGGACCGCCCCCCTTCTACGCTGTCCAATGCGGCAAGCGCTTCGCAGAGCGTGGGGTCGAGCGCGCTTTGCCCCGGAACGCAAAATTCGTCTTCCGGATGCGCCCATGCCGAAACCGCCCCGACAAACAGCGCAACAAGTGCCAATGCCAAAGCGCGAAACATAACCGCTCGAACACTCATTCAGGACACGCTCTTATGAAAGACAGGGCGCGCAAACGAAGGTTGATGGGGTTCGTCATGGTCATGGCCGGAATGGTCGTGTCCAGCGTGGATAGGCGCCAGCGCAATCGCCACCGCGAGCGCAACTCCGGCCCCGATGGCCCCCAAAGTCCGCCCGGGAGGTTCATCGCGTGCCGGCGCCAGAAGCGGACCCGTGGCCACAAAGAGCAGGAGCCCGGCGGATAAGGCGAACAGTTGCCCAAGAAGCGCTTCGCCAACCGAGTACATGAAAGGTCCTGAAACCAGCACGCCGAAGGGCGTCGTGAATGCCGCGGCCATAAACGCCCAGAAAAAAGATGCACGATTGCTTATGCCGGCGCTCCGCAGAAGAGCGAACGCAATGACGCCTTCGGGAAACTCGTGCATGATCAAGGCAATGGCTGCAAAAAAGCCTGACTCAAAGCTGCTGGCAAAGGTGACTGCATAGATCACACCATCAATGAAACTATGCGCTGCGATCGCCAGAAGGGGTGTGATCGCGAGGACGGGCGACGCCGGCGATCCGCTCTCACCGGCAACCAGCCGCATGATCTGGCTGAGCGCCAGTCCGCCCAGAAAACCTAATAGAATGAAGGTGGGCGCCTGACCTGAGCGCTCAAACGCTTCCGGCGCAATGTGCAACAGGGTCAGCGTGACCAGCATGCCCCCGGCCGCAAGCGCAAACAGGTCGGCGTTACGCGCGCTCCAATCGGCTCGAAGCGCAACCACGACCAGCCCAATCGACGTGACAAACGCCGCAAGGAGGCCGAAAAACAGCGGCGCCTGCAGGGAAGTCAGCATGGGACAGGAACTCCAGATATCACGAAATGCCGCGCCCCGGGCGAATTCTGCTTGAGCGACTTGTGCTCGTTATAGTATCGCATTGCACAAATGCCCAACCCAAATCGCACGCTTCTCACAAGCCGGGGAAAGGACATGCCCATGACCCAGACCATTTCGATTTTCCGTGTTTCCGCAGCCTCCGCCGCAATTCTGGCGCTGGCTTCCTGTGGGACCGAAGCTCCTGAGCCACCTGCTGCAGACGCTGCCCCAGCGCCCCAATCAGCCGAGGCAACGCCTCCGCCCACTCCGACACCACCTCCAACGGAAACTGCGGTTTCAGATGCCGCGGAGACTGTCGAAACTGCCGCGACCGAGACGATGGATATTGCGTCAACTGGCGACGAAATGGCCGAAAGTCACGACTCTGATCATGGCGGCCACGAGCACGATGATCACGGTGATCACGACCACGAACATGACGATCATGATGAAAGCCATGAGCACAGCGATGGTCATGACCATGGTGATGAAAGCCATGAGCACGCTTCCGGCGAGGCCCATGTCCACGGCGAGGCTGAAGGCGCCATTATTCTGGAAGGCGAAACGCTCACCGTCTCCATTGACAGCGCGCTGGCCAGCTTTGGAATAAGCGAAGCGCCGGTTGAAACTCCGGAACAGGAAGCCACCCGCCAAGCCGCATTGGACGCCTTCAAGGATGACGCGGCTGTTCTGACGATCAATGGCGAAGCGGGATGCACGCTTACGGAAACAAGCCAGGCCGTGCGCACGGTGGGTGGCGCAGCAAACGCCACGTTTGATTTCACTTACACATGCGCAGATCCCGGAGCGCTCTCGGGTGTGACGTTCACCCTGTTCGAGACCACCTCCAGTATGGAAGAATTGGATCTGGCAATTATCAAAGATGGCGCGCAGGATGCCGTGACGCTTACGCAAAGCGCATACACCGCATCACTCGCGGCAAACTAGATCCACGCCATGGGCAATCCCTTTGTGTCCGTGTCCGGTCTGAAATTCTCCTGGCCGGGCACGAGCGCACCCACACTCGATATAGACGCGTTCGAGGTTTATCCCGGCGAGCGCGTTTTCCTGCGTGGGCCATCGGGATCGGGAAAGTCCACCCTTTTAGGCCTCATCAGCGGCGTATTGGAGCCCCAAGCCGGCTCGATTCAGGTGGCTGGCGAGCGCCTAGGCGATCTGTCAGCGGCGCGAAGAGACAGACTTCGGGCAGACCGGTTGGGCATCATCTTTCAGCTCTTCAATTTGGTGCCCTATCTCAGCGTGACCCAGAACGTCGCGTTACCACTCCGGTTTTCAAACGTGCGGCGCGCGCGCATTACCGGCTCGGTGGAAGAAGAAGCACAACGCTTGCTGTCGGCCTTGGGTCTTGCTGATCCAGCCCTCCTCAAGCGGAATGTCATTGATCTCTCCGTGGGCCAGCAGCAGCGCGTCGCCGCCGCCCGCGCGCTGATCGGCGGGCCAGATCTCATCATCGCCGATGAGCCAACCTCAGCACTGGACACGCTGGCCCGCGACCGGTTCATTGAACTGCTGTCAGCAGAAGCCGCCAAAACCGGCGCAGCGCTGCTTTTTGTAAGTCATGACCCGGCCCTCTCCAGCCATTTCGAGCGAGCGGTAGACCTGACGGAGATCAACAAGGCGGTCCAGGAGGAAGCGGCATAATGGGCTTTGCAATCCTCGGCCTCGCATGGCGCAGCCTGATGAACCGAAAGGGGTCGGCGCTGTTGACCGTGCTTGCGGTTGCGCTTTCCGTGGCCCTGTTTCTTGGGGTTGAGAAAGCCCGCCAGGGGGCCAAGGAAGGCTTTAGTTCGACCATTTCCAATACCGATCTTATTGTCGGGGCACGCTCCGGCCAGATCAATTTGCTGCTCTATTCCGTGTTTCGCCTGGGCGATGCGACGGCAGAGGTTTCCTGGCAGACCTATGAATGGCTCGACAATCGGGAAGACGTGGCGTGGACTGTGCCAATGTCCCTTGGCGACAGCCATAGGGGATTCCGGGTTCTCGGCACCACCCCGGAGTATTTCGACCGTTACCAGTATTCAGGTGACCAAACGCTCCGGATGGCGCAAGGGGAACGTTTCGATGACCTGTTCGATGCGGTGATTGGGGCGGATGTGGCCAAAGACCTTGGCTATGAAATCGACACCCCCCTCATCCTCACGCACGGACTTGGCCGGGCCGGGCTTCAGCAGCATGACAATCGGCCATTTCGGGTCGCCGGAATTCTGGCGCCAACGGGAACGCCTGTCGATCGGACCATTCACGTCTCCCTGGAGGCGATCACAGCCATCCATGTCGGCTGGGAAACTGGAACACGAAACCCGATGGCCGACTCGATCTCAGAAGACACGATCAGAAACTTCGATCTGACTCCAAAGACCGTCACGGCGGTTCTGGTGGGCTTGGAACGGCGCCCCACTATCCTGCGCACAAAACGCTCCATCGACACATATCGCGGAGAAGCGCTTATGGCGATCTTGCCCGGCGTGGCGCTGACGCAGCTTTGGCAAGTCACCGGCGTTGCAGAGCGCGCCCTTCTGGCCGTTTCGCTCTTTGTCGTCGCGGTGGGTCTGGTCTCTATCCTCACATCAATACTGACGAGCCTGAATGCACGGCGCCGCGAGATGTCCATTCTGCGAGCCATCGGCGCGCGGCCGGGCCACATCTTCACCTTGCTCGTAGCAGAGTCTGCCCTGCTGGGCTTTCTCGGCGCGGCCATCGGCGCTGTGATCGTGAATGGCGCCCTGGCCGCGATTGGCCCTTTTCTGGGGTCTCGATATGGTGTCAGCTTGATTGGTGCGGGCCCGGGTATTCTGGACCTGATCACCATTTCCGCGGTGACTCTTGCCGCACTTGTGATCGGAACACTGCCAGCATGGCTGGCTTTCCGTCGCTCATTGTCCGATGGTCTGAGCGTGAAATTGTAGCTTCGGCCTCCTAAATGGTCGAAAGCAGAACACTGGAGTTGTCCCATGCGCATGTCCGCGAGCCTGGCCATCCTTGCCTTCGCGCTTACCGCCTGTGGCGGCGAGGAGACGGTTGCCGAAAGCCCGGAACTGACGCCCACAGCACAGCCGGACCGCCGCGAAGTGGCCGCACCCGCCGCACGCCAGGCCCAGGATAGCAGTTTGGCTGCAACAGCCGCCCGAGAAGCCAATCGAAAGGCAGAACTCGCTGAGCGCGGTGTGCGCGAACTCGGCTGGGAAGAGTTGCTGCCCGAGGGGGAAGAAGAGCGCCTGGCTCAGCTCTATCAGCAACAAATGGCAATGCTGTACGGCGGCTCCCCGATTGAAGAAGGGTCAGCCGCTGACATCGCAGTGCAGATCGGAACGTTTAACACTGTTCCGGAACTGAACGGCGTGAGAGTCCGCATTCCCGGCTACACGGTGCCGTTCGATTTCTCCGCCGATGCGAACATCACTGAGTTTCTGCTGGTGCCGTACTTTGGTGCTTGCCTGCATGCGCCGCCCCCACCACCGAACCAGACACTGTTCATCATGACCGATGAGCCCATCAAGATTCGGGACCTTGCCCAGGCGGTGTGGATCGAGGGAACGCTCTACACCCAGACCCAGGAGTCGGAACTGGCCGATGCGGCCTACACCATCCAGATGGACCAAATCGAGGTCTACGATTACTAGGCCCGTTCAGGCACACGAGCGAAAGTAACATTCCGCGTTGAAGCCAACCCCAGCCACCATACTTCCCGGCCTTCAGACACGGGGAGCAAGCCTTGGTTGCAGTGGTTTTCGGAACAAGCGGCGGAATTGGCCGCGAACTGGCGCGCCAACTGGCGGAGCGCTCAGCAGAGCCCGTTTTCGGCGTGTCTCGATCTGAAGCGCCCAATGTGCCCGGCGTCACGCCTTTGCGCGCAGATCTCACTAATGAGACCGCGCTGGCGAAGGTCGCCACGACCCTGTCTGAAGCCGGAGAGGTTACTCTCGCTATTGTCGCGACAGGGCTGCTGTCTGACGGTGACGCGCTTCAGCCGGAAAAGACCTACAAGCAGCAATCATGGGCGGCGTTTGAAGCCGTGTTTGCCGCCAACACGATTGGACCTGCCCTCGCCGCAAAACACATAATGCCATTGATGCCGCGCAAGGGGCGGGCTGTGTTTGCAGCCCTGTCCGCCCGAGTGGGATCGATTTCAGACAATCGCATGGGGGGCTGGCACGCCTATCGCGCCTCGAAGGCGGCTCTGAACATGCTGATCCGCAACTACGCCATAGAAATCGGTCGCCGGAATGATCAGTTCATCGCGGTCGGACTGCACCCTGGTACGGTCGATACCGGCCTTTCGAAGCCCTTTCAGGGAAACGTGCCGGACAAGAAGCTCTTTACGCCAGAATACTCCGCAAGCGCGCTCTTGGATGTTGTCGACGCCCTCACCCCGGATCAGAGCGGTAACGTCTACGACTACGCTGGCAAAGTCGTACCGGCTTGATTTGCCCCTTATCCCGTTTCTGCCAAGGGCTAAAACGAGCTAGTGCCGGAAATGGCGCATGCCGGTGAACACCATGGCAAGACCCGCTTCGTCGGCAGCAGCGATGACTTCATCATCTCTGATGGAACCGCCGGGCTGGATGACAGCGGTCGCGCCAGCCTCGGCGGCTTGAAGCAAGCCATCCGGAAAGGGGAAGAACGCGTCTGAAGCCGCCACACAGCCAGCGGTCTTCGGCTCTGACCATCCCGCTGCATCGGCTGCATCGACAGCCTTGCGCGCGGCAATGCGGGCTGAATCGATCCGGCTCATTTGCCCAGCGCCGATCCCCGCTGTTGCGCCGTCTTTCGCATAAACGATTGTGTTGGACTTTACGTGTTTCGCCACGCGCCAGGCAAACAACAGATCGTCCAATTCTTGCTCGGTTGGGGCTTTCTGCGTCACCACTTTCAGATCAGCTTTGCCGATGCGTCCATTGTCTCGCGATTGCATCAGCAAGCCGCCGGCAACAGTCTTGACCGCCAAACCCGCCGCTGAAGGATCAGGCGGCCCATCAGTGAGAAGCAGCCTGAGGTTCTTCTTCTTCGCAAAGACGGCCTTGGCGCCGGCATCAGCTCCTGGTGCGATGACGACTTCCGTAAAAATCTGCGTGATTTCTTCTGCAAGCGCTTCCGTCAGTGCACCGTTGAGCGCGACGATACCGCCAAAAGCCGAAGTGGAGTCACACGCAAGGGCCGCGCGATAGGCGCCAAGCAAGTCGTCGCCCTGGGCCACTCCGCAGGGGTTGGCGTGCTTAATGATCGCTACGGCAGGGCGCTCTGCGCCAAGCTCACCGATAAGTTCATAGGCCGCATCAGTGTCGTTGATATTGTTGTAGGACAGGGCCTTTCCCTGCACCTGCTCAGCCGTGGCGACGCCGGGCCGGGCTTCACCGGTGACGTAGAACGCGGCAGACTGGTGCGGGTTCTCACCATAGCGCAAAGCCTCCTGCAGCTTACCGCCGACAGCGGCCCAATCCGGCGCAGTATCGTCCAGTTGGCGCGCATACCAGCCGCTGATCGCCGCATCATAAGCGGCCGTTCTGGCGTAGGTTTTCGCTGAAAGCCGTTTCTTCAAGTCTGCAGAGACACCACCGGATTCCAACTCGGACAGGACTTTGTCCAGATCGTCGCCATCGGTGCAGACCGCGACATGCCCGTAATTCTTGGCCGCCGCCCGCAGCATGGCAGGCCCACCGATATCGATGTTCTCGATCGCTCTGTGGAAGTCGGCCCCGGCCGCGGCGGTGGCTTCGAACGGGTAGAGGTTGATATAAACCAGATCAATTGGCGCAATCCCGTGGGCCTCGGCGTCAGCCACATGGGCCGGGTTGTCTCGCAGGTACAGGAGGCCACCATGGACGACTGGATGGAGCGTTTTCACACGGCCATCCATCATTTCGGGATACCCGGTGAGATCAGCCACATCCTCGACCGTCAAACCGGCTTCTTTCAGGGCGCGCGCCGTGCCGCCGGTGGACACCAATTCGACCCCTAACTGGGCGAGACGCCGAGCGCGGTCCACGAGTCCCGATTTATCGGAAACGGAAATCAGTGCACGGCGCACGGGGGTCGGCGCGTCGGTCATGGCGGGGCCTCTCGGATCAATAGAGCTGGTGTCGCAAAACTGTTGTGATGACCCCGGCGCTACTGTGACGCCCGGGCGGGGTCAAGCGCTGTCAGCGCCAATCTTGGCCGCCGACTGGCTTGCGCCGTACTGCGGGACAAGTCGACCGAGCAAGGCAAGCGCTTCGATCCGTTCACGGCGCTCAGCAGCGCGCAGGAGCTGTTTCAGCATGAGGTCGAACCGGTCATCGACCACAACGCCGCCTTTGACATTGAGCACGCCATCAACGGATGTGTTGGAAATGTCCTCAAAATCATAGGCCAACACTTCCGTCAGCTTTTCGCCTGGGCGCAGACCCGTGTACTCGATCGTCACGTCCTCGCCGGGAACAAGTCCGCGCATGCGGATCATCGCTTCCGCCAGGGCTTCGATGCGGATCGGTTCCCCCATATCAAGCACGTAGAGACTGCTCTCCTGGCCCGGATTGGCCAGAGTAGCCGCCTGTAAGACCAGGGAAGCTGCCTCCTCAACCGTCATGAAGTACCGCGTCACATCAGGATGGGTCACCGTAACCGGGCCGCCGCGATCAATCTGCTCCGTGAACAGGGGAACCACGGACCCTGACGACCCGAGCACATTGCCGAAACGGACAAGAGACGGGGTCAACTGGCCCATTTCAGCTGTACGACTGACGGTGAGTTCGGCAAGCCGTTTGGTCGCCCCCATGACATTGTCGGGGTCCACAGCCTTGTCCGTGGAGATGAAAACCATCCGCTTGGCGCCATACTTCACTGCTGTGCGGGTGATGTTGAGGGCGCCTTCCACATTTGTCAGGATTGCTTCGCAAACGTGCCTTTCCATAAGCGGGACATGCTTCAACGCCGCGGCATGGATCACGATATCCGGCTGGAATTCTCCGAAGGTCTGCTCAACGCGCGGGACGTCACGCACGTTTCCGAGGATGGACTTGACCGTCACGCCGGGGAATTCGCGCCGCAGGATCATATCGGCCCGGTACAGATTGTACTCGGACGCATCGAACAGAATCAGGGTCTCTGGTCCAGCAGCTGCGCATTGGCGTGCCAGTTCAAGCCCGATTGTGCCGCCCCCGCCCGTCACGATCACCCGCGAGCCTTTCACCAGGCTTTCCACGGCCGCGGAGTCGAGATTTCTTTGGGGACGCGACAGTAAGTCTGCCGGCCGGATTTCCTTCACATCGGCGCCGGTATCGCTGGAGGAAAAAGCAATCACCTTGGTCTTGCGCTCGGCAGCGACCTCAAGGGCGCGGGACATTGTGGCAGGCTTTCGCGCGTCTCCGGTC
Source organism: Pseudomonadota bacterium (assembly GCA_038526245.1). Taxonomy (GTDB): domain Bacteria; phylum Pseudomonadota; class Alphaproteobacteria; order Caulobacterales; family Hyphomonadaceae; genus UBA5336. The sequence goes on from JBCBGZ010000052.1 coordinate 13,141, forward strand.
ACAGCGACCCACGGGATTTCACCATATCGCTCGCCGAGGAGCTGCAACACGAAATCCAGATCATTCACGCTTCCAAGAACGGGCACGCCACGAATGGCGCGTCCCGGCTCTGCGCCGTCCGTCTGCAACAAGCCAAGAAGGCGTACCTTTGCGCGGCCATTCTCCTTGCGCAGCTTTCCGATCACCTTGGCGGCGGCATCTTCGTCGCCCAGAAGGATTGCCTGCGTGGCGTTTTTCGGGATGCGTTGGAAGAACTGAAGCGGTTCGCGCGTGGACCGGGACAGGGCGATCATGCGCCCCGCAAACAGGAACAAAACCCAAATCGCCACAGCCAGGAGGATGCTCGACCTGGGAAGACCGACAAGGCGGTTCCAGAGAAAGATCGTGGGCAGGAAAATCAGGGCAGCGAGCCCAACGCCCTGTAGAATTCGTATGGCGTCATTGGACCCCATATGACGCCATACCTGGCGGTGGACCCCCAATAGGAAGAAAGAAACAGCTGCGGAGCTCGCGAACGTGACCGATGCGACGAGCACCAGGATAACAATGCCCGGCGGCGTCGCTCCGATCATCGCCCACCGAAGGATAATGGCCAACGCCATGGCCGCTGCCGCGGTCACGACATCGAAGCCTAAGGTCAGAGCCATGGCACGGCGGGCTGTCGTTTTGCCGTTCATGGTGTGCCTGTATCGCGAAGAAAGGCCCAACGCACGCAATTTGGCGGCTCGGTTCCATCCCCATTGGGGTCTGCCCGTCCGCTTATCACAATCTGGTCGGGATGCTCGACTGTGTTGCGGGCAAGATAAAGTGAACGCTCCAGCCGCGCTCCGGGATGGCTCGTCTTGAATCGCCACCGCGCTCCGCTTTCACACTCCAGCAGAATGGCTCCGCGCCCCATAAGGGCCGTAACAGTCGGGTGGAGATGAAACCGGATCTCGAAGCCAATAAACCGGTCATCTTCAACCCGTTCGCGCGAAACGGGTCGCACAAGACTGTCTTCTCCGGTGAGCCTCATACCGTCACCGGCCATGAACAATCGCCGACGATGCAAAAGCCCATAGGTCTGCTTGTATCCGGAGTGCTGGGCGTCCAGCCAGATCTCGTGGTCTTCTTCCAGTCGCTTCGCGGATATGCCCTCGGGTCCGTCGGGGGACAGCAATCCGGAGCTTTCATTCACCGTGAAGCTCGCATTGTCTCGCCCAGCAATCACCAGGGTTGAATGGGCGCCAGACCGGCGAACGGCCGCTTGGAGGTCTACATTGACTTCTTTCGAAAACCCGCACGACGTCACGAGTCGCGCGGGCCCATCGGAGAGTTCGAAGCCGAGCGCACCGGCATGCGCCATATCGCCAAAGGGTTGGTCTGGCGCGCGCCCCACATCGAGAATCAGCCGCAGCGTTCCGCGCTCCAGCTTCTGGAAACCGGACTTCGGTGAAAACGTGAAGCGGCGAGGCGGGGCTGCAAGACAGGCGAGCGCCGCATCGATTTCCTCTGGTGAAGCTTCCGCGCCATCGTTGAATGGGTACAGGCCGCCATCATCGCAGCGCAGGAAGTTCAGCATCGCGCCTATGCGCGGCATCCACTTGGTGAGAATTTCTGGCGAAGTTCTACCGCACGCGAGAAGCGTCGCGTTGACAGCTCCCAAGTCGAGGAGAGCCCTCAGCAGTCGCTCAGGGCTACGGCTGACATGACCGCCATCGGGCAGGATCTGGGCCGTACACTCGCTTTCCAATAGCTGGATACCGGAATTGAGCCTGTTTGGATCGCCCTCAATGGCCCCGAGAACCGTTGCGATAACGGCAATGCGGAACCGTGCGTCGATGTCCGTGGTCGATCCGGCAAGCGCTTCAAGATGCGAGATCTGGCGCCGCAGTGAATTGAGACGAAGCTTGACGTCCGGTGCCTCTGCATCGCCGAACAACAAGACGCCGCATCGCATCCAGTTCCAAACCCGGTCGGCACATGGCCCTGCGCGCCAAGAAAACCCGTCAAACTTCCCATGGGTTTCAATCCAGTCATCGACGAGATGGGTAGCTTTCGAAGCGCCGTCTGGGCCTTCGCCTGCAAGATGCACCAACCAGTCAAAGCGGTGCATCCGATCCTTGAAATGAAGCGTCGCAGCCTCAAACGTCCAGGGGGCTTCATGGCCTTGCTGTTCAAACCGTTCTGCGCCTGCGCGCCACACGCCGGCGGCAATGGCTGCGGCACGAAGCGGGTCTCGAGGCCCGGGATGGGTAAGACGCGCCCAGTCATAGTTTGGCGAAGGCGTTGTGATGACTTTCAGCCATTGGCTAGCGCTCGGTTTTGCAGCTTCGCCCAATGCGCCGCGGAAGCGACGCCAAAGCGCGGCATCTTCTTCCGGTGAGCGTCCCGCGGGACGAGAATTACCGATCGGCAAACTCATGTGGCCCAAACTCTACAAACACGTCACGCTCGACGTTCAGACGAACACGTTGGGTCGCAGCACACTGATATTCTTAGCGTAGTCATGCTGCCCCCCTTTGAAAACGGCAGATCCCGCCACCAGAACGTTGGCGCCGGCGGCGATGGCAGAAGGCGCTGTCTCGGAGTTCACGCCGCCATCCACCTCCAGCATGATGTTTCGACCGGAAGAGTCAATCATTGCGCGAAGGCGTTCGATCTTGCGCAACTGTGAGGGGATAAAAGACTGTCCGCCAAATCCAGGGTTCACACTCATCACGAGAATGAGGTCCACCTCGTCGATCAGGGGCTCTGCCACTTCCACCGGCGTGCCGGGATTGAGCGAGATACCGGGCTTCATACCGGCTGCACGGATGGCCTGCACCGTGCGATGGGTGTGCGGTCCTGCTTCAGGATGCACCGTCAGGATATCTGCCCCTGCCTCGGCGAAGGCAGTGATATACATGTCGGGATTGGAGATCATGAGATGCACATCGAAGGGCTTCTTCGTATGCGGGCGCAGGTCTTTTATGATTGGAGGCCCGAGCGTCAGGTTAGGCACAAAATGCCCGTCCATCACGTCAACATGGATAAAGTCTGCGCCAGCCTCGTCGACGGCTCGAATTTCTTCTCCCAGGCGGGCAAAGTCCGCCGAGAGGATCGAGGGGGATATCAACACGCGATCCATGTACCAGTTGGTATGGAAAAACGGACGCCCGCACAAGGCGGGCGTCACACAACTTCCAGCTTTTAATGGAATTGCGTAGTCAAGACAGCCTAGCCCGCAGGCACCACGCGGGCGCCATCCTCGCGGTAGACCACGTTCACCCGCGAGCCGGGCGCGAAATATACATCCGCGCCTTGGTAGATTTCGCGCAGTTCGCCATTGTCATAGCGCACTGTGTAGGCATAGCCGGGGCGGGTATTGATCGCCTTGCCAGCCTCGTTGCCAGCGATACCACCGAGAACTGCGCCCGCAATGCCGCCAGCGGTTTGGGCTTTGTCACCGCCGCCAAGCTCTGAGCCTGCGATGCCACCCAGCACAGCGCCGGTCGCTGCACCCACAATCGAGTTGTCAGGACGGATCTGGATCTCGCGGACCGCAGTCACCGTGCCCTCATAGACCGTTGCAGCCTGGCCTGTGGCGCCCGGCGTAACGGTGTTCGCGCCATAGGTGCTCGCGCATCCAGCCAGGGCGAGGGCAAGCGCAGTGAATGCACCGGCGAAGAGTTTCTTACCCTGTCGTGCAGGGGCCATTGAGACAGTCATTGACGTGCTCCTTTGCACATAAATACGACACGGCATTATTCGTCGGCGCGTTTGAATGCACTATGAACCGGCAGTGACAATTTCATGGCATTTTCGCCCTTGGCGCGAGTGTCTTTCGACTACAGGGCCTTTTCGAGCCGGGCGATGAAAAATGCGTCGTGGCGCGCGCTGCCACGGGGCACAGTCAACACGTCGCCGACCGGGGTGATACAATCTTCAAATCCCATACACTCTTCAGGCGCTATAGGACGACGCACCAATCCGCCCTGAGAAATCGCTGCGGAGATGACGTCCTCGCCCTCTTCCAGCCGGGGCGTGCACACGCAATAAACAAGCCGCCCACCCGGCCCGAGCATGTCTGCCGCTGCGCGCAAAAACGCCGACTGGACTGCGGGATACCCATCAATCTCCTTTCGGGTCTTGATCCAGGCCCCTTCAGGATGGCGGCGTAATGTCCCCAGCGCAGAACAGGGTGCATCCAGCAAAATGGCGTTTGCCGGCGTCTTGGGTGACCACGCCTCAACATCGCTTTGCACTACCTCAACCCGGTCGCCCAGCTGCGTGCGTGCCAGGTTTTCCCGCAAACGCTCCAAACGGGTCTTGGACCGATCCAAAGCAGTCACCTGCGCACCGGCCTCGGCCAGTTGCAGTGTCTTGCCACCCGGCGCCGCACAAAGATCAAAAACACGCTCTCCCAGCTGAGGCGCAAGAATGCGCGCCGCAAGGGCCGCTGCCACGTCTTGCACCCACCAATTGCCTTCGGCGAATCCCTCCAGTGCATCGACCCGAGACATCTCCACGGCCACAGTGCCCGGCGCTAGGATTTCGCCGCCCAGTTGCTTTGACGTGCTCTCAGTGTCGCGGCAGGTCAGGTGGAGGAGGGGCTGCTCGATCTGGGCTGCCGCAAGCGATTCCATGTCTGCCTCGCCGAGGGACCGCCTGAACTCCACTTTCAGCCAGCTGGGCCATATCGATGACGCTGGCGCGGAATCAAACGCCGTTCGGTCGCCAGCGGCCTTGCGCAAGACAGCGTTGACGAGGCCAGACGCAATCCGCGCCGCCGGCCAGGCTTTCGCTGCGGCCACGGTCTCGCCCACGGCTGCGTGGGGCGGGGTGTCGAGCAGCCAAAGTTGCGCTGTACCCAGCAAGAGCAGCACGCGAACTTCCCGGCTGAGTTCGTCGACGGGGCGGCTGACAAAGCCATCATAGCCTTCATCCAGACGGCCAGCCTGCCTCAAGGCGGCACTGACCATGGCACGGGCAAATCCCTGGTCGGATGGAGCGAGATCCTTGAATGCAGAGGATGTCGCAAAACACTCATCCAGACTGCGCCGGGTTTTCAGGATCGAGTCGAGCACACCCGCAGCGGCTAGACGCGTCGCCACACCGGGCGATAGCGGTGCGGAACTCACCCCCAGGGTCCGGTCTGTGTGCGCGTTGGGGCGTCTTCGGGGATACGGTCCGGACCAAGGTCCATCTCGCCAGAGAGCTTTTGCAGCGCCGCCACGCGATTGGCGGTTGAAGGATGGGTGGAAAACAGATTGTCGCCTCGCCGCCCGTTCAGCGGGTTGATGATGTACATATGCGCCGCGGCTGGGTTGCGCTCAGCATGCACGTTGATCTGGCTGCGCGCACCGCGCTCGATCTTTTGCAACGCTGAAGCGAGCCATGCTGGATTGCCGCATATTTGCGCGCCGACGCGGTCTGCTTCGTATTCGCGGGACCGCGAGATCGCGAACTGAACAATACTCGCCGCCATCGGCGCGAAGATCATGATGGCGAGGGCGGTGATCATGCCACCACGTTCCCGGTCGCCGCCGAAGAACAGGGCGAAATTCGCAAGCATTCCAATGGCGCCGGCCAGGGTGGCCGTTACGGTCATGGTAAGGCTGTCGCGGTTTTTCACATGGGCCAACTCATGGGCCATGACGCCTGCCACTTCCTCGCGCGTCAGCATGGACAAAAGACCGGTCGTTGCTGCAACGGCAGCGTTTTCCGGATTGCGGCCTGTGGCGAAAGCGTTCGGCTGCGCCGTTTCTATGATGTAAATCTTGGGCGCAGGCATACCGGCATGGTCTGCCAGGGAGAGCGTGTCAGAAACAAAGGTGCGAATGACGGGGCTGTTTTCCTTGCCGGTGACTTCGCGAGCGCCCTGCATGCGCAAAACCACTTTGTCAGCGTTCCAATAGGCAAACGCGTTCATACCCGCAGCCACCATAAAGGCGAACGCCATGCCAACGACGCCACCGAGCAGATAGCCAACCCCAACAAAGATCGCCGTCATGGCGGCCATCAGCAGATAAGTCTTCGTCATTCCCATATTGAAAAGATACTCCATACGCTTCGGCATGCCACGCTTTTCGCCAAAGCTCTGCCGCATATATGGAAAGCGTTAACCGACTTTGGAAGCCCACAGCCCATGAGCGAACTCACGCCGGAAGAAATCGAACGTCGCAAAACTCTGCCGGAGGCTGCTCGCAAGGCCCTGGAAGAAGCTGATGCGCGAAAGGCTGAACAAGCGGCCAAAGCAGCTGAACTGGAAGCCGCGCGCGAAGGCGAAAGCGGCGGCCCCAAATCCATCGAACCCACTCGCTATGGCGACTGGGAGCGTAAAGGCATCGCTTACGACTTCTAGGCCGCCGCCCCTTTCCCTAACGCACCCCCGCGACAAAAGCCGATTGGCTGCCTATATTACTTGTAGCTGCAACAGATAGCGCCAGGGAGGCCCGAGGCCATGAAAGAGTATCTCCAGTTCTACATCAACGGCGAATGGGTGGACCCGGTGTCCCCGCGCACGTTGGATATTGAAAACCCTGCAACGGAAGAGGCGTTCGCCCGCATTTCCCTCGGCGCCCATGGTGATGTGGACAAGGCTGTCGCCGCCGCGCAGGCTGCTTTTCCAAGTTTCAGCCAGACCAGCGTGGAGTATCGCGCCGAGTTGCTCGACAAGATCACCGCAGGCTTCGCCGCGCGCAAAGACGAGATTGCAGAAGCCATCAGCGATGAAATGGGCGCGCCCATGTGGCTGGCGCACGCAGCGCAGGCGCCTGCCGGCATGGGTCATTACGCGACCATGTCTGGCATCCTGCGCAACTACCAATTCGAAGAAATGCAAGGCTCGACGCTGTTGCGCAAAGAACCGATTGGTGTGTGCGGCTTCATCACGCCATGGAACTGGCCGGCCAACCAGATCGCCTGCAAGGTCGCTCCGGCCATCGCAGCAGGCTGCACCATGGTGCTCAAGCCGTCCGAAATCGCCCCGCTCGACGCCATGA
>JBCBGZ010000053.1:0-19182 GCA_038526245.1 Pseudomonadota bacterium
CTGTCGTCGGGAAACCATCGGCAATGAAGCCATTGGCGTCCTGGAACTCGCGCAGCGCGCCCTTCGTGCCGCGCCCGGCGATGCCGTCCACGGGTCCGGCGTCGAAGCCCAGAGTGTTCAGCCCGGACTGAAGCTGTTTCACCTGGGCAACACTCAAGGGCTGTAGGTCTCGTGGCCAGGCGGCCTGCAAGGGCGCGCGACCGGCGATCTCGTCAGACAAAAGCCCGACCGCAAGGGCATAGCTGTCAGCCCGGTTATAGGTTTTGAACACGTTGAAGTTCTTGAAGAGCAGGAATTTCGGCCCGCGATGGCCTGCCGGCACCCACAATTCAGCGAACTTGCCATTTGCCAGTCCATCGCCGCGTGCCGTATCGACGAAACGAATGCCCTGGGCAGTCCAGCTTCCAATGCGGCGGTCCTGTCCGTCGGCGAGACTATAGTCAAAGTTCTCGGGCACAGTCACTTCCATGCCCCAGGGCTGATCGTATTCGAAACCGGAAACGGAAAGATAATTGGCCGCGGATGCCAGGGCATCTTCAGGGCTTTCCCACAGGTCAATATTTCCATCGCCGGTAAAGTCGGTAGCGTGGGCGAGGAATGTCGACGGCATGAACTGTGTATGCCCCATGGCACCGGCCCAACCCGAAACAAGCTGGTCTCGCTCCGCTGCTCCCGTTTCGACAATTTTCATCAGCGCAATGAGCTCGTTCTCTGCAAATCGCCGACGGCGGCCCTCAACAGCCATGTTGGCTAGCGTGTTGGCCGCGTCGAAGTCGCCCATATAAGAGCCGAAATTCGTCTCCATGCCCCAAATAGCGAGGAGCGCCTCGCGGTTTACACCATAGGCGCCTTCTAGCTGATTGAACGCTGCGTCCAGTGAGGTGTAACGGTCCCGCCCACGATCGACCCGTGTCGCAGTTACCGCGGTGCGCAGGTATTCCCAGATAGGCTTGGCAAATTCCGCCTGCTCTGAGATCGCAGATTGGGTTTGCAGATTGTTTCCGAGATAGATGTCCAGCGGGTTGATGCCTTCCAGCATGGACCTGATGACCGCTGGATCACGCCCCTGGGCGCTGGCCCGCGCCGCAAAGCTCAGGCGCCAGGCGTCCATGGCGGAATTCCCGGATGGCGCGTATGGCGCGGTGGGGTCAACGGAGCTGGAAGGTGTTCCCGAGCCACCAGCCGAGCCGCTTTCGCCTGCCCCGCCCCGATCGCCGATCGGCCCGGCAACAGGTGGCGAATAAGGCCCGGCTGCACACGCGCCCAATATGGCAACGAGGCTGGCAACCATGGCCCAGCGCGCGGATTTTCGAATGTAAACCGGCATGTTCTGCATCCCTTGTGCCTCCAACCGCGGCATACGCCTTGACAGCGCCATGCCCTTCACGCTACTTCGCCGCCTTTGCTGAACCAGCGACACTCAAACACACCCGGACGGACCCATGAAAGTCAGATCCTCCCTGAAGGCCCTGAAGACACGTCACCGCGACTGCAAAGTTGTGCGCCGCCGGGGCAAAACATACGTCATCAACAAGACCGATCCCCGGTTTAAAGCAAAGCAGGGCTGAGCGGTAGGTGAACGCAGGCTACGGTTAACGGGGCCTGAATGCATCCCTCCATCGTCCTTTTTGATCTGGGAAATGTTGTCGTCGACTGGGAGCCGCGAAAGCTCTACAGGCGGCGCTTCGGCGACAGTGCAAAAGCCGACTGGTTCTGCGTGAACATCTGCACGATGGCGTGGCATACACTGCACGATGCCGGTGCCAGTTTCGACGACACTATTCCGGCGCTCCAGGCCGAGTATCCAGACTATGCCGACCATATCGACGCCTGGCGTACCGAATGGCTCGATATGTTCCACGGCTATGTTCCGGGAACGCCCCAGATCATCGCTGAACTAGAAGCTTCACGTGTTCCGCTCTTTGGCCTTTCAAACCTGCCTGCGGAACTTGCGGGCGAGACGTTTGACGCCTTCCCCATGATCAAGGTGCTGCGCGATGTCGTGGTCTCCGGCGAAGAAGGCATCGTGAAGCCCGACCCGCGCATCTATGATATTGCCCTGACCCGCATGGGCAATCCTGACCCATCCACTGTTTTCTTCATCGATGACAGGGCCGACAATATCGATGCGGCCAGGGCAAAAGGCATGGACGGGTATGTTTTTGACGGTGCAGACGGGCTGCGCGACGCCCTGATCGCGAAAGGGTTACTGGATCGCCCCTGAATTGCCGCTTGCAGGCTTCGCCCGGCGCCCCATAGTCTCGGTCCATGTTCAAAGCGCTTTTCACCGCTGTCTTCCTGCTCGCCGCTGGCCCTGCCTACGGGCCTCCCGACGACATGTTTGACCGGTTGGAAAACGCGCCAAGCGATGAAGAAGCCGAAGGCATTGCCCTCGACATCTGGAATGCCTGGCTGGAAAGCGGGTCTCCCACGGTAGATATCCTCATGGAGCGCGCCGTGGACGCCCAGGCACGCGGTGATGCCAAGCATGCACGCGCTCTCTATGACCGGATTATCCGTGTCCGCCCGGAATATGCCGAAGCATGGCACCGCCGCGCGACCCTTTTCCTCGAAAACGAGCAATATGACGAAGCCCTGCGCGACCTGAATGAGGCGCTGCGTCACGAGCCCCGCCATTTCGGCGCCTGGCTTGGACTGGGCGTCATGCTTGAGCGCCTCGGATCCACAAGTGAGGCGCTGGAAGCCTACCGCGAGGCGTTGGACATTTATCCCCGTTTGGAGGCCGCACGCCGAGGCGAGGCACGCCTCAAGGAAGTCTCGGACGGAACAGCCCTGTGAAACGCGTGATGATTCTGCTTCTTTTAGTGACCCTGGCCAGCAGCCTTGGAGCCTGCGTCCACAGTGTCATCTACACTTCCAATGTGGAGAACGCGTATCCGCCCGAAGGCGAGCAGTTCAACGTCAATGGCGCGGGCGTTCATGTGATCCGCGCTGGCGATGCCAACGGCGCACCGGTCCTTTTCATCCATGGCGCCAGCGCCAATGCGAATGAATTCAAATGGACGCTCGCACCGCGTCTGGAAGACCAGTTTGACCTCATGCTCGCGGATCGCCCGGGACACGGATACTCAGACCGCCCGGATGGCGCCCACATGCTGGAAATTCAAGCGGCACAGATGGCTGGCGTGCTCGAGCGGCTCTCACCCGACGAGCCTGCAGTTGTCGTGGGGCACTCCTTTGGTGGCGCCGTCGCCCTGCGCCTTGCCCTGGACCACCCTGAACGGGTCAAGGGGCTCGTTCTACTCGCGCCCGTTTCCCATGACTGGGGCGGCGGCGGGCAGGCCTGGTACAACACATGGGCCACCACTCCCGTCCTCGGACCAGTATTCTCGAACATCGTGCCCCTCGTTGGGCCCGGGCGGGCCGAAACGGGCGCCGTTTCCACCTTCCATCCAGCACCCGTACCCGAGAATTACACCGAAAACTCAGCCACAAACCTGCTCTTCCGGCCCCCGACTTTCCGGGCCAATGCCCGCGATGTCATGGCTCTGCGTGAGGAACTGACGGCTCAACAATCCCGCTATGGCGAGCTTTCCATGCCAGTCGTGCTCTTTTCCGGGTCCCAGGACACGGTCATCCTGCCCCAACTCCATGCCGGGCGCTTGAAGGATGAAGTCGGTGACATCACGCTCGTGAAACTGCCCGATGAGGGGCACATGCCGCATCACCGGGAAGGCGAGCAGATCGCACAAGCCATTGCCCGTCTGGCGAGCGCGCGCTAAGCCCCGCGCTTTCCCAATTTCGCCAAAGGATCTCTGCCATGGATGACGTCAGCTCCAGCCACTTGAACGAAACCACCAAGGAGAAGCTGCGCCAGACCATCGACCGCATAGAGCGCCTCGAAGAAGAGAAGAAAGAGGTGGCTGAGCAGATCAAGGAAATCTACGCCGAAGCCAAGGCGTTCGGCTTCGACACAAAGGCCCTGCGCCAGGTGATCCGTATCCGCAAAGTCGACCGGGCCGAGCGCGAAGAGCAGGAAATGGTGCTGGACACCTACCTCGCCGCCCTTGGCGAAATCTGATCGCCTGATGGACCTCGACGCAGCGACATCCGAACTCGACGCCTGGTGCCAGTCCTATGTCACCGCTTTTTCAGCGTATGATGTGGCCGCCATAGGCGCCCATTGGGCGTTCCCAGCCTTGATCCTTGTGAATGGCGCACCGGTTCTGCTGCCGTCGCGGGAGAAGTTCGACCGCAACACGCAAAACCTCTGCGCTTTTTATCGCGCGCAGTCGGTTGCCGCCGCAGAGCGCAAGCTGTTGGACGTTCTCGTCATGGGCCGGGCCAGCGCCGCGATCCGCGTGGCCGACACAATGCTGAACGAAGCAGGCGAGGAGATCACAAGCTGGCAGGCGGCCTATACGCTGACGCGCACGCAGGAGGGCTGGCGTGCCTGCCTGGCCGATGCGGGCGGGGAAATGGCGGCCTGGGCTGCACGCGGCACACCCCTTGGCGGCACGTAACGAAGCCCCCATCTCAAGCCAATCCATGGACACCGTGACAGCCACTCCTGCGCCAGCGACAGTGCCGAAAACGGCTGACCATGGCATTGGCGTGGGCGGTGAAATTCTAACGCTCGCCCTGCAACCGGGCGAAAGCGCTTTCATTCGCCGCTCCAGCCTTGTCTTCGCCAAGGGTGATTTTGGCCTGACCACCCACCGGATCGCCCGCACTCGGATCAACATCTTTGCCCTGTTTTCCGGCGATGTGCGCTGGGCGAACCGGTATGATGCCAAGGATGGCCCGGTCACGCTGATGGCTGCACGGGACTATCCGGGACGGATCGTGGCGCTTCCTGTCTCGCCTGATCGTCCACTTTTCCTTCAGCCGACCCGCTACCTCGCCCATCGCGGCGACCTGACCTTCAATGTCCGCCGCGTCGCCAAGAAAGAGTTCTGGACGCTGGCGGAAGTGCGCGGCACGGGCCGGGTCTACATTAAACTGCCCGGCGAGCCGAAAATCGTCCCGCTTTCATCCGAAGGCGCCATCGTGGACACAAACTATATCGCTGCCGTTTCCGGCGAATTTGGCGCGTTCGGCAAAGTCTTCACCTCTGGCGAAGTGATGAAAAGCGGTGAGCTTTCCAATGTTCGCCTGTCTGGAGCGGGGCACTTTGTGCTGCAATCACAGAACCCGGAGGAGGCTGGCAACGATGGCGGCGGCGGCATCATCGGGTCCATCCTGAACGCCCTGCCTTTCTAAGCCGAGCGACACAGCCTATGTCTCAGGTCATGGGCCGTGAGATAGACGAGCGAAAGAAAAGGGCTGCGCTGCGAAAGCTCAGAAAAGCAGCCGCCTTAGCCGAGTCCGGCCTTGGTCCGCCCCTGTCCGATTGGGAAAGAGAGTTCCTTGAAGAGGTGGAGGCGAGGATCGAAACCTATGGTTCAGCCTTTGGCGATCCTGAAAAAGGCGACCTCGAAGAGCCCCTGTCGGCCCTTCAGAAAGTAAAGCTCAAAGAGATTGACAAGAAAGCCCGCGGCAAAGGGCTGAAGCGCGGAGGCTTCAAACGGCGCAGTTCAGACCGACCCGACGACAAAGAACCTGCCGATGATGCCCCGCCCCCCAAACGCGGCATAACGCCGATCTCCCGCCAAGCGGCTCCAAAACCGCCGAAAAAACCGGCTGCTGCGCCGACCTCCGCCAAACCAACGAAACCCGTCTTCAGAGTCATCGATGGCGGCAAGTCCGACTGATCCCAGCGATGGAATGATCCCCCATTCCGTCTTCCACGTATGAAAAGATATCCAGCCCAAAGGACTCCAATATGCAAACCGTTGTGATCACGGGCGCCTCATCCGGAATTGGCCGCGCCGCCGCCCGCCATCTCGCGGCAAAGGGCTGGCGCGTCTTCGCAGGTGTCCGCAAGTCCGCCGATGCAGACGCTTTGGAGGGGGACCATGAGAACATTGTGCCCCTCATCCTGGATGTCGCCGATGACGAGTCCCTGAACGCTGCGGTGGCAACGGTTGACCAGGCCCTTGGCGGTGCCAAGCTGGCAGGTCTGGTGAATAATGCCGGCATCGCCCAGATGGGGCCTCTGGTGCTCCAGCCGCTTGATGAGATTGAAGCGCATTTCAAAGTGAACGTTTTCGGCGCCATCGCCTGCACCCAGGCCTTTGCTTCCCTTCTCGGCATGGAGCGAGAGCGGACAGGTGCGCCCGGCCGCATCATCAACATCACCTCTGTTGGCGGGAGGATCGCCTCACCGTTCCTCGGCGCTTACACGGCGACCAAGCACGCGCTCGAAAGCGTCACCGACACATTGCGGCGCGAATTGGTGATCTATGGGATTGATTCGATCGCCATTGGCCCCGGCGCGGTGAAGACGCCGATCTGGGACAAGGCCGAAGAGAAGAACGAAGATACGCCCTATGCCAACTCAGAATGGGCGGACGCTATCGATAGATTCTCCCAGACTTTGCTCCAGGGCGGGCGCGACGGGCTATCGGCAGAACATATTGCAAGTGTGATCGAGACGGCCCTGTCCGATCCCAGCCCCAAGGCGCGCTATGCGCCAGTGCCAAACAAGCTCACCAATTTCACCATCCCGACGCGCCTGCCAAAACGTTGGCTCGACGGCATCTTTGCCAGCCGTTTCGGCATGAAGAAACCAGCTTGAGGCTTATCCAGCACAAATACCGCTTTTCTACCTGCTATGCGGCCGCAGTCTCCAGAGCCTCGCGGATTTCAGCCGAGCTCATATTCTTATTGATTTCGCCGACCACTGTCCCGGTTTCGAGGTCCACAAGGACCATGCGCCCGGTGGTCACGCCATCGGCATAGTGCGTGCGGAGGGCCGGCCCCACGCCCGCGGTCTCTGCGCCCGCGAAGAATGCGTCAACATCGCGGTCAGTATAGTCCAGCACAACAAAATGGACGCCTTCCGGATCTCCCCCGGCGCGCGCTTCGGTGATTTTTGGATCGAGCGCACGGCAGCTGCCGCACCAACTCGCATAACTCAGCGCAGCAACAATCCGGACGTCTTCAGCCGGTGCGGTCACCTCAATCGGGGCCACATTTGACGGTGTCGCGGGTGAACACGCTGCAATCAAGCCCAGGAAGGCGGCGGCGAATAGGCGTTTCATGGCAGTGCTCCGGTCGGTTGTTTCGCTTGTGAGTACAGCCAATTGGTGATCGAGCGCATCTCACATGCGTGTGACCAAAGTCGACTTAGTGGTCAGGCAAGAAAGCTCGGTCCCGCGACGGCAGTGATTGGCCAAGCCGCGTGATCATGTCATGTCTGGGCAATGGACGGATTTCAGAGCAAGACTGCGGGTAAGGGAGGTCTCACCTACCCCTTCGGCGACGCCACGCCTGCCACGGGCGAAACCCTGGAGATTACCCCGAGGGTCCATTGGGTGCGCATGCCGCTGCCCTTTTCCCTGAAGTTCATCAATCTCTGGCTGGTGGATGATGGCAACAGCTGGACAATCATTGATACGGGCATGCCACTCGACGACACCAAGCAAGCCTGGCGAGACATCTTCGAGGCGAAACTGGACGACCGCCCCGTGACGCGCATCATCGTGACCCACATGCACCCGGACCATGTTGGCAATGCAGGCTGGCTCAGCCGGAAATTCCCCGACGCGCAGCTGTGGATGAGCCGGCTGGAGTACATCACCTGCCGCATGCTCGTGGCAGATACGGGCCGCGAAGCACCGCAAGCAGGCATTGATTTCTACACACGTGCCGGCTGGAGCGAGGAACAGATCGACGTTTACAAGTCCCGCTTCGGGGGATTTGGCCGGGGCGTCAGCCAGATGCCCGACGCGTACAGGCGATTGGAAGACGGCGACACGTTTGAAATGGCGGGGGAAACGTGGCGCGTGATTGTCGGGAATGGCCATTCGCCTGAACATGCCTGCCTCTATTGCGAGGCGCTGAACCTGTTCATTTCGGGTGACCAAATCCTGCCGCGCATTTCTTCGAACGTGTCCGTTTTCCCAACCGAGCCGAGCGCAAATCCGCTGGCCGACTGGCTCTCCAGTTGCGGAAAGCTACGAGCAGCTCTTCCAGAAGATGTCCTCGTACTGCCCGCCCACAACGAGCCCTTTATTGGCGCGCACAAGCGCCTGACCCATCTGATCGATGGCCACGAAACCGCCCTGGTGCGCCTCCATCATCGTCTGAGCGAAGCCCCCCGGCGCGTAATTGATACGTTCCCCGCCCTGTTCGGCCGCAAGATTGAAGAAGGCGATATGGGCATGGCGACGGGTGAAGCCCTGGCGCACCTCAACCTTCTGATAGACAGGGGCCAGGCCAGCGTGAGTCGCGATAGCGAAGGCGTCGATTGGTACAGCGCACGCTGACTTTTTACGCCAATTGCAGTGCCCGGGCAGATTTACCGTCGCAATCTGCGCCAGCGATGGCTAGATGATTGTTCGCATTCGAGACTAGGACCAGAGGCGGGCCCATGGCGACTGATCAAACCTCCAGCGATGGGACAGACGCGCCGCAAAAGCCTTCGCTGGGAGACAAGGTCAAGCGCGAGGCAAAGGAATGGGGCACGACACTGTCGGTGTTTATTCCCCTGTTTTTCTTCTTTTCCATGTTGTTTTACGAGCAGCGTGTGATCCCCTCGGAGAGCATGGTGCCGAACCTTCGGGTTGGAGATCGCGTGGCGGTGGCGAAGTTCGCCTACGGTTTCAATCGCCACTCCGTGCCCTGGGGCCTTGGAAAGCTGTTGCCGCTTGGCGACGGCACCCTGTTCCAGAAAGACCCAAAGCATGGCGACGTGGTGGTGTTCGAGCACCCGCACTTTAACCGCGTGATGATCAAGC
Organism: Pseudomonadota bacterium; assembly: GCA_038526245.1. Lineage (GTDB taxonomy): Bacteria > Pseudomonadota > Alphaproteobacteria > Caulobacterales > Hyphomonadaceae > UBA5336. The sequence goes on from JBCBGZ010000053.1 coordinate 8,805, forward strand.
GCGTGATCGGATTGCCCGGTGACCGCATCGAAATGCGCGGCGAACAGCTCTTCATGAATGGTGAGCCCGTCACGACCAGTTTTGAAGGCCGTCTGAACTACCGTCCACACACCGAGGCCCTTTCCAGATCTGCCCGGGTCTACACCGAAACCATTGGTGGCAAGACGTGGACGACACACCAGTGGGAACAAGGCTCGCCAGGCGACTCAACAGTCGTCTTCGAAGTGCCAGAAGGCCATGTCCTGTTCATGGGCGACAATCGAGACAATTCAAAGGATGGGCGCGATCTCTCCGGCCACTGTCCCGCGCGCGACGGTGTCGTCAGCGAGGCCGGCTGCGACCTGCCCCCCGGCATCAGTGCTGAGCGCGCCTCGGTTGGGTTTGTTCCCATGGACCACCTGATTGGCCGAGCCGAGACCGTTATCCTGTCCACTTACCGATGCCGTAGCTCGGCCGACAGTGAGTGTCTTGATGGCCGCCTTTGGAAGGGCCTCTAGCCAAACGCGATACACGCTGATCCAATTCAGCAGCCGGGCGCAGAACGCCTTGCCGCCACGCGAGGTTCCGGCTAGGTCCCGCGCTGATGACCGCCGTTCCCGCCCCCCATGATCCGTTGGAAGACACTCCAACACCGGACCTGCAGGTTGCCGATGAACCGGTGCGCGGACCGATCATCATTTCCCGCCATGGCCGACCTGCATTGAATCGCAAGCTGGGCCCGAGACTGACGTGGCGGGAGTACATTGACTGGTGGGCCAGGTATGAAACCGGGAGTCTGGCCGAGGGACAGATTGCGCCAGAGTCTCTGAAAAAGGCCGTGCAGGATGCCGATCTGGTCCTGACGTCCCAGCGCCCCCGTGCCCAGGAGACGGCCGCCCTGGCTGCGCCCCACGCCGACGCTGAGATTCACGCCCTCTTCAACGAGGCGCCGCTTCCGCCGCCCCGCCTGCCGGGTGTGAGATACCTGCCCAAGACCTGGAACGTGCTCGCCAGATCAGCCTGGCTCACCGGGCATTCGCTAGATGGAGAGTCAGTGGCCGAAGCACGCGCACGCGCCGGAAGAGCTGCAGATCACCTGCATGAAGCGTCTCGGAAGGGAAAGGTCTACCTGGCGGCCCATGGCTGGTTCAATCGCATGCTGCGCCCTGAACTCCGGGCGCGCGGTTGGCGCGAAGTGCAAAATGGCGGAGACGCCTATTGGAGTTTCAGGGTCTTCGAGTACCACAAACAGCGCTAGCGCGGCCTGGCGCGCTATCAGCCAACCATGCGGTCCAAGTCTTCAAGCGCTGAGACAGTGATCTGGTCCACAGTGTCTTTCTGTTTCAAACGGCTTCCATCCGGAAAACGCACATCCCGCCAGAGTTGGAGTTTGGCGCGGACTTCGTTGCAAGAGTCTGACTCGGTGTCGCGAATTTCACTCATCAGACGGTCACTCTTATTTCTGAGCTCATCGCGCTGCGCGTCCAATTTGTAGAATAGTTGAGTATTCGCTTGTTCAGAAAAGAACAATTCGTCCTGGCGAGCCTCAATCTTCGCGATTTCCTCGCGGCATGCATACCATTCGGCAACTAGCGTTGCGACGGTTGACCGGCGCTCGCTTTCTGTTTGGGGCGCTGTTACGGGCGACTTCTTATGTTTTTCTGATGCCATGTTCTTAAATGCCTGACTTACGATTGCAGGCTGATACTTGGGGCCACGGCATAGCGCCATCCCGTAATCACACGACAAAAGCAGTTGTGGTTAAGGCCGGGCGCGCGGACGTGTGCGTGGTGACCTTAGTCGTAGACCCCGACCATGATTCCGCGAAGAGCTGCCGAGACCCGGTCTCGAACGCCGAGCTTCTTGAAAATCCGGCGCAAATTCGTGTCTACGGTGCTCGCGCTGATGTGCATTTCGGCGGCGATCTGAGCGTTGCTAAGGCCCTTGGCAACGAGGCGAAGCGTGACTTTTTCCCGGACAGACAGATCGGCACTGGGTCTCGGGAGGGGATGAAGCTCGCAGTATTTGAGGTGAAAGAGCAGGCAGGCTTCCTGCAGTATCGTAACCTCCACGTCAGAACAGACATCTGCGCCGGGGCCATAGTTGAGGCCGCAATACCCGTTTTGACCGTGCGGGCCGAAGACTGGAATAGCGAGCCCGTTTTCCAACTCGAGTTCAGCGACGATATCCATGAAGTCTTGCTCTCGTTGGGATATCTCGGGTGAGCCCGAAAGCTCGCCCCACCTGAAGGGTTTTGTTCGCGCCTGCGCAATGCGCGGAATGGGATCGATCTCGAAATAACGTTGATCGATGTACTGCCTGACCATTTTCTTTGGGAAACCGAATGCGAAAATCAGGTCTGCTCGGTCGGCGTCATGCGCACCGGGGGGTGGAATGTGGTGGTATCCCAGCATTTTCAATCCACGCGCTCTGAAGAAGCGGACCGATTCACGTTGCAGGTCGAGCGCACTATCCAATCGCGCGCAGGCATCGGCGTACTCTCGAAGCGATTTATCCATGTCGCATTCCCCATCCGCCCGATTTGCAACGTATCTCACTACCAGCGGGACAGGCAGGCAAGCCCTGTAGCTTGGTTTTCGCGAACTGTGATGAGACCAGGCGGACCTGTGGGAAACCTATAGAGCCCATTGCGACCGACTTGGCCTCTCCCTATGGTGACCCAAACTTGGAGGCACGCATGGCGGCGAAAGAGGCCCAGGCCATCGAAAAAATGACGTTTGAAGCGGCGCTGGCCGAACTTGAAGGCATCGTCTCCAAGCTTGAGCGCGGCGACGTGGAACTTGAAGAATCGATCTCAATCTATGAGCGCGGCGCCAAGCTGAAAGCCCATTGCGAAGCGAAGCTGAAGTCGGCGGAACTCAAGGTCGAACAGATCGTTCAGGACGCTGGAGGCAAAGTCACAACCGAGCCTGCCAGCTTCGACTGACCGTATCAGGCGCGGCAAGAGGAGGCGCGAACACCCGCATGGACTTTGAACGCCGCCTGAAAGAGGTCGCCGACAAGCTGACCGTTGCGCTCGACCAGTTGATACCCCCGGCAGGCGGTCCGGAGGCGGACTTGATGCGCGCGATGCGCCATGCGGCCCTCGCAAATGGCAAGCGGATGCGCCCGTTTTACGTCCTTGAAACGGGGCGCATGTTTCAGGCGCCGGAAAAGTCGCTCTTGCGCGCCGCTGCTGCGCTGGAGTGCGTGCACACCTATTCCCTCGTCCATGACGACTTGCCTTGTATGGATGATGACGCCCTGCGGCGCGGCCAGCCAACTGTCCATGTCGCTTTCGATGAAGCGACGGCTGTCCTGGCTGGCGATGCCCTGCTGACCCTCGCCTTCCGGATCCTCGCCGACGAAGACACCCATGACGATCCCCAGGTTCGCATTGACCTGATATCGCGGCTGGCCGATTCAGCCGGCGCGCTGGGCATGGTGGGCGGCCAAATGATCGACATGTTGGGCAGCGACATGCCGCGGGACCTCAACACGATTACGCGAATGCAGCGCTTAAAGACGGGCGCTCTGATCTCCTATTCGACAGAGTGCGCCGCGCTCATCGGTAAAGCGACCCATCACGAGCGCCAGGCACTGGCGGGGTTCTCCCATGATCTGGGCCTCGCTTACCAGATCGCCGACGATATCCTGGACGCGACCGGGCAGGAAAGCATGACCGGAAAGGCTGTGCGAAAGGATGCTGGCGCTGGCAAAGCAAACTTCGTCACTCTTTTGGGACTGGAGGGCGCGAAGGAACGCGTGCGTCTTCTTGCCGCCCAGTCAAAGGACCACCTCGCCATATTCCACAACCGCGCCGATATTCTGCTGCAATCGGTTGATTTTGTTTTAGGCAGAGAGCGCTAAGACCCAACTCGCCCTTGCGCTCCAGGGCTTCTCACGACACACTTATGACGAGACTATGACGATTTCGAACACAACCCGCCTCCTCGATGAGATTGACGACCCCAAACATCTGCGGGGACGATCCCGGGAGGAATTGCGTCAGATTGCTGACGAAATTCGCGAAGAAGTCATCGATACGGTGTCCGTCACCGGTGGCCATTTGGGCTCAGGACTCGGTGTGGTGGAGCTCACAGTCGCCATCCATGCCGTTTTCAACACGCCGGACGACAAACTCATCTGGGATGTGGGTCACCAGTGCTATCCCCACAAATTGATCACCGGACGAAAGGATCGCATCCGCACGTTGCGCCAGGGTGGCGGCCTTTCTGGGTTCACCAAGCGCAGCGAAAGCGAGTATGACCCGTTCGGCGCGGCCCATGCCTGCACCTCGATTTCCGCCGGTCACGGGTTCGCCAAGTCCCGGGATATCCAGGGCAATGATAATCATGTGATCTGCGTCATCGGCGACGGATCAATGTCCGGCGGTATGGCCTATGAGGCGATGAACAATGCCGGCCACGACGGCAACAAGCTGATCGTTATCCTGAACGACAACGACATGTCGATCTCGACGCCCGTTGGCGCGATGAGCCATTATTTATCGCGGCTGGTCAGTTCCGGCCCGTATCGCGGCCTGCGGAAACTCGCCAAACGTATCGCACGCCCAATGGGCCTGGAGTCCCCGGCGCGCAAAGCCGAAGAATATCTGCGCGGCTTCACCATGGGCGGCACGCTGTTTGAGGAACTCGGCTTCTATTATGTCGGTCCCATCGACGGCCATGACATGGATGTGCTGCTGCCAATCCTGGAGAATGTCCGCGAGATCGAAGACCGGCCCATCCTGATCCACGCCGTCACCACCAAGGGCAAGGGCTACGCACCGGCTGAAAACAGCGACGACAAGTACCACGGCGTTTCAAAATTCTCCGTCGTGACAGGCGAACAGAAGAAGTCGACACCTAAAGCGCCGAGCTATCAAAAAGTATTCGGGGACGCGATCACCGAACTGGGCGAGGCAGACCCACTGGTTTGCGCCGTCACCCCGGCCATGCCTGGCGGATCAAAGACCGATATCTTCGCGAAAGCTTTCCCGGATCGTCACTTCGATGTGGGCATTGCCGAACAGCACGCAGTGACATTTGCGGCCGGCCTCGCGGCCGACGGGATGAAGCCGTTCGCGGCGGTCTACTCAACGTTTCTGCAGCGTGGTTACGACCAGGTTGTCCATGATGTCGCTATCCAGAAACTGCCGGTCCGCTTCGCGATTGACCGGGCAGGCCTGGTCGGTGCCGATGGGGCAACCCATGCAGGCAGCTTCGACATCGGCTATATGGGCGCGCTTCCCGGCATGGTCTGTATGGCATGCGCCGATGAGGAAGAGCTCGCGCGCATGGTGACGACGGCCTACCAATATGATGAAGGCCCCACAGCGTTCCGGTTCCCGCGTGGCGAAGGCGTTGGCGTGGACATGTCATCGAGCCCTGAACCACTGGAGATCGGCAAGGGGCGCGTCGTACGCGAAGGCTCAACGGTTGCAATCCTGTCCTATGGCGCGCGCCTGCAGGAAGCCTTGAAAGCCGCCGAGATGCTCCAGGCCCAGGGTCTTTCTGCAACCGTCGCCGACGCCCGTTTTGCCAAGCCCCTTGACGCAGACCTGACCGAGCGTCTGGCCAAGGACCATGAAGTCTTGATCACGATCGAAGAGGGCTCCGTGGGCGGCTATGGCTCATTTGTGCTGGAACATCTGGCCAAAGTCGGCGCATTGGATGGCGGGCTGAAGATCCGCACAATGACCCTGCCCGATATCTTCCAGGACCAGGACACGCCCTACAATATGTATGAGGCGGCAGGCCTGAATGCCCGACACATCGCCGCCCGGGCGATTGAAGCACTAGGCCGCGGAAATCTGGCAGAGATCGAACGCCTCGCCATGGGCGCTGCCGGCTAGTACTTCTGTTGAGGGCGCTTCCAGAGCCAGGAAAACACCATCAGCAATGCGCCTGGCAGAGCTCCGTACATGCCGACAGCATTCGGGTTTGCCATTGCGGCCCAACTGAAGTCTTCATGGGCATCCTGAGCAGCGCGAGCCTGCCTCAGACTTTCACGTTCCCGGGCGCAATTTGTGTCTTGCACCCGCGCAGGATCGTCGCGGCACTTCGCTAACGCGCTTCTAGCGTTTTGCAGGTCTAACAGCAGATGCAACGGGTCCTTGTAGTTCTGGCTCTTTCGATATTCTGTCGCGCCCCAATACCCGGCAACGCCTCCCGCAATGGCGAGCAGCGCAAAAAAACAAACAAAAATGATCCGCACTTACAGGCCCCCCAAGCTAAATTCCCGCGCGCTCCAGCAAACTGTCGAACGCGGCCCAAAATTCGGCGCGTTTATCATCGCGCTCCATCAGAATCTCGTGCATCGCGCCCTCAACGGTAATGTGCTCGCATTTAGGCAATGAGCTTGCGACGCGGCTATGGCTGCGATTGTCGACAAGCTTCTCTTCCTCTGCGGAAGCCACAAGCACCGGGATGTCGATGGCCTCCAACTTGGACTTGCGCGCAAAGGTCCGCACTATGGCGAGGGATGCGCCGAGCCAGCCCCAGGTGACAGGTCCGAGGCCGAGATCCGGTGCGGTATCAACCAGATCACGGTGAATTTGCCAGCGCCGCTCATCATGGGTGACGATATTGTCCTTGAAGCGTTCGGGCGGTCCTGGTTGCTGGGCGTAGTCGCCAGAGCGACCCATCGCGCGCATGGCCCAGACGAGATAGCGCATACCGAAGACCCGGGTGCGCAAGCCCCACATGGGCGCGCAAAAAGCCGCCGCCTCAACCTTCACCAAATTCTCTGAAATCGCGGCCAGCGCAATGGCGCCGCCCATGGAATGGGCCAGCGCCACATAGGGTCGTGGAAGTTTGTCTTCCAACTCATCGAGCCCACGGCGCAGCGCGCCCATGAAGGTCTGGAAGTCATCGATATGGCCCTTGCCGCGATCTTCCAGAAGGCGTTCCGAAAGACCCTGCCCCGGCCAGTCCAGAATGAGGGCTGCGAATCCCTTGGCCTGCAACTCGCGCGCAACCTCGAAGTATTTCTCGATGAACTCCGTGCGCCCCGGACACACGATCACAGTTCCGCGCACCTTGCCGAGTGTCAGTCCGGGGACGATGCAAGCCCGCAAACGGCGGCCACCAGTACCCTTGAACCAGACAAGCTCTGCGCCTTCCGGGCGTGGATTGCCGGGCACGTCAACAAAGCGCTCAAGTTGAGAAACGTCTTCCATACACGCCACTCTAATAACAAAAGAGGGCCCGGCATAGCGGCCAGGCCCTCTCGATCTCGCGAAATTGCGGGAGCGTTAGCTGAACTTGCTCATCAGGGACTGCAGCTGCATGGCAACGGACATGTCGCCTTCCACTTTCAGCTTGCCCTGCATGAAGGCCATTGTGGCGTCCATGTCACCCGAGGAGATCTTCTGGAAATCGTCCCAGTCAACCTTGATCGTGGCATCCGCGTCGCCATCGTCATTGGAGGCAGAGCCGCCTGCACCGTCGATGAATAGTTTGCCGACGTCGCCGAAATCGAATTTCACCTTTTTGGTGAAGTCACCGCCGCCGCTGACAGCTTCGTTGGCTTTTGAGGTGAGTTCTTCGAGGGTCATGCGCCATCCTCCGTGTTGATCGCATCTGCTGGAGATAAAGCAGGATGCGTATGGCGAAGGCAAGAGGCAGGCGCTTGACGTGCCCCTAGGGCATCCGTTTTTTTGACGACATGAGCTGGGAAAAGTCGATCGAAGAGCTGCGCCGGCGCGAGCGCTTGGCAGAAGAAATGGGCGGCGAAGAGCCGGTGGCACGGCAGCGTTCGCGCGGAAAGCTGACGGTTCGCGAACGTGTGAGCTTTCTGGCCGATCCTGGAAGCTTCCATGAAATTGGCAAGATTGCCGGTGTTGCCGCCTACGACACGAGTGACAATCTGGCCGACTTCCGCCCGTCCAATTCCGTGATGGGCCGCGCCACGCTGGATCATCGTCCGGCCGTGATCCTGGCCGATGATTTCACCGTGCGCGGCGGTGCGGCCGATGCTTCGATCTGGCAGAAAATGGTGCAGGCCATCAAGATGGCTGCAGAATACCATATGCCGCTGGTGCAGATGATTGATGGCACAGGCGGCGGTGGCAGCGTCAAAATGCTGGAGAAGGACCCGCGGACCTATATTCCCGAAACGCCGGGTTGGAATGAGATCGTCCACGGGCTGACACGCGTTCCCTTTGTTTCCCTTGCTCTCGGGCCGTGTGCTGGCATGGGGGCAGGCCGTGTCGCCGCAAGCCACTACAGTGTGATGGTCAAGGGGCTCAGCCAGGTTTTCGTGGCGGGGCCGCCCGTGAGCCGTGCCCTTGGCGAGGATGTTACGAAAGAAGAGCTTGGCGGGTGGGAGATTCAGGCCCGCAACGGCACGGTGGATGATGTCGTCGACTCCGAAGGCGATGCCTTTATCGCGGCGCGAACATTTCTGTCTTACCTCCCATCGAGCGTCGATCACCTCCCGGCGCGCCAACCGTCGCCAGACCCCACGGACCGACGCGATGAGCGCCTCATCTCCATTGTACCAACCGACGGCACGACGCCCTACAAACCGCGCACCATCATCGAGGCCACTGTCGACCGTGGCTCATTCTTCGAGATTGGCCGCCAATGGGGCCGGGGCATTGTGACGGGGCTTGCGCGCGTCGATGGCTATCCAGTGGCCATACTTGCCGGAGACCCCTTCTTCCTGGATGGCGCTTGGACGGCAGATGTGTGTGACAAGGTCACCCGCCATATGGACCTGGCGAGCCTTTTCCATTTGCCGGTCATCCACTTTGTCGACTGTCCGGGATTTGCCGTTGGTGTTCGCCACGAAACGGCGGGCGTCACGCGCCGCGGCGTGCGGGCGATGAACGCCATTTACCAGGCCGGCGTACCGGTCTGTTCGGTCGTCATTCGCAAAGCCTATGGCCTGGCCGGCAGCGCGATGATGAACCAGTCACGCACGAAGTGGCGATATTGCTGGCCATCCGGCGACTGGGGCTCCCTCCCTATGGCAGGCGGCATCGAAGCCGCGTTCCGCAAGGAACTGGCAGAGGCTGAGGACCCGCAAGCCCTGATCGAACAGCTGAACGCTAAGTTCAAAGCGATCGCCTCGCCCTTCCGTACCGCTGAGAGCTTTTACGCCGAAGAGATTATCGATCCACGCGACACGCGCCCCCTGCTCTGCGATTTCGTGGACCACGCCCAAAGGGCGCTGAAAGCCGAGGGTTGGGCCCCGGCCTGGCGGCCTTAACGATTGGCAACCGGGCGCCGCAACATCGTCACAGAACCGCCACTTGGTTCACGTCTCGTCTGCCGGTAAGACGCCACAAAGACATTCACTCAACGGGAGAAAACCGATGATCCGTCTCGCCCTCGCTTCAGCCTCGCTGGCCCTGTTGGCCGCTTGCGCCTCCACCACGACTGAACCGGCGGAACCTGCCGTTGCGGTCGAGCCACCCGTCGAAGCCGCGGATATGGCTGACAATCCCTTTGACCTTGCCATGAACACGGTCTCGTCCCTGGCAGCGGCAGGCAATGAGCAGACAGCCATTGACCGGCTCACGCAGCTCCTCGGTGACGACACCCTGGACGCGACACAGCGCATGCTCGCCCTCGAAACACGCGCCGGCCTGCGATCGGGAGACGGCAATGATGTGTTCGGTGCCATCGATGATTACACCGCCCTGCTCGAGATGAATGGCCTGACCGCCGACCAGACCGTTGCCTATACCGAAGCGCGTGACGTGCTGCGCGGCGAAGCCACATCCCTCAATTTCCTGTTGGAACAAGGCAACCTGTCTCGCACCGAGCGGTTTGAAACCCTGTTCCGTCTCGGCCAGCATCAGGACGCAATCGACTATATGCTCGCCAACAATCTGAAGCCGGACAACATGTTCCTGGTCGACATGTACCAGATGGGTTTCCTCTGTGAGGGCGATGAGTATGGCGGCCCGGTATATGATGCGGTTGAGCCCGACGGCACACCACGCGCCCTGCAGTACTGCGATTTCGGCAAGTAAGACGCCGCCCTTTGGCAAAAAGAAAACGCGCAGCCCTCTCCGGGGTTGCGCGTTTCAAGTTTAAAGGCCTGGTGTGGCCATCGGAGTTCTATCCAGTGGAATGGGGCGGAGACCCGCACCGGCAGCTGTCCAAGGAGTGAGCGAAGGTCTTGGACAGCCATGCGTGCAAGGGGGGGAGGGTGTGTCGCCCGGTACGGGTCTCCTAGCTTTGTGTTCAGCCGGCGTATCGACGCGCGCGCGCCTTGCGCCAGCGGCGCCGCTCATTGGCGGTCTCGTCGCGCCCTGCCGGTACTGGAATGGCATTGAACGCTGTGTCGACGGCGTTTGGGGCTGGCACATCACGTTCGGCCGAAAGTGCTGGCATCGCTTCCGACACCGCTTTGGCTGAACGATTGGGGCTGAACATTTGTT
>JBCBGZ010000054.1:0-19065 GCA_038526245.1 Pseudomonadota bacterium
GACCGCCAAAGCGGGTGACGTTTGAAGGCGGCGGCGTGAGTGTTCAGGGGTGGACACCCGAAGGCGAGATTCTCTTCACCTCCACCAACGCGCCCGGCACACGCCCGCGCCGCCTTCGCACGGTCAATCCCCAGACGCTGGACGCGGACACGCTCCCCCTGCACAGCGCCTCAACGGGCGTTTATGGCGATGGGGCGCTCTTCTTCACACGGTTTGGCCTTTCCATCAGTAATGACAACGCCGTGCTCTATCGCGGCGGCCGCATGGCGCAGCTCTGGCGCTATGATGGTCGCGAGGGCCGCGAGGCGATCCGGCTGGCCAGCGATTTCGATGCCCCGATACGCGATATCATGTGGTGGAATGATCGACTATACTTCATCAGCGACGAAGGCGGGTCCGACAATATTTGGTCGATGACCGGCATGGGCGGCGAGGTCCAGAAGCTGACAGAGTTTGATGGTTGGCAGATCCAGTCCCCCAGCCTGTCTGACGGCACCATTGTGTACCAGCGCGGCGGCGATCTCTTCACGTACGACATCGAAGCCGGCACTGAGACCCAGTTGGAGATCACCCTGGACAGCGATCGCGATCACACGCGCACGCGGTGGCTGGGCAACCCGATACGATACATGGAAGGCGCCCACATCGGTCCGGAGGGCAAGTCAGCTGTGGTGACAGCGCGGGCGAATGTGGCGCTGGCTTTCCCGAAGTCTCAGCGTCGGATCGAACTGGCCATTCCCGAAGACGCCCGCGCCCGCGGCGCCAGACTGGGCATGGAGGAAGACTGGATCTACACGATCCTGGACCAGGGCTTGCGCGGTGAGATCTGGCGTTTTCCTGCCGATGGACGCGGCGCGCCGGAGCAACTGACAGAGGACTCCGATGCCCACATCTGGAGCCTCTACCCCTCTCCCGATGGCGAGCGCATTCTCTACGACGATAAACTTGGCCGGCTTTGGTCCCTGGATATCGAGAGCCGGCAGAAGAGCCTTGTGGAGACCACCGACAGCGGCTTCGACGACGCGTACGACGCCATCGCCTGGTCCTCTGACGGGCGCTACGTCGCCTATGGCATCTATGATGAGAACGGCATGGGCCAGGTCGCCCTACGGGACCTGGAGACGGGTCAGCGCCTCGTTGTTTCCGGTGACAAGTATGAATCCGGTAGCCCGGCCTTTTCGGCCGATGGAGAATGGCTCTATTTTCTGTCGGACCGCAATTTCGTTGCCACTCCATCCGGCCCCTGGGGCGACCGTGTTGCAGCGCCAGCCTTCCACAAGCGCACCCGGATCTATGCACTGCAACTCGTCCCCGATGCGAAATTCCCCTTCCATCCGGAAAACGAGCTAACCGCCGGCGCAGACGACGCCTCCAACGAAGAAGAGGACGAAGAAGGCGAAGATGAAAATGGGGATGATGAGGATAGCGAGACCGAGATCACCTTTGACGGTGTTGCTGATCGCCTCTGGCAAGTGCCCGTCGACGCTGACAATTTCTTCGGCCTGAAAGCCAATGGCAAATTCCTGTTCGTTTTGGCGCGCGACGGTGATGACACGCCGCTCAAAGCCATCGGGATCGGCACCGAGCCCGAGGTCAAAACCCTCGTCAGCAGCTCTGTGGCAGACTTTGAACTGTCCAAGGATGGCAGCAAGCTGATGTATGTGCCGCGCAATGGCGGGCTTTCAGCTCCGATCATCGTGGACGCCAAAGCCAGTCTGCCCAGCGACCTTGGCGACCACCGTGTCCGGCTTGGCGACTGGCGCCTGCGCGTCAATCCTAGTGCCGAATGGCGCCAGCAGTTCCTCGACGCCTGGCGACTGCACCGGGACTTTGCCTATGATCCAAGCCTGCGCGGCGTGGACTGGGATGCGGTACGGGAAAAATATCTGCCGTTGGTGGACCGGATCGGACACCGCTCGGAGCTGAACGACCTGCTGGGCCAGATGGCTTGGGAGCTCGGCATCCTGCATAGCCAGGTTGGCGGCGGAGACCAGCCGAATGATCCTGAATCCGGCACGGCTGCGTCCCTTGGGGCAGACCTGACGCCCGTGTCCGACGGCCTGGAAATCACGCGCATCTACCAAGCCGAACGGGACCTGATCGAACAGCGCGGCCCTCTGTTGATGCCAGGCATGGATGTGCGCGAGGGCGATGTCCTCACAGCGGTCGATGGCCGCGCCGTGGCCAGTCAGGCCGACCTCAGCGCTGCGCTGACCCACAAGGCGGGCCAGGAGGTGCGCCTGGATCTGCGCCGCGGCCGTGAAGAGATCAGCGAGATCGTGCAGCCTGTCGGCTACTGGCCCGCCAGCCAGCTGCGCTACCGGCATTGGGTTGAAACCAATCGCCGCGCCGTCGCCGAAACGACCGATGGCGAAATCGGCTATCTCCACCTGCAAGCCATGGGCGGTGGAGACATTGCCAGCTTCATGCGCGACTTCTACGAGCACTGGGACAAGGACGGCATCATCATTGATGTGCGCGGCAATCGCGGCGGCAATGTCGACAGTTTCGTGATCGGCATCCTGCTGCGCCAGGTCTGGGCTTATTGGGAATATCCCGTTGGCGGCGAACCAACCACCAATATGCAGCAAACCTTCCGGGGCCACCTCGCCGTGCTGATCAATGAGGGCACCTATTCGGACGGTGAGACCTTCGCAGCGGGCGTGAAAGCGCTCGACCTCGGCACCCTGATCGGCACACGCACGGCCGGGGCTGGTATCTGGCTGTCGGACCGCAACCGCCTGTCAGACCGCGGCATTGCCCGCATCGCGGAATTCGCCCAGTCGGGCCTGGACGGGCGCTGGCTGATCGAAGGGCGCGGCGTCTCCCCCGATGTGGACGTCATCAACCCGCCCCACGCCACATTCAATGGCGAGGATGCCCAACTCGACGCCGCGATTGGCTATCTTGAGGAAAAGATCCGCAACGAGCCCATCCCAGACCTCAGCGCCAGACCCCTGCCCCCCCTCGGCGAAACCGGACAGGGCGTAGACTAGAAGCCGGCCGCGACAAGAAAGACAGCTATTGGCCCATTACAGCCGGTGACTTCATTCGCTCCGGATGTCCACCTCTGGTCTGCTTTGGGTCAAATGTTGCCGCCATTAATCTAAGCTCATTAATGTGAATTACGGACATTGTGGCAATCAACCAATTTGGCGAATTCGAACGTCCCTTGCGGAATATCCGCTTCTCAGTTGATGGCCTATCGCTTGAGATGCGGCTTATCCCAGAGCGAGTTCTTCAAGAATCACACAAGCCTGATGAACAGGACAGCGACAGTGTAAAACGCCTGACACGTGGTGCCAGCGAAATTTTGGAAGGCGATCGATGTCTACGACTTCGGTTCCCCTTTTTCTTAGCGATTGCTGTCGATACCGATATTGACGTCGATTTATTTGGCGGCCTGCACGCAGATTGGCGTTCTGCCCCTAGGATCAAAGGCAGAAGTTCGTTTTACCCGCTACTGGAGATTGTAGGATCAAATTGGAAGCAGAAACTCCCAGATTTCAGGGGAAGAGAAAGTAACAATATACGTCACATTAGGGCCATAAGTGCCGAATGCTCACTTGATATTCTTGGAGAGATTGGAGCCGGCGTTTGGGAAAATAATTATTAGGCCGCGAGGTCTTCTCTGCCACCGACAGGAGAAATCGCCTCAGCGTCCAAAAATCGCCCTAATCGAGCGTTCGGCGGCAGAAGCGAGGTGACTACTTCTTGGCGAATTGCAGCCAAGAGTTGCTTGCTGATCCCAGGATCAAACAAACGAAGGCTTTTCACGGCAGGTTGCCTCGCCAGGGGGCCGCTTGCCTCCCCAATAATAGGGCCCCTGGTCTCCCAGGGGCCCGGTTGGGGTGTTTATGGGTGGCTGTTGTCGGCGGTGTGCTGGCGCCAGCGCCAGGCGTGGGCGCTGGCGAGGACGATGGCGCCGGCCACCGTGAGCGGCGTCTCGAAATCGTGCAGAGCCTCAACGAAGGCGCCTGCCACAAGGAGGGCGAGCCCGACCATGGCGGCGAGGCTGAACCCGATATGGCCCGCCCGCCGCTGCCCGCGCACGATCGCATAGGCGGTGAGCGGCACGGCCGCCACCACAAAGCTCCTGTGCAGCCACTCCATCTCCACCAGCGCGCCGGCCACCGACAGGGTGGACGCGGCAACCGGCAGGGCCAGACAGTGGATCAGGCAGAGGCCCGACAGGGTGATGGCCGAGGCATCAAGGGTGGCAGAGCGTGCCATGGACCGCGCCTCCTAAAAGACCGCGCGTATGCCGACGCGGATGTTCTGGCCGGGCGCCGGGGCGACGTCCTTCAGCACGGACGTGGCATAGCGCACTTCCTCATCGGTGACGTTGCGGGCCTCCACGAACAGCTCCGTGCCGTCGCTGCCAACGCCGAAGTCGGACACGTCCAGCTCTGCGCGCAGGTCCAGCGTGGTGTAGCCTTCGGTGGCGAACTGACCCTCGCCGGGATCGTTCTGGTCCGTGGCGTGGGTCACAGCCGCGCCGACTTCAAAGGCGCCCCATTCCGCGGCGGCTGAGCCGTAGAACGTGGTCGGCGGGACGAAAGGCACATTGCCACCGCCATCGAGGTCGGCTTCCACAAAGTCGAGGCTGGCGCCAAAGTCCCAATCTGCGCCGAGCGGGCCGTCTTCGATGGCCAGGTCGCCGTAGAACTCTGCGCCAAAAAATGACGCATCGCGCTGCTCATAGAGAAACACTGGCAGGTCGTCGGCTTCGCTGACGAGGACGCCATCTTCCAGCGTCTGGCCTGGCGCCAGGAAGATGAAACCGTCGAAGGAGGTTGCGAACACGTTCACGCCCAGGCTGAGCGCGTCGCCAGTCCAGCGCGCCGTGCCTTCCAGATTTAGGCCCTTTTCCTGCTCCAGATCGACGTCGCCCACTTCGAACTGCTCGGTGGCCAGGTGGGGGCCATCTGCAAAGAGCTCGACATCGCTGGGTGCGCGCTCGGTGTAGGAGAGCTGGGCACCGAGGAAAGCTCCGCCCTCAAAGTGGCGGTGCAAGCCGGCAGAGGCAGCGATATTGTCATAATCGACGCTGACGCCGGAGATGTTGTCGCGCTCGACCGATTCAAAACGCAGGCCACCGTCAACGCCGACGCCGCTTTCGAATTCGCGGGTTTCAAAGATGAAAATGCCGAGCGACTGGCTCTCTGTGGGCGTCACGAAGGCTTCTTCGCCCACGGCGCTGAAGTCCGTGTCGATGAACTGGACGCCCACCGCACCCTGGAAGCCGGCGATCTGGTGGTTGAGTTCCACGCGGCCTTCGACGCCTTCATTGGCGTAGAGGGTGCCGGCTTCGCCGGGCGCTTCAAACTCGGTGTGCTCATAGTCGACAATGGCCAAGGTGCCGTTGATGCCGGTCAGGAAATCACCATCGAGGTCGATGCCGCCGCGCAGATCGATGCGGGTATGCTCGAGGTCGATGAAGGGATTTTCTTCCTCTTCCTCCTCGTGCTCTTCGCCCTCATCATGCTCCTCGCCTTCTTCCTCGCCATGCTCATGGCCGTGGCCCGGCAGGCCGTATTCAGCGGTTTGCTGGCGGATAGCGACGCCGAAGAAGGCGTTGTCACCGACCCAGGAGAGGCCGGCCGCGAGAGTTTGGGTCTCGGCAAAGGAGTTCTCCAGCGTACCGCGCTGCTCTTCCTCTTCCTCGTGGCCCTCCTCCTCTTCATGGTCTTCTTCCTCGGCCTCTTCAGCGGCCATCTGGAAGGCGGACTCGGCAAAGTCTGGAATGTCGTAATTGTCCAGATCGCGAGCACTGGCCGACAGGGTCAGCACGAAGGGACCAGCGGCGCCCTGGAAGCGTCCAGCCAGTTCGGCGCCTTCATTGACGCTGTTATAGGCCGCGAAGCCTTCTGCCGTGATCGGCTTTTCCGGCAAGTCTTCGGCGATCAGGCCATCGATCACATTGACCACGCCGCCAATCGCCTGGCCGCCATAGGCCAATGCGGACGGCCCGCGCAGGATCTCGATCCGCTCGGCGTCAATGCCATCGGCGCTGACCTGGTGGTCAGGCGAGGCGGCGGACGCATCAATTACGCCGATGCCATTGGTGAGCACCTGGACGCGTTCAGCGCCGAGGCCGCGCAAGACCGGACGGCTGGCGCCCTGGCCGAAGAAGGTTGTGGAGACGCCGGGTTCGCTGATCAGCGTGTCGCCGAGGGATGTGGCGAGCCGCTCGACGATCTCTTCACGGTCAAGTGCGGTTGTCGTGCCGATGAGTTCGTCGGCGCTGCGGTCCGGGCCGATGGTGGTGACGATGACGGTGTCCAGGCGCTCTTGCTCCTGGGCTTGGGCAACGCCTGTGGCAAGCGCGGCGACGGAGGCCGCCGACAGGCAACCCTTGAAGAAAAGTGACATAATTTCTGATCCTTGGATCGATACAGTTCAGGTATCCCAGCAAGGCTGGGCGAAGAGGAGGGAACGGTTATCGAAGGATCGTGGGCGGACCGCGCACCGGTGGTGACGGGCCTCGGCTTGTCAGCGGTGGTGTGGTGTTAAAACCCCAGCTTTGAGTGCCAAGACGTCCGTAGTTCAAACGCGACGACACCCCTTGTGGGGCTACCGCATCGTCATCTTCGCTGGCGATGAAATCGATCTCGCAGTCAATCTCGAAACCGTCATCATCATCATGGTCGTGGTGATGATCGGACCCCTCACAGGGACCCGCATCTTGTGTGACGAAGGAATGCGTATGCGCTTCAAACCCGTGTTCAGCGGCGTGGGCCAAACCAAAAGCCTGAAATCCAGCCAGGGTCAGCGCCAGCAAAAGCACGTGCAAGAGGGAGATTTGCCTCGTCATTGTTAGGACGTAACGTTTCGCATCCTGCCCAGCAAGCAGATTCGAAGGTGCGTGCTGATGATTTTGGTCACGCTGTCTCGCATTGGATACACAGGCCGGTGTCTACTTATTGCAGACGGGAACGATTGCTCAGGCGCCAGCCCAACCCTTGCAATCAGGCTACCGGAACGTTTTCGGCCAGCCGCCCGCCGACGCGAATGGGCGCAATGCTGCGGGCCAGACCGGTGGTATCGTCAGTCTCAACGAAGGTGCCGCACAGCGTGCCCTCGCCCAGGGCGGGCTGGTAGCGCTCTCCGGGCAGTTGGGTCTCGAACCGGTAGAGCGAGATGTCCTTTCGCATGCCGATGACGCTGTCATAGTCACCGCACATGCCGGCATCGGTCTGGTAAGCCGTCCCGCCCGCCAGCACCATCGTATCGGCGGTCGGCACGTGGGTGTGGGAACCGACAACAAGGCTGGCGCGCCCATCGCAATGGTGGCCCATGGCCATCTTCTCGCTGGTGGCCTCGCAATGCATGTCCACGATCACCGCATCGCACACCCGGCCGAGGGCGAGCTCTTCCAGGGCCTCATTGGCAGCATCGAAGGGACTGTCCATCGTATTGCGCATGAACACATTGCCCAGCAGTTGGACCACGCCAACCGTTCGACCATCCTCCAGCGCGAAGAGATGTGCCCCACGCCCCGGCGCGCTTGCATTGGCGGGGTAGTTCCGTGGGCGGATAATCCGTGTATCTCGATCGATATGGGTCAGCATTTCGCGCTGGTCCCAGGCATGGTCACCCAGGGTGATACAGTCGGCCCCGGCGGTGAAGATGTCCTCTGCAATTGCTGCAGTGAGGCCAAAGCCGCCAGCGGCGTTTTCAGCATTCACGATGACGAAATCCAGCGCCATACGGTCTCGCAGGCCGGGCAAATGCTCGACCACGGCCGCGCGCCCCGGGGCGCCTACCACATCTCCAAAAAAAGCAATCCGCATACGCCGATTATGGGCCAGAACGGATGAAAGGCAAAACAGGGCACTTTGGCGCTGCCCTCAGGCGACGCCCTCAATCCGGGAATTCGTAAGGTACGGTCTGCGATACTCTCGCCCCTAAGACGCAAAAAGCCCCGGCGCTGGGTCCGGGGCTTTTCAGTTTCCTCGATTGGGCGTGCCCTATTCGTGGGTCACGCTCAGGCCAAGCATATCCTTTGTGATTGCGCTTGGGTCATCGATGTTCTCGAACGTGGCCATGCTCAGGGGGGTCTCCGGGTCGAGCTGGATGGTCAGGGTGCCCGGCTCCTGCAGGAATGCCGCGGCCGCCGTTGTGAACTCGGTGACGATGGACATGTCCACGCCGGCACCGGCAGCCATCATGGGGGCCAACTGGATCATGGACGTTGCTTGCTGGCGAACAGCGGCTGGATCTTCGCCGGACTGGGCAGCGTAGAGGTTGAAGGCGCGATCCACGATGGAATCATCTTCAAACTGGATCGTCAGGCTGCCGAACGACAATTCGCTGGCGGCTTCCTGCAGGAGCTCCGGATCCGGATTGGGATCGTTCAGGTCCATTTGCGAGAACTTGCGCGAGTATTCGGAAATGCCTGACATGTCCGCGCCGAAGCGCAGCGTGAAGCCGTCATCGATCGTGTAATAATTGTCCGCTGCGTCGTAAGAGACCGTGTCCGTTTCAGGATCGATGGTGGTCTTGCCAGCGCCGCGCAGCGTGATCTCTTCATAGCCCATCATGCCGAGCATTCCGGCCAGTTCCGCGCCGGTCTTGCCAGCTTCCGGATCGGCTGACAGCGTTGCGGTGAACGGGGCGGTGACGCCGCCAACGGCCACACCGTCATTGTTGCGTTGGACCGTAGCGGAGAGGGACGGCATCACGAAGTTCACGCCGCCCATTTCAAAGGCCACATCGTCGATCATCATCGCATCATAGCCGGGCTCCAGCGGATCAGCGTAAATCGCTTCCATCAGCGCCTCAGACCCGAGTTCTTCACCGTCCAGACCTTCCTGGAAGCCAGCTTCAAACGCGGCCATGATCTTGCTGCCTGCGCCGGTCATGGACATGCTGCCGAGGCGGAGACTGAACGCGTCTTCGCCTTTGGGGTCAGCGTTCAGATTGATGCCTTCAATTTGTGCAACGGCCAGGCCTTCGGGCGACGCGCCGCCGAGCTGAATACCATCCAGCGAGAAAGCCACGACATCGGTGCCGTCATCCAGGTTGAACGCCATGTCGGACAGCGACCAGGAGTCGAAGCTGAGGTCTTCGCCGGTTGGGAAGTCACCGGGCTCACCATTGCCTGTGAGGCTGGCGACCCAGGCCGCCAGGGCCGGGGAAGGGTTCAAAAGCTCGATATTGGCAATCGTCAGCTCGCCGTCTTCGGCATCTTCCGGATCGTTTGGTACGAGGCGGATATTGTCGAGAGACATTTTGGAGAAGCTGGCCTGGCCATCGACCATGTCGAGCCCGTCAAACTCCACGGTGCCCACAAGGATCTCACCGCCTTCGACATCATCCTCGTTGGGGATGGTGATGGTCACGTCGGAAAAGGTTGCGCCGTCATCATTGGTGCTGGAGCCGGCAAAGCTGATGCGCCCGGCGCCGGAATCGGTCAGGGACATGGCAGCCAGAGCGTCTGCCGCTTCGGCGGCGTCTCCGCCGCGCAGGGTGATGTTGCCCAGGTCGACCAGGGCGCGCTGGGCGGAGTCGACCGCGGCATCTGCACCGGATTCGACCACGTCGCTCGCGGGCTCATTGTCCGGCCCGCAGCCGACGAGAAGTGCCACCGCAGCAGCGCTGATAAACAGATTTTTCATGTGTCACGTATCCCCTTGGATAAGATGGTGCCCTAGTCTCACCTGACAAAGCGATTCGGGTTTAGCATGTTCCCTGACAAAGGCCAGAAAATGGCGCTCACTGCGCGCAATGGCAGCAAGGTGACCGTGCGCATGGAAGTTAATCCCCGTGCCAAGCGCCTGATCCTGCGGCTGGATGAGAAGGCGCGCGAGGCCGTTGCCGTCGCGCCCCGCCCGAAAGACCTGCCGGCGGCGGCGGCGTTTGCCAGCGAGCGGGTCGACTGGATTGCCGCAAATCTCTCCCGGGTGCCGGACGCCGTGGACTTCGCGCCGGGCGAGGTCATCCCGGTGCGCGGCGAGCCCTGCCGGCTCAGCCTGGACGGGGCCGGGCGGCGCGCGCGCCTTGTGACGGAACCGGAACTTACCCTGCAAGCGCCGGGCGCCGCAGAGACCTTCGCAGCGCGGGTGACGCGCTATCTCAAGGCGGCGGCCACGTCGGATCTCGGCGACGCGGTAGACACCCATTGCCGGGCTCTGGGCGTTGAGGCCCGCCGCATTGCGGTGAAGGATACCCGCTCGCGCTGGGGCTCGTGCACCTCCGATGGGCGCTTGTCGTTTTCCTGGCGGCTCGTCTGTGCGCCGCCAGCGGTGCTCGATTACGTGGCCGCCCATGAATGCGCCCACCTGCTCGAGATGAACCATTCAGACCGGTTCTGGGCCCATGTCGAGCGCATCTGCCCAGACTGGAAGCACCACCGCACCTGGCTCCGCACCCACGGCCGAGACCTCCACGCAATCGGCGGCTAGGGTGGTGAATGTTCATTGGAGAGTCTCGAATTCGCCGAAGGTAGTCAGACCTTCTCGAAACTCGAATGGCTGAATAGCTCAGATCCTGTCGTTTGGAATGAGCATGACGCCTCGTCCTTTTCCTCATCATTCTGGCTGGGCGGTGGCTTGGTCGGGACTTCAGGTCTGAGATCGGTTCCTTACAGACTTTTCCTGCGGGTCACCGATTGCAGCGTAGAGCGGGGCAGCTTTGTGAAGTTCCGGCTGCCGCGAGACACGTCCTTCTTACCCAGATGCCTATTGTTTTATGGCGTGTGACATGCCATTACTTTGCTCTGCATATAGAGGTGGCGCGGTGAAGAAGCTCCAGATTATTTTCTCTCTCGGGCCTTTGTGGTTCGGGCTGGGCTTTCTCGCGCCGCTTCTGGACCGGTCCGCTGCGGCGCTCGGCGTGGAAGCGATATTCGGCATCGATGCTCTTTACGCAGCGCTCCTCATCGGAGGGGGATGGGGCGCCCTGGCGATGAGGAGACGCAGATGGGTCTAGAAGCGACAAAACGCCTGGCCGAGCCGCCGGCTCAGAACCCGGACAGGGAACTGTTGAAGACTGAGCGGGACATCGCACAGCGCTTCAAGGGCGGTGTGCCATGGGGTGCCGTGGTCTGGGGGCTTGGCAATTTCGCATTGTGGCTGGCGCTCTGGCCCCTGACGCTGAGCGGCGTGCTGCCTTTGTGGTTCAGCTTCATACTGGCAACAATAAGCGTCACGGTCAGCTATTTGCCCTCCCACGAGGCGCAACACGACATCATTGCCAGGCCAGGTCAGAAACTGCGCTGGCTCAACGAACTGGTGGGCCATACCAGCACCATACCATTGGCGCTGCCCTACCGCATGGCAAAGCTGACCCATATCGAACACCACAAACACACAAACGATCCAGATCTCGACCCTGATTACGGGACACATGCAAAGGGTCCATTCTCGGCCATATGGAAGAGTATTGAACGCCGCCAGCCTGGGTCAAAAACGTCCAAGAGTTACGGCGCCACACTTCGCAGAATTGGAACACCACAATCGAAGCTCGCTATGCGAGACGCAATGCTTTACCAACTTGGTTTCTACTCGATCCTGTTTGCGATCGCATGGTCAGGCTTTGCCCTGGAAGCGGCCTTGCTGTGGTGGCTGCCGAAACACATTGCCATGACATATATCGACTTCTTCCTGAGCTGGTCTCCGCACCATCCTGCCGAGGTGAAAGGGCGCTACAGGGACACGCGCGCCTTCAGGAGCCATCTGGGTAACATTGGCTCAATGGGGATGCAGTTTCATATCGTTCATCACCTCCACCCCACCATACCGCTCATGCGGACCCCCGCCGCGTACCATGCCTTAAGCCCCGTGCTTGAGGCGCGCGGTTGTGACCTCGGCGGACTTTAGTTCATTGCTTTGTGCCGTGCGATCTGACTCCCGATTCCAGGCAGAAAAAGCAGCGTGTCATAGCACGAAACCTCTTGCGGAGGCCGCCGCAAACGAGGTCTTATTGACACCTGGAGCGTCATTACCTAGCGTGTCTTCGAGGGAGTCAATGGATGCAGGGCAACGGGCAGATTGAGCTAACGGGCGCTCCCGGCTCGCCTTACACGCGCAAGATGATTGGCGTTCTGCGTTACAGGCGCATTCCCCACATCGTCTATTGGGGAAGCTCCAGCATCCCAGAGGGCTATCCAGAAACAAAGGTGCGCCTCCTGCCGACCTTCTACTTCCCCGATGGCGAGGATGGCGCGCGCGTTCCCGTCACGGATTCCACGCCGATCATAAGACGGCTTGAAAAAGACTATCCAGATCGCTCAATCATTCCCGCGGACCCTGTCCTGAACTTCCTCAACGCGCTGATCGAAGACTATGCCGATGAATGGCTCACGAAGGCCATGTTCCACTTTCGCTGGGCCCATGAGGCGGACTGGAAAAACGCCGCTCCGCTTCTTGTTTACTGGAATACCAACACAGCGGACCCTGAGACGGCCCAGACATTCGCCGACCATTTCGCCAAACGCCAGATCGACCGGCTTTATGTGGTCGGCTCCAACGATGTCACGGCGCAAACCATCGAGACGTCCTATGAACGCTTCATCGGCATAATGGATGAACTGATCGCCCGGCGTGGTTTTGTCCTCGGCGCGCGCCCCTCGGCGGCGGATTTCGCGATCTATGGACAACTCACCCAACTCGCCATTGTCGAGCCGACATCTGCGGCCATCACGCAGCGTGTGTCCCAGCGTGTACGGGCCTGGGTAGACCTCATGGATGACCTTTCCGGCGTGAGGCCATCCGATGGGGACTGGTTTGGAGCAAATGAGGCGCGCGAAGCCCTGGCGCCTCTGGTCTCAGAGATCGGGCGGACCTATGCACCGGCCATGCTCGCCAATGCAAAGGCCGTCATGGCTGGAGACGAGACATTCGAAACCGAGATAGATGGCCGCCCCTGGACGCAACCCGTCTTCAAGTATCAGGCGAAATGCCTCGGCTGGATACTGGAGGCGCACGCTTCGCTGTCTGGCAATGAGCGCGGTGCCGTGAATGCCGTATTGGCCGGCACCGGTTGCGAACACCTTTTCGAATAGGACCCGCCCCATGTGGAAGAAGATTCTGATCGGCCTGCTCATCGTGATCCTGGGAGCCGGCACCCTGGCCTGGTTCAACCGGACCGCACTGATCAACCACGTTGTACTCAACCGGGTAAAAGCAAACCATATCGAGGTCGCCGAACACCGCCCCGTTGAATGGGACAAAGGCCCGTCCACAGCCGACCTGCCACCGGACGAGCGCCCTCCGAACATTGTCTTTATCCTGTTCGACGATCTCGGAATCAACGACATCTCGACCTTTGGGGGTGGTGTTGCCGGAGGCAATGTCCCAACGCCCAATATCGACAGACTGGCCGCCGATGGCGCGCTGTTCACCCAGGCCTATTCTGGCACGGGCACATGCGCGCCTTCACGGGCAATGCTGATGACAGGGCGTTATCCAACACGCACGGGTTTCGAATTCACACCCATCGTGGAAGGCATGGGCCGCGTTGTCACCACGATAGCGAATTCGATGGATACCGGAATTCTCCCCCCGGTCGATTACAACCGCAATCCAAACGCTACCAAGCTGCCGTTTGAGGAGCAGGGGCTTCCCGGCTCCGAGATCACCATTGCAGAGCTCCTGCGCGATCAGGGTTACCACACCGTACACATCGGCAAGTGGCACCTCGGCCGGAACGCGGAAATGGATCCCAACGCGCAGGGCTTTGATGAAAGCCTGCTTATGCAAAGTGGTCTTTTCCTGCCGGAGGATGATCCCGGCGTTGTCAATGCAAAGCTCGACTTTGACCCCATCGACCAGTTTCTCTGGGCCGCTATGCAATACGCCGCCTCGTACAATGGCGGCGCCCCCTTCGAGCCAGGCGGTTACCTGACTGACTGGTGGACGGATGAAAGTCTCAAGGTCATCGAAAACAACAAGAACCGGCCCTTTTTCCTCTATCTGGCGCATTGGGGCGTCCACACGCCCCTGCAAGCGACGCGAGAGGATTATGAGGCCGTCGGAGACATTGAACCCCACCGGCACCGGGTCTATGCGGCGATGATCCGTTCGCTCGACCGCAGCATTGGCCGCGTGGTCGAAAAGCTCGAAGCGGAGGGCCTCGCAGACAATACAATCGTCGTGCTCAGCAGTGACAATGGCGGGGCTGGATATGTTGGACTGCCTGATCTGAACGCGCCGTACAGGGGGTGGAAGCTCAGCCTGTTTGAAGGCGGGATCAGGGTGCCCATGTTCGTGAAATGGCCGGCGCAGATTTCACCCGACACAGTCGTGGAGACACCTGTGGCGCATATCGACGTTATGCCCACACTGGCTGCCGCGGCGGGCGCGCCTTTACCGGAGGGCGTCGTGATTGATGGCCGGAACATGCTTCCCGAGGCCATGGGAACGGGCCAGCTTGTCCGTCCCAATGATGCCATTTTCTGGCAGTCCGGATACGTTCAGGTTGTGCGTGCGGGGGATTGGAAACTCCAGATCGACGGCCGGCAGGAAAAAGCATGGCTCTTCGATCTCGCCGCAGATCCGACTGAGCAGAACAACCTCGCAGATGCGCGTCCGGATAAGCTGGCGGAACTCACAGCGCTTATCGAAGACCATCAAGCGGGCGCCGTCCCACCGCTCTACGATTATACAATTGAGAGTGCGCGGGCGATTGATAAGACGTCGGCTGAAACTGCCGTAGAAGGCGACGAGTACGCCTGGTGGCCGAACTGAAGGCGGTTGGGCCGCCTGGGAAAGCGTTTCGCGCCTCATGGCGGCCTTGCGTGCATCCCAGTTTGAATCAGTTGAGTAGAAACCATGACCACAGCGCGAACACGAAAAAGCCCATGGCCTGAGTACGAGGCAGATACGGCTGATGGTCGCCGACAGCGCAGCGAACGTAGTCGCAGACAGATCATCGAAGCCATGTTCGAGCTGCTGCGCGAGGGTGACATTCGCCCATCCGCGGTAGACGTCGCCGACCGTGCCGGGGTCGGACTGCGGACCGTGTTTCGTCACTTCGAAGATATGGAAACCATCTTCGAAGAGATGACCGAGGACCTGAAGAAAATCGTCATGCCCATGGTGTTTGCGCCTTATGAAGCGACCGATTGGCGGGGGCGCTTGATGGAGGCCGTCGACCGGAAGGCGCAGATTTACGAACTCGTCTTTCCGATGCAGGTGGCGCTTCTCGCTCGCCGTTTTGGGTCCGAGTTTCTGATGCGACAGTACGATTATGAAGTCAGTCTTGTGCGGTCCACGCTCCAATCGGTCCTTCCGGAGACCGTGGTCGCCGACAAGACGCTTTTCGCGGCGATTGAAGTCAATCACACATTTGCGACGTGGCGACGCTTGCGCGAGGACCAGTCCCTGTCCGTCGAAGCTGCAACGGAGACGATCAAGCGGATCATGTCAGCGCTGATTGCAGATATCGATGTGGAATAGTCGCGCGCGCGCCGTGCAGGCGATCGCAATGGCCCTTGGTTTCGCGCTCCACGGCTGCGCGCCGCAGGTCGCGACAGACGAGCGTGCGGCCCAACCCTGCTTTT
Source organism: Pseudomonadota bacterium (assembly GCA_038526245.1). Lineage (GTDB taxonomy): Bacteria > Pseudomonadota > Alphaproteobacteria > Caulobacterales > Hyphomonadaceae > UBA5336. The sequence continues at coordinate 15,509 of JBCBGZ010000054.1, forward strand.
TGGCCGGTGGCGACATGGGAGCCTTCGTCGACGTGCCAGCCGGCAGCTTCACGAAGGGCGCTTCACCGCTTTACCCAGAGGAGTTGCCGAGCCTCCGTGTGCAGGTGGCAGAATTCAGTATCCAAATTCACGAAGTCACGAATGCGCAATTCGCAGCGTTTGTGGAGGCTACAGGATACGTGACGCAAGCGGAGCAAGGCGTCCTCGATGGCCGCCACGATGCGGGCTCAGCCGTGTTTCGACATTCAGGCGAACGTCCTGTCAACGCTGCGCCTTGGGTGCTCTTGCCCGGCGCGACGTGGAAAACGCCAGAGGGTCCAGGAAGCTCAGTATCCGGATTGGACCAATGGCCTGTCGTCCACGTTACGAAGCGTGATGCAGCAGCCTATGCAGAATGGGCTGGCGCGCGATTGCCAAGCGAAATTGAATGGGAGTACGCCGCCAGCCTTGGCTTGCCGGATCCTAACAACCCGTTTTCAGGCGCGTTCGGCGACACCGGCCCTCGGGCAAACACATGGCAAGGGGTTTTCCCTATCGCCGATACAGGAGATGATGGATTTGCCGGCGCCTCAGCCGTGGGCTGTTTTGCGCCCGACCGCTCAGGTTTGCACGATATGATCGGAAACGTATGGGAGTGGACCACCACACCGTTCAATGAAGGCACACACACGCTGAAGGGTGGCTCTTATCTGTGCGCCGACAATTATTGCAGGCGCTACCGCCCTGCTGCACGCCACCCACAGGAAACTGATTTCTCATCAAACCATATCGGCTTCCGGGTCGTCCGCGACAGTCAGCAAAACCAATGAGCGGGCGCATAGAGTTGCAACCGGTTCTAGCACCGGAAATACGTATTGGCAGCTAGTATGCTATTACCCGTCACAGCTCATACTCTCCAGAGTGCAGGTCTCATAAGGTGCTCTATGTCGAATTTTCCGATATTGAAACCAGTCTGGGTTGGTTTCCTTTTGGCCAGCTTCGTCGCTTTTTCGCTTTGGTATGGTGGACATGGGAAGCCAATTACGCCCGCTGAAGGTGCAATGCTCCTGGAACGGTTCGATGCGATTTATCCAGATCGGGCTGAAAGCAATCATAGCTTCAGGTCAAATATTGAAGACATGATACGACGTGATGATGGCAATGAATTCTATGCCGTCAATCTGGAACAGCTGAAACCGGGTGACGCCGCAAAAGCTGCTGACGCAGCATACACCCGCATGGTGGTTCCCTTGTTGCTTAAACGGGCCGGACATCCCGTCTTTGTTTCTGAACGCGCCGGCTTGATGCTGGGCGACTATGGCGCGTCTGTCGATCGCGTCGCCGTGGTGCGCTACCGGTCGCTAAGGGACATGATCGAGATGCCGCTGCAACCTGCAATGCAATCAGGCGAGCAGAACAAGTTTGCAGCGCTCGAACATACTGAAGTTTTCATTACCCGCCCTACTGTCACGTTCATGCATGTCCGCGTCTTTTTGGCGATCATACTTGTTCTGATTGGTTGGATCGGTCTGAAACTCATAAACTTTGTAGCCGCCAGAAAAGCCGTTCCATAAGGTTGGCGCTCTGACGTCGTTTTGGGCTTTGGGGCGAGCTCACCTCGCCCCATTTCGACGTGTTCTGGCCCGCACGTTCAGAACGTCTTTTGCACCGAAATCGTATCACCTCCTGCAGGTAAGCTGATCAAGAGTCCGTCCTTACCGACAGTGATCGGTCCGGAGAACGCATCAGCGGCGTCGCCCAGGAACACGGTTTCGACCAATGGCACTGGAAGCGGCGGAACCAGATGGTACAGCACCAGGTGATCGACATTTGCTTCGTGTGCGGAACGCGCCGCATCTTCTGGCGAGGCGTGATAGTCGAGGATATCGTCGAAAATCTTGGACGTGTTCGCCTGTCCACGTTCTGCCAAACGCTCCGCCATCGCCGTAACCATCTCGGGATCAAGCGCCTCGTGCAGCATCACGTCAACGCCCTCAGAAAGCCCGACGAAACTTGGCTGGTAGATCGTATCCCCACTAATGGAAACGGACCTGCCTTTGTAATCAATGCGGAACGCGAAGGCTGGATCGATCGGTGCATGCTCAACTCTCACGGCTGTGATTTTCAGATATGCGTCGTCAAACACGACAGTCTTGCCCGCAGGTCCACGAGGCACCACGAATTCTTTGGCGATGCCCCCTATTCCATTCGGATTGGCCACCTCAGTGCCGTGGTGAGCAATTCGGTAGGTGCTATCGAGCCGGTAGGCCATATTGAAGCCTGCAACGACTTCAGACGTGCCCACAGGACCAAAAACCGGCAAAGGTTCTGAACGGCTGCCCCCGACCCAGGCGATCGTCATCAGCTCGCCGAGGCCATCAATGTGATCAGAATGCAGGTGCGTCAGATAAACGCTTTTGAGTTTGGCGATGGGAAACCCCATGCTGCCAAGGTTGCGTACACCGCCAGATCCGACATCGAATATGTAAGCTCTATCGCCCGCCAATACGCCAAGACACGGCCCCGCCCGGGTCGCATCGGGCATGGGCGATCCCGTCCCACACAGGTAGACATGCAACCCATCTGGGAGCGCTTCGCTCTGGTCGACACCAACGCGCTCATCAACGGCGCGTTCGAAAGCTCGCGTCGCCAACTGCTTCTTGAACAGGTTGAAACCAAGGAAGGCCAAAGCGGCCAAAATGATTAGGCCGATCAATCCGCGCCAAAGCCAGCTCATCCTTCCAGCTCCTTCAGAAACATCTCCATCCATGGAATGGCTTTGGCCATTTCGGGAGCCACCGTCTCGATGTTCAGCTGGCCGGCGAGCCCCGCTTCGCGGTGAACGGCGAGGGCTCGCCAAGCGTCAGATTGGCTCATTTTCAGAAGCGCGCGCCGATTGGGATAGGCCGCAATCGCCACTTCGTCCCACAGCTCCTCGACCTGGCCGAGAGAGAGGAAAGTGACATCTGCCATGAAGAAGACGCGACCGCCGAACTGTGGAATGAGTTCTGCGACACCTGTTCCATATATCTCGTAGGCTTCACGCCCCGTCAGGTCGGTTTCCCGCCCATCGGCATACGCGGCCTTCTCCTTGAACTTGAGGAGATTGACCATGAAAACCGGCCCGTCAGGCCCCGGCTGCATCATTTGCGCGATCTGGTTCTGATCGCCTGGGACCACCTCGTTGATTACCTTCATGCCCCTGTTCCTTTTCCAAGTGACTTCCAACGTCCAAGGCGTCTTCGAGGCCCCAAAGCCGGCCTCTCCCAGGTCGCCACCTCTTTCTGTGTGGCGACTGCTCGCCTCGCGAATTCCACCAGCCCGCCGACACTGACTCCTAATGGCACATCAAATGCCACTATATCAAGCCTTTCAGGTACGTTCCCTCCCCTGAAATCCGACCGAAACACACCGCACCGTATCGTCAGCTTGGCGAGGGAAAGACGACATCAACTCAACAATCTCAAAACGACCGCATCCAACCCGCCCAAGGCAGGGGCCAACCCAATTTTTGACTGTCGCGATTTGGGCAGTCACCAGCCGGTTTGGCTGCCCCAGTGAACAGGCTCGGAAGGGCC
>JBCBGZ010000055.1:0-18655 GCA_038526245.1 Pseudomonadota bacterium
GGCCCTAGCGCCCGGTTGAGCCGAAGCCGCCTGCGCCGCGATCGGTTTCCGGCAGTGTTTCGACCTCTTCCCATTCAAGGCGCGTGACCGGGGCAAGGACCAGCTGGCCGATCCGTTCGCCGCGCTGGATCACGAAGGGGTCCGCCCCGTGATTGATGAGGATGACCTTCAGCTCCCCGCGATAGTCGCTGTCGATCGTGCCGGGGGAATTCAGGCAGGTGATGCCATGCTTGGCTGCCAGACCCGAGCGTGGACGCATCTGAAGCTCATAGCCTTCCGGGATGGCAACGCTGAGGCCGGTCTCGACCATAGCCCGTGTGCCTGGCGCCAGCGTGAGCGGCTGGCCCTCCGGCACGGCGGCGCGGACATCCAGGCCCGCTGAGCCCTCTGTTTCGTAGGCGGGCAAGGCCAAGCCGTCGAAATGCGGCAAGGGGCGAACGGAAACGGAAATCGGTTTTGTCATGTTCGCTGGGATGACGCCGCCGCCAGATTCGGTCAAGCTTCTTGCCAACCGTGAGACTGCCGGAGCTGACATGGAGAACCTGCCATTCAAGACCGCACCGAACTTTCCGGAGTATCCGGAACTGGCCCACGGCTTCTTCGGCCGGTCCGGCGGGGTGTCCACCGGCATCTATGCCGGGCTGAATGTCGGCATCGGGTCGGGAGACGATCGCGCCGCAGTCGCTGAAAACCGGCGCCGCGTCCGCGATGCCATGGGCGCTGACGCGATGGTCTCCCCCTATCAGGTCCATGGCGCCGACGTTGTCCAGGTGAAATCCGCCTGGGGCGACGATGATCGGCCGTCGTGCGATGGCCTGGTGACGGACCAACCCGGCATCGCGCTTTGCATTCTGACAGCGGACTGCGTGCCTGTCCTGTTTGCAGATATTCGATTGCAGGTGATTGGCGCGGCCCATGCGGGATGGAAAGGAGCGATCTCCGGGGTCTGCGAAGCGACACTTGAGGCGATGGCGGCTTTTGGCTCGCGCCCGCGCGATATCATTTGCGCCATCGGCCCGGCCATCCAGCAGGACAGCTATGAGGTGGGGCCGGAATTTGTCGAACGCTTCCTGACCGATGATCCGGGGAACCGGACGTTCTTCAGACCCGGGGAGGGCGACCGCCAGCACTTTGACCTGACAGGCTATGTGCAACGCCGGCTGGCGCAGGCCCGGGTCGGCAGGATCGAGCGCGTTGAGGACGATACATGCGCAGATGAAAGCTACTATTCAAACCGCCGCCGGACCCGTCTGGGGGAGCCTGACTATGGCCGGAATGCCTCAGTCATCGTGCATTCCCCGAACTAGATGGAAAAACCCATGGGAGTCACATTGCGCCGCGTCCATGTTTGCGACAGGAACGTGACATCTCACGCTCCCAGACCCATCGGACCATGCGCCCTCCCATGAAACTTCTCTCCTGCACCGCCAATGAGCCCCTGGCCGAAGCCATTGCCGACTATCTCGACGTGCCGCTCACCGAGCGCCGCATAGAGCGATTTTCAGACAATGAGGTCTTCATCCGGATCAATGAAAACGTCCGCGGCGAAGACGTCTACGTCATCCAGTCCACGAGCTTTCCAGCCAACGACACGCTGATGGAATTGCTGATCTGCCTGGATGCCCTGAAGCGCGCATCGGCCCAGCGCATCACCGCGGTTATTCCCTATTACGGCTACGCCCGCCAGGACCGTAAAACCGATGGTCGCACGCCGATTTCTGCCAAGCTTGTTGCCAATCTCATCGTGGCGGCCGGCGCCGACCGGGTCCTGACCATGGATCTCCACGCCGGACAGATTCAGGGCTTTTTCGACGTGCCCACGGATAATCTCATCGCCGCCCCCGTGATCGAGGCAGATATCCGCAAGCGCTTCAAACTGAAATCACTCATCATCGTCTCGCCCGATGTGGGCGGTGTGGTGCGGGCGCGTTCGCTGGCCAATCGGCTGGGCGCAGACCTGGCAATTGTTGACAAGCGCCGCCCCAAGGCGGGCGTCAGCGAGGTGATGAATATCATCGGCGATGTGAAAGGGCGCAATTGCATCCTCGTCGATGATATCTGCGACAGTGGCGGCACCCTGCGCGGCGCGGCCGAAGCCTTGAAGAAGCAGGGTGCTACCGGCGTATCAGCCTATGTAACCCATGGCGTGTTTTCGAAGAATGCCGTGCAGAATTTCGAGGAGTCCCAACTCGACGAAATTGTCGCCTGCGATACGATCCAGCCGCGCAAAGACGACCTGAAATCAAAGAAGCTGCGCGTCCTCACCGTTGCGCCCCTGCTCGGCGAAGCGATCCGCCGCATCGCCAATAAGGAAAGCGTCTCGAAACTGTTTGATTAGGCCAAGTCAGTCCTCACCGCCGGTCACCAGATGGCTCAGGCTTGCCCGCGACAGGTCCAGCCGGCCCGCGCCGCAGGGGCGTTCGCATATGTCCGGAAGCCCTGGTACGGGCGCGTTTCCGGGATAGTCGGTACACGCGCCGGAACACTGACGTGCACCCAGTGGGATCGTCGCATCGAGAAACCGCTGTGAGATCTCGTCCGGGGTCGCCTCCGGGTCTGCCGACCACAACAGCGCGAGGGCGCCGGCTGCAAGCGCGGCTGCCATGCTGGTGCCTTGCTCATAGACATATTCGCAGGTGTCAGCCTGCGCGTTGGTCAGCGGGTCGATACAGCCGGTGGTGTATTTCGCGCCCAGGATGCCATCGGGACGGCCATCGCCGTTATCATCCCGGCCAAGGTCGCCGCCGGGCGCAACCAGAGCCACATCTGAATTGGTATACGGCGCCAGTGCACCGCGCGCATCGGTAGCGCCCACCGCAATCACACCCTCACAACCGCCTGGCGTGTAGTATTGGGTGGCAATCCGTTGATTTCCCGCCGAAGTCACCACGAGGATGCCGGCCTCTCGCAGGCTGTTGATGGCATCCTGGACGCTTGGCAGACAGGCTCGAACCAGGCCAATCGGCACCAGGGCGATATCGACGTCCTCTTCGTTCCAGATTTCATTGCCGTCCGAATCGGACACGGGGATAAGCCCCCCGGCCCATCGCAAGGCATCGTTGATGTCGCTCGCGCGCCCGCCGCACTTGCCAAGCGCGCGGAAAACCTGAACTTTTGCGCCAGGCGCAACTCCCGCAATACCTTCGCCATTATTGGTGTTGGCGACAATGATCGATGCGTTGAACGTGCCGTGGAAACTGTCCTGTTCCGAGCCGCTCGCAGGGCACGCATCGCCGGGGTCTGTTGGGTCCGGATCGCGGCCATCGCCATCATTCGCGAAGTCGGGATCTGAGACCATGTCGAAGCCATCGATCAGATTCCGTGAGCGAAGAAACTCGGTATGGCGCTCGAATACGCCGGAATCGATATGGGCGATGGTAATGCCCGTGCCGTCGACGCCGGCTGCAGCGCGGTATTCCAGAATGCCGGCGCCGCCTTCATCGGCCGGGCCAAGATACCATTGCAGGTCCAGGAGCGGGTCATTGGGCGCGATCCAGGCGATCGGCTCCGGGCGCGTCGCAGGGGGCGTGTCATCGGTGGCCGCATGCACGCTTGTAGGCGACGATGGCCCCATCAGTCCCGGCAGGAGACCGCTGAACCAGGCCGTACCGCCGCCAATCGCCACCGCAAGAACGGCCATCGCAGCCCAGAGGCCGCCTCGCCCGCGTCGGGCTTCCGCGGCCGCCGCCGGTCCGATTGCAGGCTCGGTTTCGGCGACCCCGCCAACCGGCGCAAGCGGATCAAGAGGCGGGAGGCTGGCCAGTTCCGCGCGTGTATCCGGGGCAAGCTCCACGGGCTTGCCCAGCTTGCGGCAGATGTCGCGCACAAATTCATCCACCGTCGGATCAAGGATAGAGCCGTCCCAGTGTTCCAGATGGGCTGCGTGCAGCATTTCAAACCGCGGCGGCGGCGAGATGCGTTGCAGGCGCGCGGGAAACAGCTTCTCTTCGCCGCGCGCCGCTTCTTGCTGGACCCATTCCGACTTGATGCTTTCCTCGCACCAGAACGGGATGACGATTCGCGCCTCATCAAGGGCCGCAGCGATTTGCTCGGCATAGCTTTCACCGGCCTCGAGGCCATAATCCCACCAGACCGTGATGCCGTGGGCACGCAAGATCGTCGCAAACCGGGTGACGATGCGCCGCCGTTCCTCGGTGTTCTTGTAAGACAGGAATACGTCTGCCATTGCGCCCTCCCTGGCGGCTAAGCCGGTAGCTTAGCGGTCGGCGCCCGACGGGCAAGCATGGTGTGCCGATGCCGAGCAAATGATCGCGCCGCGCCAGCGGCTCTGCTAAACTCTCTGCATGGCTGATTCCCTCCCGCCCCGTCCGGAAATCCGCAGACTGCCCCCCGACGCGCTGAACCGGATCGCTGCCGGAGAGGTGGTGGAGCGACCGGCAGCCGCTGTAAAAGAACTGGTTGAAAACGCACTGGACGCCGGCGCGCGGCAAATCTCGATTTCCATCGAGGATGGTGGGCTGAAGCGAATCCTCATCGAAGATGATGGCTGCGGCATGGATGAGGCCGATCTCCTGATCGCGCTGGAACGCCATGCCACGTCGAAACTGTCTCCCGGCGAGGATGGCCGGATCGATCTGTTGAACATTCATACGATGGGCTTTCGCGGCGAAGCGCTGCCTTCCATCGGGTCGGTGTCCCGCATGACGCTGACCTCGCGCGCGGCGGGCTGTGAAACGGCGGAAGTCTTCATCGAAGCCGGCCGAATCGAAGGGCCAAAGCCTGCGCCCTGGGCCGGACGGGGCGACACCGGCACGCGCATCGAAGTGCGCGATATTTTCTATGCCACGCCTGCGCGGCTGAAATTCATGAAGTCCGAGCGCGCCGAGACCATGGCCGTGACCGACGCGGTTAAGCGCCTCTCCATGGCGCGGGCCGATGTGTCGTTCAGCCTGGAGAGCAATGGCCGATCCGTCTTCCGCCACAGCGCAGAGGCGGGCGACCCGGCCGATGCCCGCCTCGCCAGGCTGGGCGCGATCATGGGCCGGGCGTTCCGGGAAAATGCGATCCCGATTGAAGCCGAACGCGAAGGTGTGACGATATCGGGCTTTGCTGGCCTGCCCACGCTCAATCGCGGCAATGCGCAGATGCAGTTCCTGTTCGTGAACGGGAGACCGGTGAAGGACCGGATGCTGAATGGCGTGATCCGCGCCGCCTATCAGGATTTCCTCGCCCGCGATCGCCACCCCATGGCGGCGCTGTTCGTTGATCTCGATCCGGAATGGGTCGACGTCAATGTGCATCCGGCCAAGACCGAAGTGCGGTTTCGCGATGCGGGCAATGTACGGGGCCTGATCATCGGCGCGCTGCGCCATTCGCTCGCGGCGGCAGGCCATCGGGCAAGTACCACTGTGGCGGGCGAAGCGCTCGGCAAGGTGCGCGCCGAGCCGGTTCAGGCCGATGTATTTGCGCGTTCCAGCCTCTGGGCTGAGCCGCGTCCTGCGATGGCGCAGCAACGCCCAAGTTTTGCTGCGCCAGCCGGGCCGGCATTTGAGGGGGAGGCACCGTATGACGGCGCGCCGTCAGCCCGCATCGAGCCAGAGCGGGGCGCCCCTCCGCCAGAGGATTATCCCCTTGGCGTGGCCCGGGCCCAGCTGCACGAGACCTATGTGATTGCCCAGACTGCCGATGGCATCGTCATCGTCGACCAGCATGCGGCCCATGAGCGTTTGGTGTATGAAGACATGAAGCGCCAGATGGCGGCAGGCGGCGTAAAGCGCCAGGCACTGCTGATTCCCGATGTAGTCGAGCTGACCGAGGACGAAGCCGCCCGCGTTTTGGAACGCGCAGACGAACTGGCAGAGCTAGGCTTGGAGATCGAGCCTTTTGGTGGCGGCGCGGTGTGTGTGCGTGCGACCCCGGCCTTGTTTGGCGAGATGGACGCGGCGGGCCTGATCCGCGACCTCGCGGACGATTTCGCCGAATACGAGGCGGGCCTCGCCCTGAAGGAACGTTTTGAAGAGGTGATGGGGAACATGGCTTGTCGCGGGTCTGTACGCGCGGGCCGGCGGCTCAATGGCGAGGAAATGAACGCGCTGCTTCGCCAGATGGAAGCCACGCCCCACAGCGGCCAATGCAACCACGGCCGCCCGACCTATGTGGAGCTGAAACTGGCCGATGTGGAGCGTTTGTTCGGCCGTCGCTGATCAGTCTAAAGGTAACTTTCTACGTGGTCTAAAGCACATAATAGTGTCCCTCAAGGCCCGTGCAGGGAGGAAGCCCTAGTTCACAACCGCTTGTAAGAATTGCCTTTTCTGTGTGATCTTGGTAAGATCCAAGCCGTCATTGAACATTCACTTGCGCATACTTTTTTTGTATACGAAGCTTAGGAAAGAGGGGGATTGAATATGATACGCAATATTTTGGCCGTCGCGGCGTTGTCGGCCTTAGGCGAAACGGCCGCTGCACAAGGCTGCCTTCACCAGAATACGTTTGCTTGTGAAGACTCTGCCTTCGGCGTGCCCGGAATGGACAATATCTATAACGATATGATGTCTGGAATTGCATCGGATTTCGGGCTGGGCTGGAACTCTACGTTCGGAGCTTTCCAGACGCCTATTCCGGAAGTCTCTGAGTGCTTGTTGGATTGCACCGTGGTCGGCGAGAATCTCTTGGCGACGTGCGAACCTTTTAGTCAGTCCGAGCTTGCTGGTGGCTTGGGCGTTGATGACCCAAACTACGGGCAAACAATCACAAATAATCCAAACTTTAATCAGGCAAGGCATTGGGTTTACTTGTCCTGTATAAACTTAGCTGAGCGTGACACAGAGCAGTGTGTTATGAGGTGTACATCTCCACCAATTCCACCGCAGTAGTTCGAATTTTTGTCTTCGGTTTGTATTCACAAAGACTTGTGAAGCCGAAGCTAAACGTTTGTAGGGGCCTGCGTCTTCGGCTTGAACCGGCACAGCTCCGCGATTCCGCAGCGCCAGCATTCGGGCTTGCGGGCCTTGCAGATATAGCGCCCGTGCAGGATCAGCCAGTGATGGGCGCCGAGCTTGAAGTCATCGGGCGTGACCCGCTCCAGGCTTTGCTCGACCTCGTCTGGGTCCTTGCCGGGTGCCAGTCCCGTCCGGTTGGAGACGCGAAAGATATGGGTGTCCACCGCGATGGTCGGCTGGCCGAAGGCCTCATTCAGTACAACGTTTGCGGTTTTGCGCCCGACGCCCGGGAGGCGCACCAGCTCGTCCCGGGTCTGGGGCACCTCGCCGCCAAATTCATCCAAGATCATCTGGCTGAGGGCAATGACGTTCTTCGCCTTGTTCCGCCAGAGCCCAATCGTCTTGATGTGTTGCTCAACGCCTTGGAGGCCGAGCGACAGCATCTTTTCCGGCGTGTCGGCGACCTTGAACAGCTCGGCTGTGGCTTTGTTTACACCCACATCGGTGGCCTGGGCCGAAAGCGCGACCGCCACCACTAGCGTGTAGGGGTTTACGAATTCCAGTTCCGTGCGCGGGTCGGGGCGCTCCTGGGAGAGCACGTCGTAGAGCGCATACGCCTTGTCTCGCGCCATTGTGCGCGGGGCGCGTTTTTTCTTGCGCTTCTTGGGGGCGGGCGAGGTCTCTGTATCAGCCATGGGATGGGTTTAGCGCAGCTGCCGCCTGCGGCAATCGAAGCTTTGCCGATTTTCGCCGGTGCCATACTGTTTCGGATATGAGCGAGCCAGAAATCTCCCAAACCGTCTACATGGATGCGGTCCTGACGCCGAACGACTCCCTGTCGCCGCGCGCCTTTCAGATCGTCATGGGTGCCATGGTCACCGTAAGTGTTCTGGCGGGGGCAATGTACCTTGCCATGGGCGCATGGCCCGTGCTCGGTTTTTTCGGTGTCGACCTGTTGGCCCTGTGGTTTGCGTTTCGCTTCATTCGCCGTCGCAGCAAGGTCGAAACCCGGGTACGCATTACGGCAGACACGCTTTCAATGCACCATCGGGACGCCAAAGGGCGAGAGAAGCAGGCGGTGCTGCCAGCCGCTTTTGCGCGTATCGAACTGGATGAACCGGTCGGACCCACAAGCTGGCTCCGGATCGAGCATGGTCGCACCGCCTATGTGATCGGCCGGTTCCTCACCCCGAAAGAACGCAAAAGCCTCGCAGAGAGCCTCCGTGCCGCCCTGCAGCGCGCCCGGAATGAGCGCTATCCAGCCTGATTAAAAAAATGACGCCGGCGTCATGGTTTTTGTGCTCTGCCTGTGTTACGGTTCCCTCAGAAGGCGAGATACGCCTCGTTTTGCGCGGACTGGCGCGCCGGATTGGAGGACCTTCATGGCTGATACCATTCATACCATTGAGCACGGGCTGCAGCGCCCGAAAATCACCAAGCGCGCGCCGCTCCATGAGCGCTATCTGGAATTTGGCGCAGACGTGCCGGACGCCTACTCCGTCGATATCAGCGACATGAACATTACGGACCCCGAAATCTGGCGCCAGGGCGCCTATTGGGACCGTTTCAAGCGCATGCGCGATGAGGCACCGCTCCACTACACGCCAGACAGCTTCGTCGGTCCATTCTGGTCTGTCACGCGCTATGACGACATCATGAAGGTCGACATTGACCACAAGCGCTTCTCGTCCTCCTGGGAGCATGGTGGCATTGTGCTCGGCGAGAATGTGCCCGATTTCGAGCTGCCCATGTTCATCGCCATGGACGAGCCCAAACATTCAGAGCAGCGTAAAACGGTGCAGCCCGCAGTTGCGCCCAACATGCTCAAGGAATTTGAACCCTTGATCCGCTCTCGCACGCAACAGTGCCTGGATGCGGTTCCGGTCGGCGAGCCGTTTGACTGGGTGGATACGGTCTCCATCGAGCTGACGACGATGATGCTCGCCACACTGTTCGACTTTCCCTTCGAAGACCGCCGCAAGCTGACGCGCTGGTCCGATGTGGCAACCAATCGCGAGAACCCGGATATCTGCCCCGGTGGCGAAGAGCAGTGGAAAGCTGAACTCATGGAGTGCCTGGGCACGTTCATGGAGATGTTCCAGACGCGCAAGAACCAGCCGCTCAAGAATGATCTGATCAGCCTGCTGGCCCATGGCGAGAAAACGCGCGACATGGTGCCCATGGAGTTGCTCGGGAACGTTGTCCTGCTGATCGTTGGCGGAAACGATACGACCCGCAATTCCATGTCTGCGTCGGTCTATGGTCTGAACAAATTCCCCGGTGAGTATGAAAAACTCAAGGCGGACCAGAGCCTGATTCCGAACATGGTTTCCGAAGTGATCCGCTGGCAGACCCCCCTGGCCTTCATGCGTCGCACCGCGCTGGAAGACGTTGAGATGCACGGCCAGACGATCAAGGCTGGTGACCAGATTGCCATGTGGTATGCGTCTGGCAATCGCGATGAGCGCTTCTGGGAAGAGGACCCGGACCGCCTGATCATCGACCGGCGCCAGGCCCGCAACCACCTGTCCTTCGGCTTTGGGATCCACCGCTGCGTCGGCAACCGCCTCGGCGAGCTTCAGCTCCGCATTCTCTGGGAAGAGATCGAGAAACGCTTCAGCCACATAGAAGTCCTCGAAGAGCCTAGCCTCACATCCGGTGCCTTCGTGAAAGGCTACACTTGGATGCCAGTGATCGCGCACGCGAAATAGCTGCAGGATAAAACCAGAGTTACAGTCGGGCCGGTGCGATCCGGCCCGTTTCTATTCGAGCCCCAGCCGCTTGAGCGGACGTCCGAACGCGCCCGAAACCATGCCTGCGAGCAGGGCGGGAGCGGGCGGAACGCGGGTTAGCGGTGCGGCAATCCAGTCTCGGAGCGCCGGTAGCAGGCTTCCGCGGGACTGGTACACCGGCGTGAACAGCCAACTCATGGTCTGATAAAGCCGCACGTGCATGGCCCGCATCTGAGTGAAGTGTTTCAGGGCCTTGCCCAGACCGTTTCCATGACTGTCGATGGCTTTGGCCAAGGCATAGGCGTCGAGCAGGGCGGTGTTCGCGCCCTGGCCCAATTGGGGAGATGTGGCGTGCCAACTATCGCCGATATGGACGAGCTTTCCGTCGACCGGTGATGCCAGGGTTCGGTGGCGGTAGCGGGCAAAGGCCAGGTCATCTTCGCCAAGGCTTGCAACGACGGGGGCAGTTTCCGGCCAGAGCGCTTCTGCTTCAGTGCGCCATGCGTCCATGCCGCCAGCTTTCCAAGCCTCGTATCTGGCCCCTTCGATGGACCAGAAATACGTCGCCGTTTGCGGCGCCCCCGCGCGAGGGGAACCCGATGGCATCATGCCGGTCATTTGCCGGGCCGCGCGGTAACGCTGCTCGAGGGCATCCATTAGGAACGGGCCGGACTGAGGCCATTCTACCGTGGCCCAGAGGGCACCGAAGGGTAATTCCGTGCGCGGATCGCTCGAGAGAGGGGAGTTTGCGCCGAGGGCGTCCACAAGAAGATCGAACCCGCCCAATCGCCGGCCCGCTGCGGTTTCGAACACGCCAGAGGCACTTTCCGCGGCACGGATTTCCGTATTGCCAGTGAACTGAACACCAGACTTGTTCGCTTCCGCATAGAGCAGATCAAACAGGGCCGAGCGTTGAATTCCATAGGCGCAGAGTGAGTCGCGAAGCGCCTTGAAACGAACGTCCAGAACCGTGCGGCCCGACGGCACGGTTTTGCCGAACAGGCGATCGATACGGGCGCTACGGGCGACTGCCGCGTCCTTGAGCCCAAGCGCTGCCAGAACGGCAAGCCCGGTGCTTTGCAACATCAGCCCGGACCCCACCGGCGCAGGCGCATCGAATTGGTCGAACAGTTCGACGGTATGGCCCGCGCGCGCGAGGAGGATGGCCGAAGACAACCCGCCAATGCCTGCACCTGCAATTGCGATCTTCATGGCTCAGCCTCCATGCCCAACCATGGAGCTAAAGCTGATTGGGGCAGGGGCGCAAACTGCCGCGCGGCGGCTTTGCGCAGTCTTCAGGGCTTGTTCGCCGCCATCCGCAGCGCCGGAATGCGAGATTGCAGACCCGCCGCGCCCGGCATCAGGCCCTTCAGCATGACCCGCTTTCCGGGCATTTCGACGAGCTTGTGAATGAGGATGGCAGTCGCAATGGCGATACCGATGGCGATGAATACGGCGACCCATGGCGGAAAGCCGGCGGAGTTTAGCCAGTGGAGATAGGCCATGCCAGGGCGTTCGTGGAACAGATACAAGGGGTAGGAGGCGAGGCCGACCGTCACCATGGGTTTCCAGGCCAGCGGCGCGACAAGCCTGCTTCCCCGCAGGAAAAGTACAAACGGCGTTGCGATTGCGACCATGAGGACGCCTTCACGCAGCACCCTGTCAGTCAGTCCGACCGCGCCGCCTGAGATCGAGACGATTGGGCCCACCAGAAGTGCAATGATGGCAGCGCCACTCGCCAGCAAAAGCGCGGGATGTGCGCCCAGGGTGCGCGCTTTCCAGGCCGCGAGACCGAGCGTGAACCAGCCGAGAATATCGGGCTGCAACACCATGCCTGCCGCCGTGCCGCCATTGAACCCGCCGGTCACCTGCATGGCGATGTCGAGGACGGTGGACGCCACTTGCAGGCCGGCCCACACCCAGAGAAAGGCGCCGCGCGGGCTGAGCCAATAGGTCAGGGCGATCAGGGCATAAAAGCGAACTTCCGCCCAGAGCGTCCAGTAGCCCCCCTCCACCCAGCGCGGGCGGTCAGCCTGTTCAATGCCAAGAACACCTGCGGTCAGGTCCGGCGGAATGAAGAAGATGGATGACCAGTACTCCACTGCGGTCACCTCGTATCGGGCAACGTTCTCATAAATGTGGGCAATGCCCGAACCATTTATGATCAGTGTCGAGAGCGTGGCGCAGACCAGCATGGTCGGCCAGAGGCGCGCAGAACGGCGCACGGCAAAATCGATCAACCCCGTGGAGCGCTCCAGCGTCATCATGATGACGAAACCAGAGATCAGGAAGAAAAGGCGCACGCCGAACGCGCCGCCTACCTGTATCGGGAAGAATTCCGCTAGCGCTGCGCCGTGCTGGTATAGCGTGGGCGTGAAATGGGGCTCGGCCCAGCGCGAAAAGAAGTGAAAGAACACGACCGCCAGGGCTGCGAAACCGCGCATGCCATCCAGCACGTCCATGCGTGCATCTGGCGAGGCTTTGGCCGCGGCGGTGACCGGTGTGGCCGTCATGGCGGAGCGGCCCCGAGCGCCTAGAACTGGCGCTCAAGGAACTCCAGATAGTCGACCATGGCTCCGGCCACGCGCGGGTCGTCAATATTGGCCGCCGGCATGATCGAGCCCGGCGCAAAGCCCTGGGGATCGTTCAGGTAGGCAATCAGATTCTCGCGGGTCCATTCGCCATTCTTCGCTTTCAGCCCGTCCGAGTAGTACTCATAGGTCGTCGTGGCGATGTCGTTGCCATAGATCTTGTTGAGGCCGGGGGCTTTCTCATCGTCGCCCACCTGGAAGGAGTGGCACTCCACGCAGCGGTCCATCACCGTGTTGAGATCGGCTTTTACGCGGCTGGGCAATTCTGCGGTCTCCAGCCAGTTCTGGAAGCGCAGGCCTTCATCCACGCGCTCAAGGGCAGACAGAAAGATCAACTCGGAATTATCGGTCCAGAGCACGATCCGGCCGTCATTGTGCTGGTGCACATAGCGAATGCGCGATCCAATCTCGATCCGTTCTGAATAGACTGCCCGGTCGCCTTCCATGCGGATGCGGAAGAGCGACTGGTCCGACAGGGCCGAGACCAGCAAGTCGCCATCCCAGCTCTCATCGAAGCCGTCGACGCGGGTCATGCCGGAGATCGCAACCGATGGGATCCAGGAGTGGATGGGCGGCTCAAACTGGGTGTGGCGACCGTAGGACACTGAGTTCGGGATCGGTGTGCCGCGATAGGTCGTGCCGTAGCTCTCGAGCGGCCAGCCATAGTTCAGGCCCTGCTCAATGATGTTCAGCTCGTCGCCGCCGCGCGGGCCGTGCTCTGCGATCAGGAGCTGGCCGTCCGCCGACATGGCGATGCCCTGGGCGTTGCGGTGGCCCATGGAGTTGATTTCACCATCGCCGGTCACGAGGTCTATCCGCAGGGTTTTGCCATACATAGCATCGGCATTCTGGGCGATGCCCGGGCCGGACGAGCGCATGCCGTCCAGATGGAAGTCACCGCTGGTCATGAAGATCGTGCGGTCGCCATCGAAGACCATGCGGCCACCGGCCATGTGACCCTCCATGGCAAGGTGCTCGACCTTGAAATCCATGCACGGGTCTGTGCGGAACAGGATATCCCAATCCTCTGCCGTTGAGGTGACCTGGTCGATATCCGTGGCGTCTGCCGGCAGGTCGAGCTTGGCAAGCGTGTTTGTGTAGCACGCCTCTTCCGGGTGGAACTCGGTGTAGGATGCGATCAGTGCCTTTCCGCTCGGCGCGTCCACGAACATCAGATCGTTGTAGCGCAGATACCCGCGGTGGAAGGTGTACTGGTCGAAGTCTGGGTTCTGTTGAAGGGCCTGATAGGCTTCGCGGTTGTTGTCCGGCGCCGTCAGCCCCGTATCGCGAATTTCGTCGGGGCCGGTCGCGGCGTAGATTTTCCCATTGTATGCGAGCAGCAGAAGGTCATCACCGAAGCTGGTGAGGCCGCCGCCATTCTGGCTAAGCGCATTCTGGTCGGAGTCTGGCCGGCCTGTGTCGACGATGCCGACCGACGAATTCAGGCGCACCAGCGCGGAGTTGTATATCGTCGGTTCCAGCTTTGGCACGGGCCCGCCCCGGAAGAACATCCAGTCGAGCTTGTTGGTCACCTTGGCGAACAGGGGATAGGCCGGTCCGACCGCGCGCTCTCCCGAGACAAAGCCGAGGAAGAAGATGAAGCCGAGGAACCCCGCCGCAATTGCAGCGTAGGTCGTGCCCTGAAACCAGCCCGGCAGGGCCCGGAACCGGTCCCAGAGGCCCATCATCCAGCCGGGAAGCTTCATGTTGCCCAGCGCGGCGGTTGCCCCGGCTGCGGCGGGCTCTTTTGATTTGCGCGTCTCAGTCATGGGATCAGGTCCTCGGCTGGGCCAGGTTTGGTTATTCCGCTGCCTTGGGCAGTGGTTCTTCCTTCCGGCCGGATGCTGGCATGGTCAGCGGCGGCACGGTTGGGGTTGCCACATCAGTGGTTCCCGATGCGAGGCTTTCCATCAGCATCTTCGCCATGCGCACACCGTCACGGACGGCGTAGTTGGTGCCGCGGTCCATGGGGTAGATCTGGCTGAAGTTACACATCAGAACGCCGGGGCACGGGGTCTCGTGTGGAACCAGTTTTTCTTCCTCAAAGCCAATGTCGACGATGTGCTGGGCGTTCGGCATGCGGAACAGGCCATCATCAATGATCTGGCTCGGATCGAAGTCCGGGAACATTTTCTGGAGCTCGGCGTACCAGAAGGCCTTCAGCTCATCTGCAGGCATGGACATGTATTTGTGCTCAGCCGGGATGTAGTCGCCGATATAGTAGATGTGATTGCCGTCGAAATCCTCGGTCCCGATCAGGGCCGTGAAGGACAGGAACACCACGAAGGGCGAGTTCGGCGTGTTCACATTGTGCCAGTAGTAGTCGGTGATTTTCTGCGGCGTCACGAAGGAGAGCACGGCGGCGTCCAGGTAGTCCACGGAACGGATTTTCTGGAAGTACTCCGGATCTTTGTCTTCATAGCTCGCAATCATTTTCGCCAGCACGTTGGATGGCACCGTGGCGAGGACGCGATCGAAGCGCTGTTCGCCACCTTCGCGCAGGGTCACAACTACTTCGCCCGTTTCGGCGTCATGGTGCAGCTTGTCGATGAAGGCGTTGAAACGCACGTCCGTTCCAGCGTCGCGAACCGGGGCTTCCAGAGCGTCGATCACGGTTTTGAAGCCGCCCTTGAAGTAGCCGAGGGCTTCGCCACCGATCTTGGCATCGCGGGAGTCCACACGCTGGAGCACACGGCCCCAGAGCCAGGACATGGTGACCTTGTCATAGTAGCGGTCGAACTTGCCTTTCAGCAGGGGTTCCCAGATCACGTCTGTCACGGCTTGGCCGGCATACTTGCGCAGCCATTCCAGGGCCGTCATTTTCGAAAGCTTGCGCCAGTCGCGCTCGCGCTGGAGCCAGAGGACGGTCACGCCAGCACGGATTCGGTCGAAGAAGCCAATAGGGGTAAAGCGGATCAGGTCGATCGGGCTTTCCATCGGATAGAGCTTGTCGCCGTAATAGGTCGACACCGACGATTTGTGGTAGGTCAGCTTGTCCGACAGGCCGAGCTCTTCGACCATGGCGAGGATGAACTCGTCGGTCTTGTAGAGGAAGTGGTAGGCCTGCTCCATCCGATACTTGCCGGCGAGCTCGTAGCCCGCTGCCAGTCCGCCGAGACGGTCACCAGCCTCGAAGATGGTGACGTCTGCGTCCTGTTTGGTCAGCTCGTAAGCTGTGGTGAGGCCGGTGAGGCCGCCGCCGATGATACCGATGCGAGGCTTGGTCATTTTACTGGTCCCCTGGGAAGGTGTGAGAAGTCTGTGGGTCTGGGTTCAGGTTGCCGCGGGTGAGGCGGGGCGGAAGGTGATCTTTGAGTTCAGGACGTATTGGATGATGAAGACGACCGGCAGCGATGCGAGCTTGCCGATATTGCCGCCAAGATCCGGGTCAGCGAAGAATTGTTGCACTGCAACAATCACGCCATAGCCAGCGGCGTAGCCGATCGTGCAAACTATGCAGAAGCTGATGAAGCGCAGGAGGCCATGATCCTCGGTCTTAAAGTTGTGGCGCGCATTCACGACGAAGCTGAAAATGACCGATGTCGGCACCGCGATGGAGTGCGAGGCAAGCTCTTTGGACATTTCCATACCCAGGAAGGATACCGTGTCCGGGAACACGAAATTGAAGAGCACAAAGAAAAGAATGACATCAATTGCGCTGGCCGTACCGCCAATCAGCGCATACTTCACCAGGGTCTCGTTCTCGCGATAAAACGTCAGCGCCCGGTCAATAAGACCGCCTGCGTTCCCTGGGTTTGCATCCTGGCTCGACATGTTTTCAAACTCCCACCACGGCCCTCGCCGCCTCGTGTGTCGGTAACCGGGAGCCCACATCCGAAATTGCTTGCAGTTGCAGCATTTCGGTATCAGCCGGCCCCGGCTGCGTCATTGCGATTCCATTTTGGGGCGAGTGGGACGGGAAAAATTCCCATTCCGGACCAACCCCGGCATTCGCCCTGTTTCAGAGCAAGGCGCATGCCGGTCTGGTCGCGGCGCCTGCCTAGGCGTGGACCGCTTTGCGGCGGCGCTTGAAGACTGCCGGAAACTTCATCCGGCCCCAGACGAAGGCGCCGGTGGCCACATAGTTCCAAACCACGGTGATCAGGGCGCCGGCGATGGCGGGTACGAAGACCGAAAGCGTCGGATAGTCCCGGTGCAGGACACTGGCGACGCCGACATTGCCGAGTATGCCGACCGAACAAAGGGCGGCGAAGATAAAGAAGCCTGCGTAGAACTTCCCGCCTTTCAGCTTGCGGTCTGAATAGGTCACCAGATTGTTCATGGTGTAGTTGAAGCCCATGGCCACGAGGGTGGCGACGATCTGGGCGTTGATGAAGTTGCCTTCTCCCAGGACCATCATCAGCGGGAACAGCACTGCGAGGTGCACCAAAATCCCGATGGAGTTGATGAAAGCGAAAGACAGAAAGCGTGCTGGCAGGGGCAGGATCGAACTGATCTTCTTCTCAATGAAGAAGAGGAAGAACTCATACATTACGCGATTGTCGAGCTTTGACTCGCCGTGGACGCGCTCGCGGAATTTGAAGGGCACTTCTGCCACTTTCGGGCGCGGCTGGGCGGAGATGATGATGTCCATTAGAACCTTGAAGCCGAGCTCGGAAAGGTCTGGCAGGGCGCGGCGCACCACATCCCGGCGGACCACAAAGAAGCCCGTGAGCGGATCGGTCATGTCCAGGTTGAAGACCCAGTTGGACAGCTTGATGCCATTGTTCGAAATTGCGACACGGGTCTGGGACGACAAGCCATCCGCACCATCCTCGGTCAGGAACCGGCTGGCGGAAACTACATCGGCCTCGCCATCGCGGACCTGCTCATACATGCCCGGAAGCACGCTCTCATCGTGCTGGAGGTCTCCATCCATGACGGCGACAATGTCAGCTGAGGCCGCCAGTGCGCCTTCGACGACCGCCGAAGCGAGCCCGCGGCGATTGTGGCGCGAAATCAGGCGGACGCGGCGATCTTCCCGCGCCAGGGACCGAACGACATCTGCCGTGCCGTCGGGGGACGCGTCATCTACAAAGATGACTTCCCACGGGATATTGGACAGGGTCGTATCCAGGCGCCGGACCATTTCGCCGACATTCTTGCTCTCATTAAACGTTGGGACGACGACAGTCAGTTTAGTGTCGACGGCGAGTGTGGCAGTGTCCATGGTGGATCCCCGAATATACGTTCGGCGCGACATTCAATTGCGCCGGTCTACGGGCGCGGCCATGCGAAAACTCTGCCACCCTGGCGCACATGCAGACACGGCGATAGTTTCTGGAAAGATAGCAAAGCGATAGTCTTTTCGCCCGGCACGCGAAAACCGGTGCAGGCCTTGCAAGTTTCTGCTGCAATACCGGTGGTCACCCGGGGGAATACAGGGAGCCTGTCCCGTGACGGCACGCATTAGCGTTATCATACCCGTTTATCGCAGCGCCGAGATCATTGGCGACGCGATCAAGAGCGCGCTTGCGCAGTCGGTGCCCTGCAAGGTGATCGTCGTCGATGACGCGTCCAGCGATGGCACAGTGGCCGCAGCCTGGGAGGCAGCTGGCGGCAGCAATGCGGTGACCATTCTGGAACAATCGGTCAATCAGGGCCCGGCCGCCGCGCGCAACCGGGCGCTGTCGGTGGCTGAGACCGAGTTTGTTGCGCTGCTGGATGCCGACGATCGTATGGCACCGGGACGGCTCGCTGCCATGCTGGAATATGCCGACAAGAACAGCTGGGATTTTGTGGCAGACGATCTCTACCGCATCTCCGACTGGTCTAATCTCGATCTGGCAAAGCGGCACTGGTCGGATAGCGATTTTGGTGAGATGGAGCTCGATCTGGCGACATTTGTCCGCGAGAATATGCCCGCCTATAGCGGCCAGGGGCGCGAACTGGGCTATATCAAACCCATCATGCGGCTTGAGACCCTTCTGACGCATAACCTTTTCTATGACGAAGGCATGCGCCTGGGTGAGGATTTCGATCTTTACGGACGGGCGCTTGCGGACGGGGTCTCTTTCGGCCTTGTCGATCCACAAGGATACTATGCGTTCAATTCACCTGGCTCCTTGTCAAAGCGCCATTGCTCTGGCGATTTGAAAGCTTTCTGGATCGCGTCCCGGGCCTTGTTGCGGCAACCGAACTTGTCCGATGACGCCCGTACCATGCTCAAGGAACATGTGATGGGCGCCCACAAACGCTGGGCTTGGGCCCGGCTTATCGAAGCCAAGCGCAATCGCGACCTCTTGAATGCAGCAGCCACCTTTGTCGCGCCACCGCCGGTGATTGCTGATCTGGTGGGCAAAGTTGGCACGCATTTCGGAGGTCCTCGCGAAGGCCGGGGTGGCAAACGCCGCGAGGTGGCCTGATCATGCGACAGGGGCACAGGGTCGCGGGTGTGGTCAATAGCGTCTTGGATGGTTACGTCTTTGCAATG
>JBCBGZ010000056.1:0-18579 GCA_038526245.1 Pseudomonadota bacterium
ACAGATGCGCCGAGAACTGGAACCAGCTTAACCAACCAGCGCTTGGTGGAAACCGCGGCGTGTTCAAGGCGCTGCTCCCTGTACGGGCGATCTGGTGGACGGAGTGGAAGCCGCTTGTTTTGCGCATCATGGGATTGGCCAGCGCCATGGGCGAGCGGAAAGGCGCGGCCTGGCGACGGGGACTGTTTGACCAGATCCAGCGTTCGGCCATGGCCATGGACCTGTCCGGGTTCAGCGCCCAGAAGCGCCACCTGGTGTTCGCAAAGGCCCTTGCCGAACTGGCTGGCGGCGCGCGACCCGATCGCCTTCGCGCTCTTGAGATGCGTGATGAGGACGTCGTGCGCATTCACCGGACTTTATCGGCGCCGCTGACAAACTACACGCTGCGGCGAGGACTGATCATTTGGACCGAATACGCCCTGTCTGCCCCAGATTACCGATTTATTCGGAATGTGTCCGTAGAGCATGTCTTGCCGCAATCAACCATGCTGCCTGAGCCTTGGCTAGGAGCCTTTCCAGATGCAAAAAAGCGCGAGCAGATGCTTCACATGTTGGGCAATCTGATCCTGCTGCCCGGTGAGATCAATCTGGCGATCAGCGACAATTCGTTCGAGCACAAACGCCGCGTTCTGCAGTCGCGGGCGAGTGAATTGGACGGTTTGCACTTGGTGGATTGGGTGCGCAATCGAGACGGCTGGACGCCGCACCATATCCATACACGCACCCATGAGGTGGCTGCCCTTGTCTGGGACGCCCTCGGTATTTCCAATCTGAGCTACAAAGACTATGGCGAGCAGCGCGCCTAAACCCTAAGCGGCATCAGCACGTATTGGGCGTGGGCATCTTCGGGGTCCAAGACCAGGGCTGGGCTGGCCGGATCGTTGAACATGAATTCCGCGTTGCCCGCCTCGATCTGGCCGCAGATATCGAGAAGGTACTTTGCATTGAACCCGATCTCCATGGGGTCAAAGCCATACTCTGCTTCGATTTCCTCTTCGCCCTGGCCAGTTTCGGCATGGTTCACCGCGAGCGTGAGTCTACCGTCTTCCATGGACATTTTTACCGACCGGGACCGCTCCGCCGAGACCGTCGCCACCCGGTCCACAGCGGCTTCAAAGGCCTTGTTGTCGATGGTCAGCTTCTTGTCATTCCCCTTGGGAATAACTCGGGCATAGTCTGGGAAAGACCCGTCGATCAGCTTGGCGGTCAGAACTGCGGCGCCGGAGCGGACGACAATCTTGTTGTCAGAGATTTCAAGGGTCACGGGATCGGATGCCGTGTCGATCAGGCGACGCGCTTCTGTCACGGCCTTACGGGGCACGATTACACCGGGCAAAGTCTCTGCGCCCTTGGGAACAGGTGTTTCAGCCAGGGCGAGACGGTGACCATCGGTGGCCACGCAGCGCAGCACCTTGGCGCCATCTTCGGTTTCCGCAGCATGGAGATACACCCCGTTGAGGTAATACCGTGTTTCTTCCGTGGAGATGGCGAAGCGGGTTTTGTCGATCAGTCGGCGGAGGTCGCCGGCGTCGATGTCAAATGTCGTAGCGCTCGGATCAGCGCCCATGGTCTGGAAGTCTGATGCGGGTAGGGTGGGCAAGGCAAACTGGCTGCGGCCGGCGCGGATGGAGAGGCGCTCGTTTTCCGGCTCCAGCGACAGTTCCACGTCAGCGCCGCCGGGCAATTTGCGCACCACATCGAACAACGTGCCCGCAGGCGCTGTGATGGCCCCTTCGCTTGAGACCTGGGCCGGGGCGCTGTCGACGGCCTCTATATCGAGATCCGTTGCAGTCAGGGTCAGCGCGCCGTCCTTGGCCGACATCAGGACATTCGACAGGATCGGGATCGTGTTGCGCCGCTCCACGACGTTTTGAACGTGGGAGAGGGCGTTGAGGAGGTCACCGCGTTCGATCGTCAGTTTCATGGTGTTGTGCGCCTTTTATGGTCTTGGACGGTCGCTCAAGGACTTTGAATGGAGATCTGTCCGCATTGGCCGGGAGCTGTTTGCGGTCAGCCCACCAGATGCGGACAAGGGGTCATGCATCAAGGCGGGCCGACACTGTTGGTGTATTTGCAAAAAAAACAAGCCCCGACTCGCGATCGAGCCGGGGCTTGGCGGGTGTTTTTAGCCCTGCATCTCGTGGATCAGGCCGCGAAGCTGTTCCAGATGCCGTGCCGTTTCCGGCCGTGTTGTGAGATAAAACTCAACCCGTTCAACGGCATACATGATGGATGTGTGGTCGCGTTTGCCGAATGACCGGGCAATTGTCGGGTACGACTTGTCCGTCATCTCCCGGCACAGAGCCATAGCCAAATGGCGGGCATACACAATCCGCTGAAGTTTCCGCGGGCCTTCGAGCTCCGCCTTGGTGACTTCGAACTGGCGACACGTGGCGCGCTTGATCAGGTCAATGGTCGGCGGTGTCATCGCGCCGGACTGGCGATCGAGCACGCGCTCCAGCATCTCAAGCGTTGGCTCGAGTTTGCCCATGCTGGCTTCTGTGTAGAGGCTGATCAGAGCGCCGCAAAGCTCGCGTCCTTGTCCGCGTACCCGTGTGCAGATCATATCGATCATATCATCCGTCACGCGGAAGGCCGGTGCCTTGTCCTGAAGCGTGCGCGCGCGGCGTTTCACAATAGCGACGCGCATTTCCTTGTCCGGAGCGCCCACTTCAAGGGAAATGGCGCCGCGCAGCTGGCTCATCACGCGGGAAGAAAAACCTTCCATTTCGCCAGGCGCCGTGTCCGCAGTAAGGATCACAAGGCCGCCTGCTTCCGTGATGGAGCGCAGATTGCGGGCAAACTCGCCATCCGTGCCCTTGGCATTGGCGATGTTCTGCAAGTCCTCGATGAGGACGATGTCACCTGCGAGCAGCTTTGCTTTTAGCGCGCGCGTGTCACGGGACATGGCACCTGCAACATAATCGTTCTGGAAGTCCTCAGCGGTGATGTAAACCACGCTGCGGCCATCATTGCGGCGCTCGACTTCCTGCTGCAGGGCGGTGATCAGGTGCGTTTTCCCGACACCCTGAAGGCCTGAAATGACGACCACCCGTTCGAGCATGTCACCATCATCGGCGATGTGGTGCATCAGGTCGGTGACCTTCTCATTGAAGGCGCCCACAACGAGTGTGTCGAAGGTGTAACCGGCCCGTGCGCCTGAGACCGTCGAGGTCTTGGCCTCTGCCGCCTTGGGCTCATTGATCCGAGGCTCAGGTTCCGCAAAAGGATTGCCATCAATCACATCACTGTACGAACCGGACTCCCGATCCCAAGCGATGATGCGCACACCGCGCCCGCGCGGATCATAGGCCTTCCAGCGGCGCGTAATGATCCGCTTGTGCTCGGCGTTCACGCGATCAGCGGCGTGGCTGCTGGCCGCGGCCACAATCATTTCCCCATCAACTTCGATAATGCACTTCAAGCCACTGATGTAACGGTCGTAATCGCCAGGCGAGAGACGGCCTTTCAGGTCAGCAAGGGTGGCCTGCCAAATGACATGCGCACCGGGATCGCTCGGTTTGTCGCTGTTCGAGGAGGTGTTATCTGTATCGTTCTTGCCCATAGCTTATGAGCCCCCTTTTCCATCGAGTTTTTCTAACCCAACTCTACCCTTGAAAATCACCCTCTTGCCCAGAACGGGCACACCAAACTTTGTTCGTGTCGGGATTAATCTTCGATGGGAGGAGTTAAGCATCCCACCCGGTGTAACTCAATCATCTATAATCGTCTTTTCGGCGAATCTCATGCTTGACACGGGCTCTGGCTTTGAAACTTCGTGGCTTTTTTTCTGAGATTTTTCTGCAATAAAAACATCGCTAAAAGGCAAATGTAGCGGAATTGCAACACCGATGTGTGCCTCTTCGGCCACCCGATTGTTACGGATTTTTGTCAATACGCTTTTGGGCGCATTGTTGTGAAATGTCGCAGCAAAAAATCGACAGGATATTGCCGCGCGTTAACTATAGACTAGTCCGTAACTCGCGCTTGTCGAGGACTAAGATTGGTGTGGAGAAACGCTCATCTTCTGATAGAATAAGTAAGCGAACGCTGACACAACAATCGAGTCTGGAAATGAGCGTCGAACAGCCTTCTCAGACATGAAAACGCCGCAGGCGACCTGGGTCGAGCCTGCGGCGATTGTCATGGTCCTTGAGAGGGCTGTTAGCTCAGCGCTTTAACGCGCGATGACAGGCGCGAGATTTTCCGCGCCGAGGTATTCTTGTGCATGACGCCCTTTGTGACAGCCCGCATGATTTCCGGCTGTGCTTCGCGCAGGGCTGTTTCCGCAGCGGTCTTGTCACCTGCCTCAATCGCTTCCTCAACACGGCGCACAAAGGTGCGCACGCGCGAGCGGCGGGCGGTGTTCACTTCGGTGCGCTTGGCGATTTTGCGCACCATCTTCTTGGCTGATCGTGTATTCGCCATCAATGTCTCCTGAGTGCCCAGCGGGCAAGAAGGCGGTCGATACCGAAAGCAGGTCTCAGCGTCAACCCAATCATCGCTTACTTATGCAGGAAATGGGGCGCGCGCTTTTCCACGAACGCTTCCATGCCTTCTTTTTGGTCATCTGTGGCGAAAAGCGAGTGGAACAGGCGGCGTTCGAACATCACGCCCTGGGAAAGGGTCGTCTCGTAGGCCGTGTTGATCATCTCCTTGGTCATCATGGCCGCGGAGGCTGACTTCGCTGCGATCTTGCGGGCAACGTCCCGAGCTTCATCCATGAGCTCCTGGTGGGGCACCACGCGAGAGACCAGACCGCAGCGTTCGGCCTCCTCAGCTTCCATCATGCGCCCCGTCAGACACATTTCCATAGCCTTAGATTTCCCGATGAAGCGGGTCAGGCGCTGGGTGCCGCCCGCGCCGGGCGAAACGCCGAGATTGATCTCGGGCTGGCCGAATTTGGCCTTGTCGCTGGCGAGGATGAAGTCACACATCATGGCCAGTTCGCAGCCACCGCCCAGGGCAAAGCCGTTGACCGCCGCGATAACCGGGGTGCGCATGCGGGCGGTGCGCTCCCAATTGGCCGTGATGAAGTCTTCGAAATAGGTTTGCGGGAAGCCTTTGGCCTGCATTTCCTTGATGTCAGCGCCTGCGGCGAATGCCTTCCCGGCGCCCGTGATGATGACGCAGCGCACGCCCGGATCGCCGTCGAGGTCGTCCAGCGCCTCGGTCAGCTCATTCATCAATTGAGTGTTGAACGCGTTCAGGGCGTCTTCGCGATTGAGCTGCACGACGGCAATGGCGCCATCTTCGCGCTCAACACGGATCGTTTCGAAAGTCATGTTTACTCCTGTGGGCGCTGTCGGCCTGGCAGAGGCTCGTCTAACGGGAGCCTGTTCAGATTGGAAGGCCAATCGGGCTTTCGGGTAGGCGCGCTTGATTTCAGCGACTGCCTTCGGGCCAGGACCTCGGTACGCTACTCGACAGGTTCAATTTTGTCTAAGTTTCGGCGCGTCTGTAAACCGAGATTGCACCTATTTCTGCGAGGGCTGGTCCAAATAGAATGAGTGTGGGCTGGATTCATGCGTATGTCCTCGTTGCTGTCGTCAACTTATCTGAAGAGTGTCGGTGCGTTCAGACGCGATGAGCGCGGCAACATCGCCATGCTGACGGGTGTGTGCATCATTCCTCTGGTGATCATCATCGGCTTTGCCGTGGACTATCGCCGCGCCGCCAACAACAAGTATGCCGCCCAGTCTGCAATCGATTCGGCGGTGCTGGTCGGTGGAAAAACCTATGCTGCCCATCCCGGGCCAACGGACACTGACAGGCTGAATGCGGCAAAGACCGCTGCGAACCTGATGTTCGACATCGATATGCGCAAGTACGGCATTTACGACGCCAGCATAGACCCGGTGTTCTGGATGAACTCTGATGATGAGTTCACCGGCACGTTTACGGTCGATACGGAACTTCTCTTTGGCGGGCTACTGGGCCGAAACTTTCTGATGGCCGAAGTTGAGGCCGCCTCAACGGTGGGCGACGCGCGGAAACTGGAAGTGGCACTGGTGCTGGACAACTCCCGGTCCATGTTCACCGGAACCCGGATGGAGGACATGCGCGCGGCCGCCAAGGGCTTTGTCGAGGACGTGTACGCGTCGGCGCAGTCCCCTGAAGGAGTCCGTGTTGCTGTGGTTCCCTACGCAGCAACGCTGAACATTAATTCTGAAGCGCCGGGCACATGGACTTCGGGTGTGTCCGATCTCGTGACGATCACGCCAGCTCCCCAGGCCTGGGGCACGCAAGTCCAGCCGCCTGCGCCAATGGCCAATCGAAACCAGTATACCAGCCACCCGCGGACACTGTCTTCGCCCTACACCTATGCCGACCCGCTCAACTCGGTTACGAATTCCGAGCTCAACGCGATTTTTGCGCCAACGCAGTGGCGTGGATGCATCCAGGCGGCCGATGGTGAGCGGCGTGTGAACAATGGTGGTAATGTTCCCGGCAGTGCACGTCTAACAGATACCCCGCCGTCTCCGATGCGTTGGCCAGCGTCGATTTCTCCAGCGGAGCTCCAAAGCATTACGATCGTGTCGCCTCCGCCGCCGCCGCCACCACCTCCACCGCCCCCGCCGCCATCTCCTCCACCGCCACCTCCGCCTCCGTCTGGGGATGATGATGACGATGAAGACGAGATCGAATATTGCGAAGCCGACGAGGACGAGGCAGACGACGATTGCGTAGTACCGCCGCCTCCGCCTCCGCCGCCTCCGCCTCCACCGCCTCCGCCTCCACCGCCTCCGCCGCCTGCGCCTCCACCGCCTCCACCGCCTCCGCCCCCACCCAATCCTATGGAGGGGTCGCTGGACCTGCCGTGGGAAAATTACGGGATTGAGCGTGACGGGGAGACATGGTGGCCCGCACCGAAGATCGAGCAGGCGTCAATGTCTGTTGGGTCTTCGCAGCTGAATTGCGGTCAGAATAGCGGTCAGGTGATTGGGGGTGTCTGGTATGCCGGCCTAAGAAACACCTATGTGAAGACCACTTCAGCCTGCACTTACAATAGCTTCGGGACCAGCACATCTACGCTCAACGCGTGTCTGTCAGATCCCAATGAGTTCAAGTACTTTGATGATGGCAATCCGCGCTGCAACTGGATGCCGACGAACACGGAATGGGAGGGTGGTTCCAGTATTGCGCTATCCGGCCCCAATATTAACTGTCCGTCGGCCATGCTCGGTCTGTCTTCCGACCCGGACCAGCTCTATACCAAGCTAGATCACATGTATCCGACCCTGACGGGCACAAAAGTGGATGTCGGTTTGATGTGGGGGCTTCGCGCACTTTCCGATCGCAGCGACTGGGCAACATTCTGGGGTTTGCCGTCGGGCCAGGAAGCGGCCGCGTTTGATGATTTTGACACGCGGAAGGTCATGATCCTTCTTACCGACGGCAAGAACGAGTTTCCGACCCATTATGAGGGCTATTACGGGTGTCTTGAGAAGGATGGTGACCGTGGCTCCGCCGGAGATTGTGTGCGCCACCCGGACATCGCGACGGACTCAGGAATCGACGTTGCTGCCGACAAGCTGAAGGCGGGGCAATCACTCAACGCCCTTATGCTGGACGCCTGCGAGCGGATTCGTGAGGAATACAACGTCGAACTCTACGTCATTGCGCTGGACCTGACCGATACAACGGCAGTTTCGAACCTGCAGGCCTGTGCGGCGGACCCGTCTCGTTTCTTCTCAGTCTCGTCGGCGGATTTGGACGAAGTTTTTGAGAACCTCGCCGCAAATTCCCTTCGCCTGACGCGCTAGCTTCCGTCTGTCTTAAACAGGTCCAGCGCGGCGGCCGTCATGGCGGTCACGCCCGTTTCGATGGCCGGTTCGGCATCCGGGGCGAAGAAAGGCGAGTGGAGTGAGGGCAGGGAGAGTGCGCCGCCCTGGGCCTCTGCATGGGTGTCAGGGTTTACAGCGCCAAGCCAGTAGATCAGCGAAGGCACATTCTCGCCAGTGCGGCTATACTGGCTGAAATCCTCTCCGCCCATAACTGGCGGAACCTGAATCACGTTTTCCTCGCCGAGCGTTGCGCCGATCGCGGCCATCGCGCGTGCCGTAAGGTCGGGGTCGTTATAGGTCGATGGCGTGTAGTCGCTCTCGATTGTAATCTTCGGTTCCGGCGCGCCGAATGTCGCCGCCTGGCCTTTGGCGATGCGCTCGATCCCCTCCAGCAGGAGCGCGCGGGTCTCATCGGAATAGCTGCGCACGGTGAGCTTCAGATGCGCCTCGTCGGAAATGATATTGTGCTTCGATCCGGCCTCAATCGACCCTACGGTCACGACGGCGGGATTCTGCGGGTCCACATTGCGCGAGACAAGCGTTTGCAGGGCCGTAACGATGTGGGATGCGACGACAATGGGATCCTTGGTTGTGTGGGGATAGGCGCCATGGCCACCCACGCCCTTCACGCTGATATCCACACTATCGACATTCGCCAGCGCATAGCCGGGACTGTAGGCGATCTTGCCTGCCGGCTGGCTGGCGGAAACGTGCAGCGCCAGATTGTAGTCCGGCAGGGGAAAACGCTCATACAGGCCATCGGCCAACATTGCCTGCGCGCCCAGGCCGATTTCTTCGGCGGGCTGGAGGATCATTACGAGCGTGCCCGACCAGTCGTCCTGGCGCTGGGCCAGTTCGCGCGCCACACCTGCCCAGACCGTCATGTGCACATCATGCCCACAGCCATGCATCACGCCGCTTTCAACGCCCGTCCACGTTGTGTCGATGACCTGGCTGGCAAAGTCGAGGCCGGTCCGCTCATTGATCGGGAGGGCATCCATATCCGCGCGGATAAGCACGGTGGGGCCGTCTCCGTTTTCCAGAACGCCGACGACGCCATAGCCACCTACGCGCCCGCGCACCTCGCCCTGGTCGCGCTCAGCCTTGGCGCGCACCCAAGTATCGCCAAGGTCCGTCGTCACATCGAAATTCAGCGCTTCAAGCTCGGCCGCAAGGAGGGCGCTGGTGGCACTTTCCTGGAACGACAGCTCGGGGTTCGAGTGTAGGTGCGTGTAGAGCTCAACCAGCGGGGCGCCCACTGGACCGTCGGGTGGCGCAAGCATGGGAGATGCAACGTCCTGGGATTGAGCTTCGCTCCCACAGGCAGCAACAAGGCAGAGGGCGGCAGTCAGGCCAGCGATGCGGTTCATGTGTTTCTCCCGGGTCATTCGGAAGAGCTAATCGTGCATCGACGAAAAAGAAAAGGGGCGCCGGCGGTCGGTCGTTCCCGCGCCAGCGCCCCTGATATGAGTGTTGCGGCCTAGAAAACCTTCTTCAGGCGCACGCCATATTGCTGGGGCTTGCCTGCGATGAAGGTCGGGATTCCGAAGGCATCGCCGGTATTGCCCGCATCGATCAGGTATTCCTCGTCGAAAGCGTTCTTCACATAGGCCTGAAGCTCCAGCCCGTTGCCGAACTCAAGGGCCGCGTCGACATTCACCAACACATAGCCATCCTGGCTGATCAGGTCGCGCTCCGTATTGTCGAAGAAAACCTCAGACTGGTAGGTGAGGTTCGGAATGAGGCGTAGTTCGCCAAAACCAGTATCGAAGGTGAACTGGGCAAAGGTTGCGAAAGTGTGGTCCGGCGAGAGGCGCAGCTTGTTTCCGCCAAACTGCTGGGGCTGGCCGTCGACCTCATCTTCGAACCGTGCGCGGTTGTAGCCGTAAGACGCCACGAGCTGGAAATTGTCCGACACGTTCCAGTTGGCCTGGGCTTCAAGACCGTAGCTTGTTGCGTTGCCTGCATTGAGGGGTACGACCACGCCATTGTCATCGATGATCGACGTCTGGAAGTTGGTGTAGTCATAGTAGAAGACCGAAGCGTCGAGGGCGAGATCGCCATCGAAGACAAATCCCTTCGCGCCAGCCTCGTAGCTGTCGACCTCTTCGGCGGGCAACTGGCTGAAACGCTCGGTGGCATTGGTCGTCGACGCCGTGATCACTTCGGGGCGACGTCCGCGGGCCGTGTTGGCGAAGACATTCCAGTCGTCATTGAGTTCATACTTCGCGGCCAGGCGCCACGTGACGCCGTCGAAGCTGTCGCTTTCTGTCAGCCGGGCGGCCTGGGTCTCAACCGGGGCGAAGCCCGTTCCGGCCGTCACGAAGATGCCCCCAAACGTCAGGTTGGACGGACCGTTCAGATTGCCGACCTCGATGCCCGTCGTCTTGTCTTCCTGGGTGAAGCGCAGACCGCCTGTAATCTCCAGTTGGGGTGTCACGGCATAGGTCGCGTCCGCAAACAGGTCGATCGCCTCGGTCTCGCCGGTGTTGGCGAAGAACTCATTATGGATTGGCTTCAGGGGCAGGCCGCCAGCCAGCGGGTTGAGGTTGATGCCGGGCAGGGCTTCGACGGGTGGGGCGTTCGGTGGAACGATGAAGCCACCGAGGAAGGCCTGGATCGCGCGCTCGTCATAGGTCAGTGGCACGAACTGGCGGCCATCTTCCTTGAAATATGAGATGCCAGCAAAGCCTTTGAGCGGGCCGCCATCATCGAAGTTGATCCGGAATTCCTGGCTCAGCTGATCGCCTTCGGCGTCTTCAGCGAAGATCAGAAGCGGCAGGTCAAAGCCATCCGGGTCAAACACTTCCAGGCTCTCAAAGCTGCGCGCGCCAAAGATGGATGTCAGCGTGAACGCGTCATTGATCTCCCATTCGCCCAGCAAGGTGGTGGAAATCACTTCCCGGTCCGTGCCCAGGGGTTTGCCACCCAGGAAGTCTCCAAACGTGTTCAGGAAGGCCGGGTCCCAGGCATCGGTGGAGGCGCCGGGCACGGGCTCGAAAGCGCCGGACTTGAAGCTGGTGCCAGACGGGCTGTCTTCCTGGTAGTTGAAGATCAGGTCGAGGCGCAGGTCTGCACGCGGGGTGTACGCCAGCGAGGCGCGGATCGCCTGCATGTCTTCGGAATTGAAGTCTTCTTCCTCCGGGTTCAGGCTCTCGACGAACCCGTCGCGCTGGCGCGAGCGACCGGCCAGGCGGAACGCCAGCATGTCCTCGATGATCGGCCCGGTGATATGGCCATCGAAATAGACCTCGTTGAGGTTGCCGACACCGCCGGTCACACTGCCCGAGAATCCATCAAAATCTGGCTTGGCCTGGATGACGTTCACACCGCCAATGAGCGCGCCGCGCCCGAACAGTGTGGGTTGTGGGCCCTTGGCGACTTCGACGCGTTCGATATCGAACAGTTCCACAATCGAGCCGCGCGAGCGGGAGATGGAGACACCGTCCTGGAAGACGGCGATACGGGGCTCGATATTGGCTTCGCCGCTGTCAGAGGTGATCCCGCGGATCACAAAGCCTGGATTGTTCGGGCTTTGCTCCTGAACTTCGAAACCGGGCACAAAGCGCGCGACCTGGTCGAATTCGTCCAGTCCGAGGTTTTCCAGGGTTTCGCCGGTCAGGGCCGAAATCGTAACAGGTACATCCTGAAGCGACTGTTCACGCTTCTGGACCGTCACCGTGATGGTGTTTTGGACCAGCGCGTCTTCGTCGCCGGAGGCCTGGGCCTGGGCATGAGCAGCGGGAAAAGTGGATAGGACAGCAAAAGCTGAGGCGGCAGTCAGCAGGGTGTTGCGCGACATGGTGGGAGGCTCCAATCAGCGAGTGAGCCTCCCCGCTAAGCGCGTTGCATGACACTTCAGCGATAGTTTTGTTGCAATTGCGAGAACCCGTGCCGTTCCTGCCGGGGTGTGTTGTATTCATTACACTTGAAGAAACGACGCCGCGATCTAGCGGAGCAAGTCGGGCAGGGCGGCGATGTCGTCCATTTCGTGTTGGATGATGACTCTCGCGCCGAGTTGTTCAGCGCGTGCCTCGAAGGCCGCCATTGATTCCATCGTCAGGGTTTCATCGGTGTTGAAGCGGGGAACGCTCGACAGGAGGCGGCTTTCAGTGCGGTGATACAAGTCGCCCGTCAAAAGGACGGGTCCCGTCTCATCAAGATGGACTTCAAGCGAGCTGTGGCCGGGTGTGTGGCCGGGGGTCGGGAAAATAACCACCGACCCATCTCCGAACACGTCCTTTTCACCGGTGAAGGTTTCAAACGTCATCGTCGCAAATGCGCCAAATTGCGTGGCGGACTCGCCGTTTTCGTCATTGTCCGGAAACATGTGGGCGTATTCGTTTTCGTGCACCAGCCAGGTTGCGCCGGAGACCTGGTCGACCTGGCCGACATGGTCGAAGTGGCTGTGTGAAATCGAGACAAACTCAATTTCTGCCGTAGAGATGCCGCGTTCACGCAGTTGCTGAGTCACAGTGGTGGCAAGGGATACCGTATAGATGTCTTGCTCGAAGGCAGGCTGACCCGCCAACATACCGGGCACGCCTGTGTCCCAAAGAAGATCGCCCTCCGGGTGGCGCACCAACCAGCATGTGTTCGTGTAGACGTCTGTCTCGCCCGCAAAATCTCCAGCGCTGGAAAAGTCATTCAGATCCGAGATCTCGATGGTGCCGCAGTCGAGGACATGGAGCTCGACCTGGTCAATTGTCCCGATATCTGCTGTCGCGTCCGTTACGGGTTCGGGTGTGGTGTCTACATTTGTGTCTGTGGTGTTGTTCCCGCCACACGCTGCCACGCTCAGCAGAATTCCGGATAAAAGCAGTGCGTGTTTCATCGACAGCTCCCTTCGCCATCCAAGTCACATCGGGGCCCCGAGATGTGATTAACGGCCTTCCATATCAGATTCCGGCGAGAGCGAAAGCGTTGCGCCATCGGCGGCGATGGATCGGTAAAAGCAAGATCGCCGCCCCGTATGGCAGGCGCCGCCGGTCTGGCGCACTTTCAGCAGCACTGCATCCTGGTCGCAATCGATCTGGATGTCGACAATGTCCTGGGTATTGCCGGACGTTTCTCCCTTGACCCACAGCGCATTGCGCGAGCGTGACCAATAGGTGCCGCGTCCCGTCTCCAGACTGGCGCGCAGGGCCTCGGCATTCATCCAGGCCAGCATCAGCACTTCGCCCGTATCAGCATCCTGGGCGATCGCGGCGATCAGGCCGTCGGCATTGAACTTCGGGCGAAGGTCCGACGTCTCATCCTGAGCGTGGCCTTGCAGGGGCTGTGGGAAGGCTTGGGTCATAGCGTCTTCTAGCGGATTGGCCAGCCAACGCCAGCGGCGAGGAGGGAGAGAAGTGCGAGTTTCATAGTCAATTTCCTCTTGGGACGAGACAGGTATTTGACCCGCCCTGAGTTTCATTTGATGGCGGATCCCGCACCAACCTATCGCAAGGCCTCGGGCTGGGGCCCCAAAACTCCGGGCGGGTCAAATACCTGTCTCGTCCCAAGAGGAAATTGACTATGAAACTCGCACTTCTCTCCCTCCTCGCCGCTGGCGTCGCAGGCACAGCCGCCGCCCAGGGCGCTGGCTTCTATGGCGATGTTGGCTACACCTTCCACAGCGTGGATACAGGCGTTGACGGCCTTGATGATATCGATCTTGGCGCGCTGACGGCCCACGGCGGATATGAATTCACGCCGAATCTGGCCGCAGAGGGTGAACTCTCCGTCGGCATTCAGGATGAGGATTTTGACCTCGGCGGCGGCATCGATGGAAGCGTCAGCCTAAACTACCTCATCGGCGCCTATGGCCGCGTCCAGGGCAATATCACGCCGCAGCTTCAGCTTTTTGCCCGTGCGGGCCTGGTCAATGCAGAACTGGAAGCAGAAGCCGATGGGCTTGGCTCAGACAGCGACAGCGAAACCGGGGCCGGATACGGTGTCGGTGCTGAGTTCATGTTCGATGATCTGAACGGCGTGCGGGTCGACTATACCCGTTACGATATTGAGGACCTCGAGTCCGACGCGTTCACCATCGCCTACAAGCGTAAATTCTAACCGCGTAGAGTCCCCCTAAAACGCTGCCTCCACAGCGACTCCCGCAGTGCCCTTGTCGGTGCTGCGGGAGTTTTCGTGTCAGATGACACCCTTCCTGCGCAGTTCGACAATCTCTGCTGTCGACACTCCGAGTTTATCGAGAATGTCGTCCGTATGTTGGCCGAGGCTCGGGGCGGCGGTGCGCAATTTGCCGGGCGTTCCGCTGAGTTTTGGCGCCGGGGCCTGCATCGGAACATCGCCTAGAACGGGATGCGCCAACTTCGCGATGGCGCCTCGCGCAGCGATATGGGCGTCGGCCAGCATATCCTTTGCCGTATTCACCGGCCCACACGGGACCGAATGCGCGTCAGCGAGCGATATCACCTCGGACATGGTGTGTTGGCGCGTCCACGCCGCGATCTTGTCGTCCAGTTCTATCTGGTTCTCACCGCGTGCATCATGGGTGGCATAGCGCGGATCGCTGGCCCAGTCCGCGCCGCACATGTCTGCAAGGCGGGCGAACAGCGTGTCCTGGTTGGCGCCGATAATCACCATGCCGTCCGAGCATGGATAGGCGCTTGACGGGGCAACCTTGGGCAGGATTGCCCCGGTGCGACCTCGCGTATGCCCCGCCAGAGCGTATTCCGGGATAAGTCCCTCCATAAAGGCCATGACGCTTTCATAGATCGCAGCGTCGACGACCTGACCTTTGCCCGTGGTTTTGCGCGCATGAATGGCGATCATCGCGCCCAGCGCGGCGAAGGTTCCGGTCATCGTATCCCCAAGGGAGACCCCGGCGCGGGCAGGGGGGCGATCCGGCTCGCCGATGAGATGGCGCAGGCCGGCCTTTGCTTCGCCCACGCTGGCATAGCCTGCCTTGTGCGCCTCAGGCCCGGTCTGGCCATAGCCGGACACGCGCACAATGATGAGGCGGGGGTTGATAGCGTGCAGCGCTTCGGGGCCTAGACCCCATTTCTCAAGGGTGCCGGGGCGGAAATTCTCCACCAGGATGTCGGCCTCGGCGGCGAGCTGTTTCAGCAAGGCCTGACCCTCAGCCATGCGCAGGTTGAGCGTCAAGGAGCGCTTCCCCCGCCCGATCACCGGCCACATCAGGCCGATGTCGTCTTTCTTGGCGGCGCCCCAGTCGCGCGCCGGGTCAGGCCTGTCGGGCGCCTCGACCTTGATCACATCCGCGCCGAAATCCGCCAGCAACTGTCCACAAAACGGACCGGCGATGAGCTGGCCGAGTTCTATGACTTTGAGATCGGAAAGCGGAAGGTCTGGGCTGGTCATTCCGGGAGCATTGGCGATATGACAAGCCATGACAAGCATGCCTCGCTCCATTGAAATCGTCGAAGTTGGCCCGCGCGATGGGCTGCAGAATGATCCCGCAAACCTGACCACGGGCCAGAAGCTGGAATTCATCGCTCGGCTCGAGGCCGCAGGCGTGAGGCGAATGGAGAGCGGCAGTTTTGTCAGCCCCCGCGCCGTACCGAAAATGGCTGATAGCGCCGAAGTGTTTGCTGGCCTGGCCCCTGAGCGATCGACGAAGCACATCGCGCTGGCCCTGAACGAGAAAGGCGTGCGCCGGGCGATCGCTTCGCGCGCCGACGAGATCAACTTCGTGTTGGTGGCTGGAGAAGGTTTTGGGGCGAAAAATCAGGGGATGAGCCCTGCCGAAAGCGCCGACAAACTGGCTGAATGCGCGCCGCTGATTCACGAGGCGGGTATCCCGCTTTCGGCGACAATCAGCGTGGCATTCGGCGACCCCTATGATGGTGAAATCGGCACCGCGATCCTGGCAGATCTCTCCGCGAAAGCCGCCCGTGCCGGCGCCGTCGAACTGGCGCTCGGAGACACAATCGGCGTGGCGACGCCCTGGGATGTGCGCGAGCGGTTCGCCGTGGTGCGCGAGGCGGCGCCAGATTTGAAGCTACGCGCCCATTTCCATGACACGCGCGGGGCGGGCCTTGCGAACGTCGCGGCTGCGATTGAGGCGGGGATAGACATCATTGATGCCAGCTGCGGCGGCATCGGGGGGTGTCCGTTTGCGCCCGCTGCGACGGGAAATGTTGCCACCGAGGACGTCATCTACATGCTGCACCGCGCAGGCTTTGAAACCGGGATTGATCTGTCTGCAATGATCGAAACCGCCCAGTGGCTGGAAGGGGTGCTCGGCCACTCGATCAGTTCCAGCCTCGCCCGGGCGGGAGCCTTCCCAGGCTAACCGCGACTTCGTCTCACATGCCAGCGAAGCAGGGGCAGCAGGGTGGTATTGAGCATGTGGTCCAGCGGGTTGGCTGCCCACTTTCTAAAGTAGATCGACAGGCTGTCTGCCTTGTGTGTGGCGACCTTCTCGTTTGGGGCATCAGCCGTAGCGCCGAAGTGAAGCGCACCGGCCTGAGGTTGATAGATCACACGCCCACCTTTTGCGCGGACCGTTCGGCAGAGGTCGACGTCTTCAACGTGCAGGAAATATGCTTCGTCAAAGCCACCGACAGACTGGAAATCGGATTTGGGTATGGCGAAGAATGCCCCGGAGACGACTGGCATTGGGATGGGCGAAGTGGGCGCAGGTGTATGCTCCAGGGTCCAGCGTCGCAGTCCCAGGGCTGTTGCCCAGGTCAGGTCGCGTCGGCGCCCACCGCGCTGCTCTTTCCCGTCCAGCCCGAATATCTTGCCGCCAACCAGACATGGGCCGGTCTTGTCCTCGAGTGCGCCTTGCAGGGCGGAGACGCTGCCGCGCCTCAGCATCGCGTCGGGATTGATGAAGAGCAACACATCCCCAGCCGCCTGCGCTGCGCCCAGATTGCAACCGCGTCCAAAGCCGACATTGCCGGGCGTGAGCACCGCCTCTGTCTTGTCCCACTCCGCCACAGTCTCGCGCAGCCAGGTCGAGTCTCGCTCCGGGTTGCCATTGTCCACGATCACAATGCCGCTCACTTCCGGATCGGATTTCAGGGCATAGAGACAATCGCGTAAACGGGGGCCTGTCCGAAAGCTCACCACGATCGCAGTTGTGCTGCGCAAGGTCATGGACGCTCAGCTTTTGAGACGATGATGAGGGACAGGGCAACAAGCACGACGCTGGACCAGAAGGCCTCATTCCAGGTGCTGTAGGAGACGCTGGCAATCGCGAGTGTGGCGCCCGTGAGACCGGCTGTGCCCAGTCGCAAGCGCAGGGACATGTCTTTTGGGCTCGGCAAGCGCAGACCGAGGAAGAAAAGGGTGCCCGCCATCAGCACCGCTCCGACCAGGCCTGTTTCCGCCCAGATTTCCAGAGGCATATTGTGGGGGTGGCTCGGAATAAGCGGATAGCGTGACCAGGCCGCTTCTGATCCCCCGCGGGCGACCACTTCGGCCATCCAATCGGCTCGAGTGGTATAGGATTCCCGCCACGTGGACGCCGCTTCCAGCCCATGCCCCGTTATGGGGCGTTCAACCAGCCTTTCGCTGACGGCTTGCCAGGCCCAGATGCGAGACTGAAAGGAGAGGGGAAGGGCGATATCCATCTGGTCAACAACACGTGCCGCGTAGCCTAGCAGCGGGGCGCCCATGACCATTGCAGACAGTCCGGTGAAAATGGCGCGGAACCCCGTCTTTGGCAGGGCCAGCACGATGCCCATGAACGCCAGCATCAGAAGTACGGCCAGGATGGCAGCAGCGCTGCCCAGAAAGGCGAAAACGAGCGTGGCTCCCAGCGCCCCAATCAGGCCGGCGATCCGGTAGCCGCCGCCCCGGGTCCATGACACCGCCAGAATAACGGACAAGGCGAGCGCGAGCGCATTGGCGTAGCGCAGCACATTCTGCATGCCATCGCGCTTTGCCTCGATCTCGGTGTCGTACATGACTGCAAGCCCGGGCTCGAGCAGCGGCGGCGTGATCAGGATCATCACCAGGTGAACCGCGAAGATACTCGCTAGCCAGGCCCCCGCGCGCTTTGGGTCGCCCCGAGAGGCCGATAGAGCTGCGATGGAGACCAATGTCGCCAGCGCTATGCCGAGCAAACGCAAAGCACTGAACTCAATTGCGAAGTTCTGGTCTGCAACATTGCCCGAGAAGACCGGGCCTTCGCGCGCCGGCGACCAGAGGGTTGAGACGGAGACCCACACTACGAGCAGCACAAACAGGATCAGTAGAATAGATAGCCGGGGCATTGGCGGCCGGAAGGCCACAGCCGCGATCGCGACCAGCGAAAGAAGCGGCGTCATCCCTTGCGTTCCAAGCAGGGCGACGATGGGCCATAGCACCATCAATCCCGCCACGATGGCGGGAAAAGAGAAGCGGCCGGGGCCTTGGCGCGGTTCGATCTCTGTCATGTGTGCTGGCTAACCTGCCTTGCCAGGGTGGTCCAGAAAGTCCCTGCATCTACAACCGATTGAGTTGGTTTTCCTGAATGTCCGTTCACGAAGTATTTTCGACGGAGTTTCGGTTGCCACGCGTTGGAGCTGCATGCGGCAAACACAGGAGGATCGCATGTTGAAGATCATTGCAGTGGGTCTGGCTCTTGGCGTGGTTTCCGCGCCGATGGTTCAAGCGCAAGAAAATGAGGAAACCGCGCGCCCTGAAAGGGTACATCCCGAACGGGTACGTCCTGCCGAGCGGCTTGGCGCGCTTGATCGGCGGCTGACCCGCGCAGAACTGAACGGCCGCTATGAGCAAGGCACCCGCGCTGATTTTGCCGAAGACCGACTTGATCGTTTTGAAGATCGTGTGGACCGCCGCGAAAGCCGTCGCGATGAAGCCGTGGACCTTGGCC
>JBCBGZ010000057.1:0-18113 GCA_038526245.1 Pseudomonadota bacterium
TTCGAACCCCCGCGCATTCGCTTCATTGATGGTCAGCCCACCGACAAATCGATCCTCACGCCGAACGACTTTGTAAGTCACATGGTGGAGCATATCGCATGGCGCCTCGGCACGGGGATCGACCTCAAGTGGCCAAGTACAGACTGGACGGCCATGGGAAGATGGCTTGGCGCGCACATTCATAAGCTGGGCCTTGAACGTAGCAGCGCTGCAAGCCTTGGCATGATTGATGACGGCGCCGCAGAATGCCTGGTGGATTTTGCTCGCCCGCCGGAAACGCACTTTTCAGGACATCACAGCCTCGATCTGGCGCGTATCCTTGATATGCGTGTGGAACAAGTGGGGGCGGGACAGGAGTTGATTGACCTGCTTGATGGAATCTCTCACGGCCTCGGCGCGCGTATTGAAATACGGCTGTGCACATTCGAAGACCCCCACCACAGCTGGGAAGGCGTTTATCGCGCCCTGGGTATTACCTTGAACAGACTGAGGCTGGCAGCATGAGTGCCGTGAACGAGACCAGCAAGCACGGCCATCTCACCATTCAGCAGGATGAGTCCGGCCTCGTCCGCGCAGCGCGGGAAACCGCTGAAAGCCGGGTCGTCATGGAGCTTATGCGGGGTCAGGGCGGACAGACCCGTGCACGCTTCGACGTGGCTGACTCAATCGATGTCTCGGGGTTTCCGGACCTGTTGGCGGAGCTTTGCGATGCCGCAGATCTGCACCTGGACCTCGATTTCGCGGCAACCCGCCTGTCCTCCAGCCATGTTGTCCTGGAAGATGTCGGCCTGACGCTCGGTGCGGCCCTGTTTCAGATGCTCACGTACCGGATGATGACGACGGGCACAAATGGTGCCGGGTCCAGCCTGCGCACAGCGGATGATTTCGACAATGCCCCCGTCAGCGCGTCAGTGAGCGTCGAAGGCCGGAAATTCCTGAAAATCGTCAGTGCAACGACGATGGAAGACATGCGGTGGCGCTTGATCCTCGGCCAGACCCTCTCGGGCAATATCCGCAGCGAGGATATCGATGATTTTGTCGATGCCCTCGCCGGCGGCTTGAAAGGCTCAATCTTTATCAATGAGCGGACGGTTCATACCGATGCTGACGCTTTCTGGCGCGGCACGTTCCGGGCTCTGGGCCTCGCAATCCATGAAGCGCTGGCCTCTAATCCCGCTCGCAAGGGACTTCCCCCCGGCGTGAAGGCTACGCTGTTCTAGAGGGCGCTAGCGCGTCGGAACAGGCGCATCGCCGGTATAGTCATAAAAGCCCCGGCCAGCTTTCCGGCCGATCCAGCCAGCTTCCACGTATTTCACCAGGAGCGGGCAAGGCCGGTACTTTGTGTCCGCGAGACCATCGTGCAGGACCTGCATGATAGACAAACACGTATCCAACCCGATGAAATCGGCCAGGGTAAGCGGCCCCATGGGATGATTGGCGCCGAGGCGCATGGCCGTGTCGATGCTCTCCACAGTGCCGACCCCCTCATAGAGAGCATAGACTGCTTCATTGATCATCGGCACCAGTATCCGGTTCACGATAAAGGCCGGATAGTCCTCAGCATTCGTGGTCGTCTTGTTGAGCGACTTGGCGAATGCCGTCGCCATTTCATATGTGGCCTGGTCCGTGGCCAGTCCGCGGATCACCTCCACGAGTTTCATCAGCGGCACAG
This sequence comes from Pseudomonadota bacterium, assembly GCA_038526245.1. Lineage (GTDB taxonomy): Bacteria > Pseudomonadota > Alphaproteobacteria > Caulobacterales > Hyphomonadaceae > UBA5336. Next base: position 1,673 of record JBCBGZ010000057.1, read on the forward strand.
GGTTCATGAAGTGCATGCCGATGAACCGCTCAGGACGATCCGTCGTCGATGCAAGCCGCGTTACAGAAATCGAAGACGTGTTGGTCGCGAGGTAGGTGCGAGAAGGCACCACTTCGCAGAGGCCCGCGAAGACCTTTTCCTTGAGCTCCCGGTTCTCCGTGGCCGCCTCGACGGCAAGATCTGCTGCCTCAAACGCGGTAAGATCAGAACTGAAGTTGATCCGACCGAGGCCGGTCTCCATGTCTTCGTGGCTGATCATGTCCCGGCTGACCTGGCGCGCCATATTGCGCTCAATCGTGCTGCGCGCTGCTTTCAGGGCATCTTCCGAGATGTCGTTCAGGATGACATCGTAGCCGCCAAGGGCGCATACATGGGCAATCCCGTTGCCCATCTGGCCGGCTCCGACAATACCGACGGTTTTTATCTCTGACATGGCCTAACGCTCCGCGCGGCTATAGATTCTTCAAGCGTGCAGGATGCTTATTTCACGCCGCAAAGATCAAGGGCACATTTCAGCCTCACAACCTTTGGGCGCGTGTGTCGCACCGCAGCAACACACGCCAGTCTCTCGACCTGATCCTTCTCAGACAAAGAAACTGGGCGTTGATCCCGCTTCGAAATTCGGTAGGGCGGGAAGCGCGCGAACCAATTCGTCTTCCGTCAGACCAAACCATCGCCCGATGGGCGCGGCGAACTGCTCAACCGACATGGACGGTAGGAGGCGACCACTGCCCACATCCTGGTCGTGGCCAAGGACGAATTCCGGCACATCGCCATAGATCCGCCCGCCGCGGACCGCGCCCCCAACAACGAACTGTACGCCGCCCCAGCCATGGTCGGTTCCGTCGCCATTGATCGCCAGGGTCCGCCCGAACTCTGAGGCCGTAAACAGAGTCACGTCATTCGCAATGCCGAGCTCTTCCATCGCGCCATAGAAGGCTACAACCGCCTGGTCGATCTCGCGCAGCAAACGCGGTAAATCCTGAGCCTGGGCAGAGTGGGTATCGAAGCCACCAACCGCCGCGTAAAACACCTGACGGTTCATCAATAGTGAGTTGCGCGTCGAAATCGTGCGAGCAATGGCGCGCAGTTGCGCTCCCAGAAAGCCCGGCGGGAACTGGGTCTGGAGGGGTTGGCTCGTCTCCAGGGCCGAATTGAAGGCTTCATTCTTCGCCAGGCCACCGGAAATGGCCGCCGCCATATCTCGCCCGATCAAACTGTCGGGCGTGTCCATCCGGTTCTCAAAATGGGTGCGAAGCGCGGCCAAGGTGGGATTATTGTCCTGCCCGAAGGGGTTGTACCCATAGAAATCGAGAATATCGAGCGAGCGAGCACCATCCAGACCCACCAAATAGGGCTGCGTGACATCGCCCGTCAGGAAAACGTCGTTTCCGAGCGTTGAGATCGCCGTAAAATCGGCGGTCTGGTTCGAACCGGAGGCAAGGATTTCGTCTGCCATGCGCCCACCCCAGCCATTTCGCGCGCCTTCGGGTGCGCCTGCAGACCACTGGGATTGCTGGTCATTGTGGGAAAACAGGCCGGCGGGAAGCGCTGCCGACTCATTCTCGACATCCTGCCGGGTGACGGGCTGAATCAACGGCCCCACATTGGAAACAATCGCAGCCCTGCCGGACTGGAACATGCCGTGGAGGCCAGACAGTTCAGGCGCGAGCGCGAACTGACGTGCCCCGAAGTCCCCGGAGTTGTCTGGCGCCAGAGGCAGCAGATTGCCCCGCGCCCGAGACGCTTCCGTCGAGAAAGACCCCAGCAAGGATGAACGGATATCGGCGTAGGCGTCGTAGCTCGATTGGTCGTAAGGCAGCAAAACGTCATTATGGTCGAGACCACCGAGGAAAAAGAGGCAAACCATCGCCTTGTAGCCGGACGTATTAGCAGCATGGGCCGTCCCAAAGCCGGGAAGAACGCCGCCTGCCCCCATCGTGAAAGCGCTTCCGGCCCCAAGAGCCGCAGCAGACTTTAAAAGTGCGCGCCGTGTCAGTGTCATGGTGTGTCTCCCCTCAGCGCAAAACCAGATAATCAGGTGAGGTCATCACCATGTAGACAGCAAGCTGAGCCCTCGCGCGCATTGTGTCGAATTCCGGATCGTAGGGATGAACCTCCGGAACGGCGGTGACCGCAGCGATGATATTGTCCCGCGTGCCCTGGGCGAGGGCTCCGTTGGTGAGCAGAATATCAAGATGATCGACCAGCGCGGCCGGGTCGTTCGCCATGGCGATTTCGTCGGTATAGGCGGTGTAGAAAGCTGCAGCTTCGGGGCCTTCGAAATACTGATCGGCATAATTGAAGATATAGAACGCCATGAAGTTGGCATAGCTCGTCACTGTGCCAGCGTTTACGATCTGCAGTTCGGGAACCGTCATGCCCGCCGCACCGCTCTCCGTGCCTGGCGCAACGTAACCGGGCCGGTAAAAGTTGAATACGGATGGTGATTTATAGGGTCCCTGGGCCAAGGCATCAGCGCGGCCTGCATCCCAGATGGACCAGGCATATTGCGGCGTAATACCCGTCGCATCGAACGCTCGCGCCCAATGGACAAAGCGCACAACCGGCTCCCGGACCTTGCCGAATTGATCATCTTGCGAAGGATTGCGGGCAGCTTCATCAAAGAGAACCGCTGCGAGCGTCGCCGCAAGGTCGCCCCGCTGACCCGTCCCGACGCGCTGATTGTTTGGCAGGACGAAGCTGCCGCTTTCAAACGTGCTCGCAACCCGGTCTACATAGGCTGGGTCTGGGTCTGACGTGACAAAGCGCTGGATCAGTTGCCGCGAGAGAAACGGTGGCAGGTTGGGATGGTTGAACAGTGTATCGATCGCCGTATCGATGCTCGTGGCGGCGTCCGTGTTGGCTGCGATCGTCGTGCCGAGGAAGGATTTTTCCAGCTCGCTATGCCATTGCGGCGCAATGCTGATTGGCGAAATCAGTTCCTCTGGCGTCGCCTCGTAGAACCCGCAGAAGAAGCATTCCTGGTTGACCGAGAGGCCTGTAAACACTTTCGCCAGACCCTGAACGTCGGCATTGCCATATGTGGAAATGGGTTCGCCCGATGCGTCGGTACGCACGGTGCCGTCTCGATTGAGCTCGACAAGACCGATGGTGAACAGCTGCATGAGTTCGCGGGCGTAGTTTTCATCCGGCATCCGACCAGTGTCCGGATCGCCTTTGATGTTCGTCATATACGTCAAATACTCGGCCATGGCGGGGCTGTAGGTGACGTCTTCGAGCACGTCCCGGTAATTGCCGAACGCGTTCCGGGCGAGGATATCCTGATAGTAAGCAACGGTCGTTGGGATGCCCGCGAGTGTTCCGCCGTCCCGGCTCGAAATCACAAGGACTTGCGACAACGCAAAGGCCATGCGCTGGCGCAGCTGGTCTTCACTCTCGATCGCGTTCACCCAGAAGGCAAAAGTCGCCGCATGTGAGCCTTCATAGGTTAACCCGTCTGGACTGGTCGCGGTTGGCACGGTCGCAATGTAGTTCTGGACGTATGGAAGGCTGAGCGTCGGCGCCATGTTTACCTGCTCAACAAACCAGTTGGAGGCGCTTTGCCCGGTCAGGGCGGTAATTTCGTCAGCTTGCCCACCAAATGTTGCCTGATTCAGGAACCGCGCGGCTTCGCGCTGGGTTTCCAGAATTGATCCATCTGCTGGAGGGGGTGGGGGAGGCGGCGGTGGAGGAGGCGAGCCCGGGCTGCCGCCACTTCCGCCGCCACCGCTACAGGCTCCCAACAAAAGCGCTGCGCCGAGTATACTGTGGCGCCAGTGCCCGCTGCCGACTTTGCCCACCATGGTTCCCTCCCCAATGGCGTTCCAGAACGTGTGGCGATCAAAGTCGCCGCAAGTCTTGAACGTATCATGAAGGAAATCCGTCGGTGTGAAACCTCGTTCAGATTACCGGTTTTTGCCGGGCACCCATTTTACGTCTCGGGCGCCATTCTCATTTGCGGCCCGCCCAGCGACGAACAGCCAATCGGATAGGCGATTGGCATAGGCCACTGCTTCCGGGCTCACGATTTCTCCCTCGAGGCTCGCCAGTTCAGCGATCAATCGCTCAGCTCTACGCGCAATTGTCCGAGCCACGTGCAGATGCGCCGACAGAGCTGACCCTCCCGGCAGAACGAAACTGTCCAGCGGTGGAATATCAGCATTCATCGTATCGATCTCAGACTCAAGCCGGGAGACCTGAGCACTTGTCACCCGCAATGGCTCCCAACCGAGGTCTTTGCCTGTGTCGGGTGTCGCGAGATCCGCGCCCAGATCGAAGAGGTCGTTCTGGATGCGAAGTATGGCCGCAGACATGTCGCCGTCTGCGTGGAGCGCACAGATTCCCAGGGCAGCATTGGTTTCGTCGACCGTGCCATAGGCCGCCACTCTGGGATGCCATTTGGGAACGGGCTCTCCCGTGGACAGGCGCGTTGTGCCCCCGTCACCTGTGCGCGTGTAGATCTTGTCGAGTTTGACCACTTTGCTCTTCCTACCAGGGCAGGGTGAATTTGCCGGCCACAAAGCCGAGCAGGACGAGAAGACCGACGGCAATCGCCTGCACGAGGACCCGCATCCGCATCAATTGGTTTGACCGCGACGCCTGGCCTGCGTCCTTTCGCACCAGATTGATGAGGCCCAGGGCGAGGATGACAAACACCCCGGCAAGCGCGAGATAGAAAGCGATGGTGAGGGCAGATTGCATTGTGCTGGGCCTTGGGGTCACTCGTTAATGCCCCTAGACTAGGGCGTGCGGATCAAAACACCAGCGACGCCGTGCCCCTTGAAAAAATGACGCAGGCGTCATTATTGTAGTCCAAGCATCGGAGTCAGCTCTTGGCCGCAGCGAAAGCAGATCGAATTGTGATTGTCGGCGGCGGCCAGGCCGGCGCGCAAACGGCGTTTTCCCTTCGCGGTTGGGGGTTTGAAGGCCCCATCACCCTGATTGGCGACGAACCGGCGCCGCCGTACCAACGCCCACCCCTCTCAAAGGCGTTTCTCAAGGGCGAAATGCCCGAGGAACGCCTCTATTTCAAACCAGAGACCTGGTATGCAGAAAGTGGTGTCGATCTTGTCCTCTCGACCCGCGTGACAGCCATCAACCGTTCTCAAGGAACCATATCGCTCGAGCGCGGAGATGCAGTGGGATACGACCATCTGGTTCTGGCAACGGGGTCCCGCCCTCGGCCCCTGCCCGTGCCGGGCGCAAACCTTGAAAACGTGTTTGAGTTGCGCAGCCTGGAAGATGTTGAACGCCTGGCCCCACATATGCAGCCGGGTCGGCGCCTGGTCATTGTCGGAGCGGGTTATATCGGGCTCGAAGCGGCTGCCGTAGCCCGCCAGATGGGCCTTGACGTCACCGTATTGGAAATGGCGGAGCGTGTTCTGGCGCGCGTCACGAGCCCGCTCATGTCTGAGTTTTACGAGGGCGAACACCGCGCTCAGGGTGTTGATATTCGAACGAATGCGCGGCTTGAAGCCCTGCATGGTGAGGCGGGTGCCGTGAAAACTGCCCAACTGGCCGATGGCGAACAGATTCCAGCGGACATTGTGCTGGTGGGTATCGGAATTCTACCCAATGATGACCTCGCAAAAGAAGCGGGACTTGCCTGCCGGAACGGAATTTTCGTGGACCGCGATGGTCGCACAAATGATGCGCGTATCCATGCGGCGGGCGACTGCGCCCATCGCCCCCTCGTGCACTACGGCCGGTCTGGACGCCTCGAAAGCGTCCACAACGCCATTGAGCAGGGCAAACTGATCGCCGCGGACCTGCTTGGGCGGGACCGTCCGCCGGAAGACACGCCATGGTTCTGGTCTGACCAGTATGATCTGAAGCTGCAGATCGCAGGCTTGTCTGCCGGATATGATGAAATTGTCGTCCGCGGAGACCCCGCCGAGCGGAAGTTTGCTGCGTTTTATCTGGCCGACGGGCGCCTGATTTCCGTGGATGCCGTTAATAGCGCGCCGGAGTTCCTCGCCAGCAAACGCCTGATTGCAATGGGCGCAAAGGTTGCACCTGAGCGCCTGTCGGATATGTCGATCACCATGAAAGAAATCGCGGCCTCAGCGGCCTAAAGGAAGGAACACGACGCGATGGTCAAAATTATCTACAAGGATCACACCGGCGAGGCCCGTGAGATTGATGCCAAGGTCGGTGAGACCGTGATGGAAACGGCTATCAAGAACTCGGTACCAGGTATTGATGCCGATTGCGGCGGCGCTTGCGCCTGCGCCACCTGCCACGTCTATGTCGATCCGGCCTTCATGGATAAGGTTGGTAAGCCTGAGGACATGGAGCAATCCATGCTCGATTTTGCGGAAAACGTATCGGAGACCTCTCGCCTCTCCTGCCAGATTCAGGTCCGCGAAGAACTCGACGGCATGACGGTCACCACGCCTGAAAGCCAGCACTAGAGACCCGCGATCAAAGGCGCTCAGGTGTCCGAGCGCCTTTGATACCCTTCGACCAGAACACCAAGCGCCGCAATCCAGTTGATGACGTCAGGCTCAACGCCCTCGCGCTCCAGCATGGCGACAAGAAGGTCAGATGCCTCGCCCGGCGCATCACACTGGGCGACAGCAGCCTGAATACGCGGCACGGACCGCTCCTGAAAATCCTCAAACATGTCTGCGATCGTGTCCGCCTGCCCCACCAGACGCAGCGTTGTCAGCATACTTGGGTTTTCCAACTGCCCCGAAAGATCACGTAGCGCCCGGATCTCGCTGCGATACTCACGCGCAAAGGGGCGGATGATCTGCTGGGTCTGGTAGTCTACCCATTCAGGCGTGCACGGCTCCGGCTCCAAACTCGCGCATGTCGCCGTTGCAAGCGCCGTAAAAGCAAGACCGAGGGTGCTTGCATGGGTCAACATCGATGTTCGCGGCATCTCACGCTCCTGAATCTCTCTGGCTCGACCATCGGTCAGGTGCCGCCGAGCGACAAGTCTCTCGCCGAGATTTCGTTTCCACGTCAGCGCAAAGCTGATCATAGTCCAGGAAACAAAACAGAGAGGGCACCATGGCTGACGCACGCAGTATCATTCTCCACCAATTCGACACGTCACCCTTTTCGGAGAAGATACGGCTTGCCCTGCGCATGAAGAACCTTGCCTGGGCGAGTGTCGATGTGCCTGTCATCATGCCCAAGCCCGACCTGATGCCTTTGACAGGCGGATATCGGCGAACCCCTGTCATGCAGATCGGCGCGGACATTTTCTGCGATACGGCAATGATCCTGATGGAACTGGAGCGGCGCTTCCCGATTCCATCGCTGAACCTTCCCGGCCATGAGGGTCTTTCAAGAATGGTGGCGCATTGGGCTGACCGCACATGGTTCCAGATTTCAGTTGGCGTGATATTCGGCGCGGTTGGGGACTCACTTCCTGCCGCCTTCAAGGAAGACCGCTCTGCCATGTCCGGTCGTCCGTTCGACACTGACGCCATGGCTGCGGCGGCCCCGATGCTGCGTGACCAGTGGCGCGGGCACTTGATGCAGATTGAAGAACGCCTGGAAGGAGGACGCGGCGCAGGCAGCGGCAACTGGCTGATCTCCACGAAACCGGGGCTCGTGGACGTCCATGCGCATATGAACATCTGGTTTGTTCAGCAGAACATCCCCGACTTCGTGGAAGAGTGTTTCGAAGGCGCGCCATTGACGCGGGACTGGTATGTCCGCCTCGGCGAAGCCGAAGGGCAATCGCCGGAAACGATCACCAGTGAAGACGCCCTGAGTATCGCCAAACACGCAGGGCCGCGTCTGAAAGCCGCCGCTGTGGACCGCCTCGAGCCGCAATCCCTCGTTCTGGGAGAGCGTGTCGCTGTTGCGCCAGACGACTATGGCAAGGACTGGGTCGAAGGCGACCTGGTCCATGCTGACAACCAGTCCATCATTCTCCAGCGTGTGGATCCTGTCGTCGAGACCCTGCATGTCCACTTCCCGAGAACCGGGTTCATGGTGCGCCGGGTCTAGAGCGCAGCAATCAATTCACTGCGGGCCGCCTGAAGACGGCTTGCGATTTCAGGCGCGGCAACAAGATCTGCTTCCGTCACCATGGTGTAGTTCACATGCTGGGTGCCGATACCACCTGAAAGGGCGGTGATAAGGTCTGCCAGCAGCGTGTAGGCTCCTCGGGTTTTCGAGCGCAAATTCATCGCGTCGCCATTGTTCTTGCCGACAAAACTGTCACACCGGATCATCTGTCCGGCCGGATTGAGGTAGACGGTCCCGGTGATCACCTGGCACCCCGCCGACCATGTGCTCACATCGAACTTCATCCCCTTGCCAGCCCAATGGATATTGATGCTGGAATTGGCTTCCAGCCCCCGGTCCAGATCCTCAGGGTCTAGTCGTTGATTGCTGCCCGCTCGAATGATCAGCACGCCATCATCGCCGCCGAGATGCAGGGGGCGCAACGCGCGATACTTCTTCTGATGCCATCCGAAATTATAGATGTGTTGGCCGGGCACGAGATACGGCCTGCCCCGTGAGTCGGTGGTCGAGCCGGGCTCTGTGCTCCCTTGAAATTTGAACACCATGCCGTCGATGAGGAGGACGAATATGTCATCGAACTTGCCGTCGAATTCGGTGCGACGAACGCCGATCAGATGGATTTGCCCTGCGCCGTCGGTCACCCAGTCTGCGGGTTTGCGGGTATCGGTCTGTGCGGTGAAGGCATTCACGGCCTGCGTCACCCGGTCGGGTGAGGCGATATAGTTGGCCTGGGTCGATCTCAGGAAGTCAATCCAGAGGTCATACTCGCCCGGCACTTGCTGCCAGTCCATGCGCCGCCCCGCAGCCATGTATCGAACCAGATGCTCATGGGTTTTCGGGCCATAGAGACCATCCGGCAGCATACCCGCAACATCGTCCATGGTGCGAACATGTTCCTGGAACAGGCGGATTGCCGCCTCGGTGCGGTAGCCGCAGATGCCGTCCACTTCGCCGCCGGGGAAAAAGCCCATGATCCCAAGGGCTGCCTGCAGTTGAGAAACGGTGAGGCTGGCATCATCGGCTGCCGGCAATCGGCGCAGCTCGATTTTGTCGAGACTGTTGAGAACGTCCGAGAGGCTCAGGCGCGTGATCCGCTCAAGCGCCGTTACAAAGGTGTTCACAGCGGCGTCCGGCACGGCCGCGTCCACGACACCGAGCTGTATCAGATCCCGGACGCGCTGCGCTACGGTCTGTCCATCGGATGAGGTGGGCGCAGGTGAGGCCGGCTCCGGTGCCGGGGGAGGCACTGGAGTGGGTTCGGGCGCGACAGGCGGCGGAGTGGGCGAAGGGTCCGTCTGACCCGTGGGCGGTGGCGGAGGCGGAGAATCCGGTACAGGTCGACTGATCGGCGGCGCCAGCTCACTGCGTCCGAAAATCATCTCAAACAGATTGCGCCAGAACGACATACCCAACTCTCCCGACCATGCGGAAGCTAACGGTTAACACCATGGCAAGGTCGGCAGCAATCGTTGGGGACTAGTGCACTTCGGCCCAGTTCGACCCCGCCTCACCTTCCACGACCAGAGGCACCGAGAGATCGAGGGCCGGGAACGGCGCAGACATCATCGTCTCGCGCACCACATCCAGCGTGGCATCACCCTCATCTTCAGGCGCTTCGAAGATGAGCTCATCATGGACTTGCAGCAGCATGCGCGCTTTGAGGCCCGCCCTTTCCAGCGCGCCCGGCATCGCAATCATGGCCCGTTTGATGATGTCGGCTGCAGAGCCCTGGATCGGTGCATTGATGGCCTGGCGCTCGGCAAAGGCGCGGCTCGCCCCATTCTTGGAGTTGATGTCCTTCAGGTGCAGTTTCCGCCCAAACGCGGTCGTCACGTAACCGGCTTCCTTTGCTGCCGCTTTCGTCTCATCCATGTAGGCGCGAATGCCTGGAAACTTCGCGAAGTAGGATTTGATGTAGTTGCTGGCTTCCTCGCGCGGAATTGACAGTTGGCGCGCCAGCCCGAAGGCAGAAATGCCGTAGATAATGCCGAAATTGATCGCCTTGGCGCGCCGCCGGATCATCGGGTCCATGCCCTCAATGGGCGTGTCGAACATCTCACTCGCCGTCATGGCATGGATGTCGAGGCCCTCGTGAAAGGCGCTCTGGAGCGCTTCGATACCCGCCAGATGGGCCAGAAGGCGCAGCTCGACCTGGGAGTAGTCGGCGCTGACCAGCACGTGCCCCGGCTCAGCAATGAAAGCCTGCCGGATCTTACGACCTTCATCGGTACGGATCGGGATGTTCTGCAGGTTGGGATCGTTGGAGGACAGCCGCCCGGTCTGTGCTCCTGCAAGCGAATAGGACGTGTGCACGCGGCCCGTCTGCGGATTGATCGCCTCCTGCAGCGCTTCCGTATAGGTCGAGCGCAGCTTTGACAGGGACCTCCAGTCGAGGATTGTGCGCGGTAGAGCGTGACCCTCGGCAGCAAGGTCTTCCAGGATTTCAGCGCCAGTTTGCCAGGCACCCGTCTTGGTCTTCTTGCCGCCTTCCAGGCCCATCTCGTCGAACAGGATTTCACCAAGTTGCTTTGGCGAGCCCATGTTGAACTCCCGCCCGGCAAGCTCGTAGGCCTCAGCTTCGTGGGCGGCCATGCGTTGCGCAAAGTCAGACGACAAGCGCGAGAGCACATCCCGGTCGACCTTGATGCCAGCCGCTTCCATATCCGCGATCACGGGTATGAGCGGACGGTCCAGGCCTTCGTAGACGCGTGTGACTTTCTCCTTCAGCAGGCGGGGCTTGCCCTGCTGCCAGAGCCGAAGCGTGACGTCTGCGTCTTCCGCTGCGTAGCGAGTCGCCTTGTCGAGGGGCACACGGTCAAAGCTGATCATGGATTTGCCCGAGCCGCACACCTCTTTGAAGGGGATCGGCGTGTGGCTGAAATAGCGCTCTGAAAGCTCGTCCATGCCGTGGCCATGCATCCCAGCATGGAGCGCGAAACTGATCAGCATGGTGTCGTCCACAGGCGCTAGCGTGATCCCCTGCCGTGCGAGAACGACGAGATCATACTTGATGTTCTGGCCCACCTTCAGGACAGCCGGGTCTTCCAAGAGCGGCTTCAGAGCCGCGATCGCTGCATCGAACTTGATCTGCTCGGGCGCATCGCCGCTCAGCAAGTCGCCCGTCCCAGCGCCGTCGGGGTCCACATGGGCGAGGGGGATATAGCAGGCGCGTCCAGCCGAGGTGGACAGGGACACGCCCACCAGATCTGCCGATATGGCATCCAGAGCGCTCGTTTCTGTATCGACGGCGACAATTCCTGCGCGTCGCGCTTCAGCAATCCAGGCCTCAAGCGCAGCCAGATCCGTTACTGTTTCATAGGCATCCAGGTCAAACGCTGGGGCATCTTCCTGCACTTCGTCAAGGTCAACGCCTTCCATCTCCATGTGTTCACGCACGCGCCGCGTGATGGTGCGAAACTCCATCTTTTCGAGGAATTCCAGCAAGGTGGACGGATCGGGTTCTGCCACAGCAAGATCTTCAGTGCTGACGTCGAGTGGCACATCCGTTTTCAGCGTCACCAGATCGCGGGAGATGCGCACGGCATCGGCATGGTCGATCAGGGTCTGACGACGCTTTGGCTGTTTAATCTCTTCTGCGCGCGCCAGCAGCGTGTCCACATCGCCATATTCAGTGATCAGCGTGGCGGCCGTCTTCACGCCAATGCCCGGCGCACCCGGCACATTGTCGACGCTGTCACCGGCGAGGGCCTGGATATCGATCACCTTGTCGGGCGTAACGCCAAACTTCTCGATTACCTCGTCGATACCGATGGATTTGTTCTTCATCGTGTCCAGCATGCGAACCTTGTCGTCGACAAGCTGCATGAGGTCCTTGTCGGACGAGACAATGGTCACCCGCGCGCCCTTGGCGGCGGCATCGCGGGCATAGGTGGCGATCAGATCGTCGGCCTCATAACCCTCTTTCTCGATGGCGTGGGTGGCGAAGGCGATCGCCGCCTCGCGCACCAGCGGGAATTGCGGGCGCAGGTCTTCCGGCGGTTCGTCCCGGTTGGCCTTGTAATCAGGATACATATCATTGCGGAACGAATAGGAAGAATGGTCAAAGATGCACGCAAAATGGGTCGGCTGCTCTGGCCCGCGCAAATCCTCCAGCAGCTTCCAGAGCATGTTGCAGAAGCCGGACACAGCCCCCACCGGCAACCCATCGGAAGCGCGCGATAGCGGCGGAAGCGCGTGAAACGCTCGGAAGATGTAAGCCGAGGCGTCGATCAGATAGAGGTGGCTGTCGTCAGTAATCGGCGCGGTGGGCATGGGCTTGTCCTCTGTTTGATCAGAGACTTAGCGCCGCCCGCCGAGGGCGTCACCCTTTCCGTTGGACGACTTTCACCCTAATCAAAAGAGAAGCCGTGCGGAGGAGGTGACCCGTGGGAAAGATTACACTTTCGGTCTTGGCGCTCGTTGTGGGGCTGATCGCCTATCTCCTGTTCTGGCCGGTGCCGATCCGGCCGGTGGCTTGGGACGCCCCGCCAGATCCGGGCTTCACCGGGGATTTTGAGGTCAATCAGCGCCTTGCCGATCTGCGCTTCATCGATCTGCCCGAGGGCGAATACGGCCCGGAAGACGTTGCGCTGGGCCCGGACGGTCGGATTTATATGGCCCTCCACTCCGGCAAGATCGCAGCGCTGGACTTCGACACCGAAACCTTTGAGACAATCACTGACACGGGCGGGAGGCCGCTCGGCATCGAGTTTGACCGCGACGGGACGTTGTGGATCGCTGACGCTTATATCGGCCTCCTCGCCTTGGTGCCCGATGGCGGCCTGACCACGATCGCGACTGAAACCACCGACGGTTCACCAATCCTGTATGCCGATGACCTCGATATCGCCGCGGACGGCAAAGTGTATTTCTCCGACGCCTCGACCCGGTTCGGCGCAAAGGAGATCGGCGACACCCTGGCGGCCTCCATCCTCGATCTGATGGAGCACTCCGACAATGCACGCGTTCTCGTCTATGATCCCGCCGATCGCACGACGACAACACTTGTCGAAGGTCTGACCTTTGCCAATGGGATAGCCTTGTCGGCGGACGAGCGATTCTTGATGATTGCTGAAACCGGCGGCTACTTCATCCACCGGTTTGACTTCGAAACGGGTACGCTGGAGCCCTTTGTGGGTCCGCTCCCGGGCTTTCCGGATAACGTGAATGACAATCCCGACGGCACATTTTGGTCAGGTCTGGCCAGCCCCCGCAACGCGACCATGGACGATGCGTCCGACAAGCCATTTTTGCGCAAGATCGCAATGCGCGTACCGGCTATGGCGCCCGCGCCGGAGCGCTACGGCGCCGTCTTCCGGTTTGATGCCAACGGTACAGTGCTGGAGACGCTCCAGGACCCAGCAGGTGCCTATGCCAGCACGACCGGCGCCATCACCCTTCCCGATGGCCGTATCGTTGTCTCCAGCCTTACAGAGCCGCGTATCGGCATTGTGACTCCTTAGCGCCTTCAAATCGGCCCGGGTCTCTGGCACTAGCCCATCATGACTTTCGATTTCGCTGCCCTGCCCGCCGTGAGCGGAAAACTCATCGAGAATGCGCCTCTGGCGCCGTACACATGGTTTCGGGTGGGCGGCCCGGCGGACGCACTGTTCCTCCCGGAAAACCTTCTGGACCTCATGGCATTTCTGGAAGCGTTGCCCACAGAGGTTCCAGTCACCGTTCTGGGGGTCGGATCAAACCTCATCGTGCGCGATGGGGGGATCGAGGGGGTCGTTATCCGCCTCATGGGCGCGCGTTGGGCCTCGGTGACCCGGTCTGGCGGCACGATCCACGCCGGTGCGGGTGCGTTGGACTTGTCAGTGGCCAAGGCGGCGGCGCGCGAGGGCGTCTCCGGCCTGTCTTTCCTCTCTGGCATCCCCGGCACACTTGGCGGCGCGACTCGGACGAATGCGGGATGCTACGGCAAGGAATTGAAAGATGTCGTGACCGACATCCACGGCGTAGACCGGGCAGGAAAGGTCATGAACCTCAAGGCAGCCGATGCCGGGTTCAGCTACCGCCACAGCGCCCTGCCGGACGGGTTTATCGCCACGTCCATGGTGCTCGCCGGCGATGGGGAAGCCGATCCGAAACTCCTGGAGGCCGAAATCGTAGCCCACCAGGAAAAGCGCGCAATGACCCAGCCCATTCGGGACAAAACCTCTGGCAGCACTTTCGCAAACCCCGACCCGCCGGGCACCGAAGGCGGACGCTCGGCCTGGAAACTGATTGATGCGGCAGGCTGCCGGGGCCTGCGCGTTGGCGGCGCTCAGGTCAGCGAGAAGCACTGCAACTTCCTGATCAACACCGGCGAGGCCACAGCAGCCGACCTTGAAGCGCTTGGCGAGCTTGTCCGCGCGCGCGTGCTCGACCAGTCTGGCGTCGATCTCAGATGGGAAGTGCGCCGGCTCGGGCGACTGCAGCCGCCCGCTTAAACGTCCCTGATATCGCCTCCAAGCGACGCCATGTGGTCCAGAAAGTCCGGATAGCTCGTCGCGATCATGGACACATCGTCGACCGAGACAGGCGCCTGTGCCGCCGTGCCCATGACAAGCGCACTCATGGAGATACGGTGGTCATGGCGCGTCTCGACCGAGCCACCGCCCGGAGGCGGGCCGCCGCAACCCTCCACGGTGAAACCATCGGGCGACGCCTCACAGGCCACGCCATTGGCACGCAGCATCGCTATCACCGCGTCAATCCGGTCGCTTTCCTTCACGCGTAGCTCCTCAGCGCCGGTCACGCGCGTGACCCCATGGGCAAAGGCCGCCACGACGGCGAGGATCGGGAATTCGTCGATCATCGCCGGCACCAGCCGCTCTGGAACATCAGCCCCCGTCAATTTGCCGGGCGAGGAGACCTGAATATCGATCAACCGCTCTCCGGCCGCTTCACCTGCTTCTTCCGCACCGAGTTGCGCCCCAAGCGCGCCCAGCACGTCGAAAAAACCGTCGCGCGTGGAATTCGACATGACGTTTTCGATCAGAACGTTGCCGTCTGGCGAGATCAACGCCGCTGCGGCCAGAAAGGCCGCCGACGATGGATCGCCAGGAATCGATGTCTGAATCGCTTTGAGGGTCTGCCCGCCTTCTATGGAAATCGTGCGCGCCCCGCCGGGTTCGGTCACCACATCCACGCGTGCACCGAACCCGCGCAACATGCGCTCGGTATGATCGCGCGTGGCCTTCGCCTCGCGGACAATCGTTGTCCCCTGGGCATTCAAACCCGCCAGGAGGATTGCCGATTTCACCTGGGCCGAGGCCACGGGCGGTGTGTAGTCGATGCCGCGGATACCATCTCCGGCATACAAGGAGAATGGCAACAGACCGTCCTCAGCGGCGCTGTCTCTCAGGCCCATTTCCCGCAAGGGTTTGAGAATGCGGTTCATGGGGCGCCCACGCAGGCTTTCGTCGCCCGTAAATTCGGCCATCACAGTGTAGCCCGTAACAGCACCCATAATCAGGCGGCTGCCCGTGCCACTGTTTCCGAAGTCCAGAGTTCCTGCGGAGGTCAGCCCGGCTTTCCCAACGCCCGTGACACGCCAGTGGCCTGGGCCGACCTGCTCCACATCAGCGCCAAGCTCGGCCATCGCCTTGCCCGTGCGCAGGACATCATCGCCCTCCAGCAGGCCCGTTATCTCGCTGGTGCCTTCTGCCAGCGCGGCAAAGATCAGCGCCCTGTGGCTGCAGGATTTGTCGCCGGGTGCGCGAACGCGACCGGTCAGCGACTGGACGGGATGGGAGGTCCATGCCATGGGGAAAAGCTCCGAATGCGGGCGAAAACAACAATTGCGCTTTGACAGCGCTCAGGGTTTCTGGCAAGCGCGCCCCCGAAAATCCATATACATCAGACAGGGCGGATTCACGTGGCAAAAGCTGATCTCGGCACAAAACGCACTTGCCCCGAAACCGGCAAGAACTTTTACGACCTCAACAAGGACCCAATCGTTTCCCCCTATACGGGCATCGAGTATCCGCTGTCCTTCTTCGAGACGGCGCCAAAACCGACCAAGGCGAAGCGCGGTGCGGCGAAACCAGAAGATCCCGAGACCGATGAGGATGAAGACGAGATCGAAGACGACGCCGACACCGGCGCGGATACCGATTCTGAGGATGACGAGGACGAGGAAAAAGCCCTCGAACTCGGCGACGACGCCGACGAAGTAGTGCTCGATGGCGGCGATGATGCCGATGACGACGACACTGGAACGGCGAAGGTTCCCGCTGGCTTCACGGAAGAAGGTGTCGATGACACCGATGAAGACGGCGTCCTGCTCGATGACGACGACGATGATTTCGACATCGATGTGGACGACGATATCTCAATCGATGATGACGTTTCCGACGATGGAGATGAAGAGAAGGCTTGACCGGAGCCTGCAAGCGGGGCTATCCTCGCGCTTCCCAAGACCGGGACACCCGGGGCCATAGCTCAGTTGGGAGAGCGCTTG
>JBCBGZ010000058.1:0-17367 GCA_038526245.1 Pseudomonadota bacterium
TGGGCGCCGGCCTGACAGACCAGTTTTCGCTTAGTCTTGTAGACCTTGTTGCCGAGGCTGGAATTCAGCGACGGAGGCACAAGCGCCAGATTGCCGAGCTTCTGCACGTATTCACGCTGGACGCGGGCATCGGCAGAGAACTGACGTTCCCAATAGCTGTTCTTGCGGGGCTTCACCGGGAGGATGTGCTCCACCGAAACATCGTTTCGGTCGACCCTCGGCACACCTGCCTGAACGGCCATTTCGAGGCGAACCATGAGGGATCGCAGGTATTTTGCTTTCGGATCATGTGGACCCTGGATCACCATCCGCATGGTATCCTTGCGATCCTGGTTCAGCGAAAGCGATCTCAGGAACGCATCTGGCGTTTCCTTGAGAACACGCTGGGACAAGTCAGCAAAATGACGGCGACGGTCCGTTACGACCCCTTTGCGATCGCTGATGAGGTAATAGTACCAACACAG
This sequence comes from Pseudomonadota bacterium, assembly GCA_038526245.1. GTDB lineage: Bacteria > Pseudomonadota > Alphaproteobacteria > Caulobacterales > Hyphomonadaceae > UBA5336. The sequence continues at coordinate 465 of JBCBGZ010000058.1, forward strand.
GCGCTCAAGCTCTGTCATCACTTTCGCGAGGCGGGCGGGTGCGCCTCTGAACCGGCGCAGGGCGACCTGGGCAATGTTTCGCCATTCCTCCACGCCGCTGTCGCGGTGGTCGATGAGTTGCAGGGACAAAAGCGCCTTGTCGATCTGTTCCTTTTCGGGGCCTTCGGGCAACTCGCTGTTGCCGGTGGCAATCTCCCGAAAGATCCCAACGTTGCGCGAAAGTCTTTCCTGCAGAAACGTCCGGGCGTCCGAGCGAGACTCGAATGCCGACAGAATATCCGCGGTCATCGACCGGTTCGACTGGCGACCATGGAGGATTTCGCGTCGCCAGGTTTGCAGGAAGTCGCGCATGCCGCGCTCGCCAAGGTCTGCTTCGACTTCGTCCCAAAGCCCGAGCAACTCGTCGCGATCTTGATCGCTTTCCCCGGCAAATTCCACGAGGGCGAAGCGCACGACATCATCTCCGCGCAGCTTGCGTCCGCGGCTGTTGACGGTTTCGAACACCCTGAAAGGGTCGCCCATGCGCGGAACTTCTATGCGTACGAAGCGGGTGTCATTGAGCAGGAATGTGAGAAACGCACGGAAGGTCTCGTCGCTCAAATCGCACAGATGGGCATAGGCACGCAGGAAGTTTCGCTGCAGGCAGGCATGGCTGTCGCGGTCTGGCAGCGGTGCATTGTGCAAGGAACGGGCGCTGCCCAGCGGAAATATCTTGCGGGCGTAGAACTCCTGGTCACCCCGGTGGAGGGTCAACCGAAACCGCGCTTCCGTTCCGGTCTCCGGGTCGGCTGGCTTGACGATGAACTTGCAGATTTCGTCGCGTGCCCGGCTGTTGTCGGTCAGTTCCCGAGCGGCCAGCAAGATCAGGGACATGGACGTGAGGCGCTGCTGGCCATCGACCACTTCCAGCCATTCGTCTGCATTGCGATACAGAATGACCGAGCCCATGAAATAGGGCGACGGGTCGGCGCCCTGGCCGCCAGAATTCAGCGCGCCGAACAGGTCCGTCATCAACTGTTCGAATTCCGAAACTTGCCATTCATAGCGCCGCTGGTAGCGGGCCATGACAAGAACTTCTGGCTCATGAAGCAGCGTACCGAGGCTCGCTTCCCGGATGTCCATACATGTCCCCAATTCAAGACGCGCGCGATGGTTAGAGGCGCGGCGAAGAGGGTCAAGTGAGTTCGCGTGACAGTTGCTTTTTGTCGTCAGTCCGCGTCGTCGAGGGCCTTTTTGAAGGCTTTGGCCTTGCGAAGGCGCATCCGCAATTCCGGCATCAGCGCTTCATTCGATGCCAGGATCGATCCGGTGCGCAGCACGTCGCCGCCGTCGATCTCCTCGGCCAGTCCGCCAGCCTCGCGCACCAGTACGATTCCGGCTGCGATGTCCCAGGGTTTCAGGCCCCGCTCCCAGAAGCCGTCAAACCGACCAGCGGCGACATAGGCCAGATCCAATGCGGCGGAGCCATATCTGCGGATCCCGGCGCAAACGGGCGTCAGGGCCGCCATCTCGCCCCAGAAAGTCTCGTGCACCGCTTCGCTCTGGCCCAGCCAGGGTGTTCCAGTCGCAATCACCGCCTCACCCATCTTGCGGCGCGCTGCCACAACGAGCTTGCGCTGCTCCAGCCAACAGCCGCGTCCGGTCTCGGCCCAGAAGATCTCATTCTTCGCGACGTCATAAACAACACCGGCAAACAGTTTTCCTTCCCGCAGCAAGCCAATGGACACGGCAAAGTGCGGTTGGCCATGGAGAAAGTTCAGCGTGCCGTCGAGGGGATCGATGATGAAGGTGTTGGACTTGTCGGTACCTTCCACCACGCCAGACTCTTCCATGATGAATCCATAGCCGGGCCGCGCCTTGGAAAGCGCTTCATAAATGATCTTCTCGGCTTTGTGGTCGGCGTTGGAAACGAAATCCGCAGGCCCTTTTTTCGAAACCTGCAGGTGCTCAACCTCACCAAAATCACGCGCGAGGGCGCGGCCCGCATCGCGTGCGGCCTGGATCATCACATTGCCGACGGCAGAAGGTTTGGACATTCAGCGCGCCTCAGTCTGAGCGACGGAGATATGTGCTGTCGGCCGTTTGCACGACGATCTTTTCGCCCTGGCCCACGAAGGGAGGCACCATCACGCGAATGCCGTTGTCACAGGTTGCCGGCTTGAAGCTGTTCGCGGCGGTCTGGCCCTTCACGACAGGCTCGGTCTCCACGATTTCCAGCACCACTTGCTCTGGCAGCGCAACGCCGATCGGTGTCGTCTCGTAGAATTCGATTTCCACGACCATTCCATCCTGGAGGTAAGCGCCCTGGTCGCCCAGAAAGTCGTGTTGCAGCTCGATCTGGTCGAACGTCTCCTGGTCCATGAAGGTGTAGGCTTCGCCTGTATCAAAGAGGAACTGGAATTCCTTTTGCTCGAGGCGGACTTTCTCAACCGTCTCGTTGGCGCGGAAACGCTCATTGAGCTTTGAGCCGTTCATCAGGTTGCGCAGCTCGACCTGGTTGAATGCGCCGCCCTTGCCGGGTTTCACAGCGTTGGTCTTCATCGCGCGCCAGACAGAGCCTTGATGCTCGATCACCGTGCCGGGTTTAATTTCGTTGCCGTTGATCTTGGCCATGGAGGGGTCTCGTTTTCAATTCCGTGTGCGGGGCCTAGCGGGGGGGCGCATAGGGGTCAAGCAGTGCAGTCGGTCCGCCCGGATTTGCCCATGGGACCTGTCAGCGTGTAGGACGCTGGTGAGTTCTATTTTTGGAGGGCGCTATGGGCCCGAATTGGATCGAGAAATTCCTGAGCTTTGACGAGCTCATCGGCGCGAGCCTGACCCGCATCACCTATTTTGTTGGACTGATCATCATCATCGGCTGGGCTGTCCTGCGAATGATTGGTGCGCTCGGCTATCTCTTTGCCGACTTTTTCTATGCGGTAGGAACGCTCATCGCGGCGCCGCTGCAGGCGGTGTTTGCCATCCTGATCTGGCGTCTTGTTGCCGAGGTTGCGTTTATCTTCTTTCGCGACCATGGCGACGTGCCTGCCACGGAGCCTGCGGCTGAAAAGCCCTACACAGAGGGCTTCACTATAGATGCTGATGAAACCGAGGCCGCTGGCAACTAGGTCGCTTCGCTGCGCCAGGATTGGTGCAGCTGATCAAAGAGCGCATTGAAGGAGGCCACCGCCGCGGCGGGACCGTCAGCATGGCCCCAAACGCCGTTGCTCACGGCTAGGAAATCGGCCCCAGCGCGCACGAGCGGCGCTGCATTCTCAGGGGTTACACCACCAATCGCGACGCACGGCAGGGTCATGGCTTCCTGCCAGAATTGCAGCACTTCCACGTCGGCCGGTGTGGCACTGTCCTTCGTCGTCGTCGGATAGAACGCGCCAAAGGCCACATAGTCGGCCCCGGCTTCGCCTGCCTCCATGGCAATGTGGCGAGAGGATTTGCACGTGGCGCCTACGATCGCATCAGCTCCCAGACGCGCACGGGCATCGCTGATGCTGCCATCTTCTGCGCCCAGGTGAACGCCGTCGGCGCCGAGGGTGAGCGCCAGGTCAATGCTGTCATTGACAATGACGGCAAGGTCCCTGGACTGAATCTCCTCCATCACCGCTTCGGCCAGGCGGGCTGTCGCTGCTTCATCAATTCTGTCGCCAGCCTTCAGGCGTAACTGCACACAGGCGACATCTCCGGCATCAAGCGCGCTGAACAGGCTTGTCTTGAAGGCAGCCACATCTTCGATGACGGGCGGTGTAATCAGGTAAAGGCGCGGGCGTTCGCGAATGGGCTCGTCTGTCATGGGATGGGCTTAAACGCAGCCTTCCGCCTTCACAATGCGCTTGGTGGAGGCAGGGTGCCTTGCCAGCGCAGCGCCCGTGCGGGTGGGACGCGGTGTGAACCCGCCACCGCAATTTGGGCAAACACCCTTCAGCACATCTTCCGCGCAGGGCTCGCAAAATGTGCATTCAAACGAACAGATCACAGCGCCGGGCTGATCCGCCGGGAGGTCTGTGTCGCAGCATTCGCAGGAGGGGCGCATTTCAAGCATGGAGACAGGATAAACGAAAAAGGGCGACCGAAACAGGCCGCCCTTTCAAAATGCCAGATCGCGTTTGCCTTAACCCGCGCAGGACGCGTCGCAGATCGTTGAGATCGTGGCGCCGAGCGTGGTGTTGAATTCCTCGTCCGACTGGCCGGCGGAAAGGCCTTCAGTCAGAGCGCGGGAGAAGCTGGCAATCATGCCAGTGTTCCGGGCCAGGCGTTCGCAGGCCTCTTCACGCGAGTATCCACCCGATAGAGCCACAACGCGCATGCAGCGCGGGTGGTCGATCAGTGGCTTGTAGTGGTTCGCTGTTTCTGGAAGCGTCAGCTTCAGCATGACTTGCTGATCCGCCGGTACCGCATCGAGATGCTTTGCGATCTCGTCGCGCAAGATGGCTTCCGCCTTAGCCTTGTCGGGCGCCTTGATGTTCACTTCGGGCTCAATGATCGGCACGAGGCCGTGGCCGAGAATTTGGCGGCCAACCTCGAACTGTTGGGCGACGACCGCGGCGATACCATCGGCATTGGCGGAATTGATGTTGGAACGCATCTTGGTGCCAAAAATGCCCTTTTCGACCGCACGAGCGCACAGGGCGTCAAGCTCGGGCATGGGCTTCATCACCTGGACGCCGTTGTCTTCATCGGCCAGGCCCTTGTCGACCTTCAGGAACGGAACCACGCCGCGCGTGTTCCAGAGATACTCGGCTGTTGGCGTGCCATCGATTTCCCCGTCCATGGTGCGCTCAAACAGGATCGCACCAATCACTTTTTCGCCGGTGAAGGCGGGTGCTTTGACGATGCGCGCGCGCATGTCGTGGATCAGGCCGAACATTTCTTCGTCGTTCGAATAAGCATCTTCGCCGACGCCATAGGCGCGCAGCGCTTTCGGCGTTGAACCGCCCGATTGATCGAGCGCGGCGATAAAGCCAGCCCCACTGGCAATCTTCGCGGTCATGTCTGTGTGGGCCATGTCTTCCTCCTAGGTCCCAAATCTACTGAGCTTGTTATTTGAGTGCTTCGACGCCTGGCAGCGCCTTGCCCTCCATCCATTCAAGAAACGCACCGCCAGCAGTTGAGACGAACGTGAAGTCTCCGGCGGCTCCGGCATGGTTGAGCGCGGCAACCGTGTCTCCGCCCCCGGCCACGGCGATCAGTTTGCCTTCCTTGGCGCGTTGCCCAGCGGCTTTCGCGGCGGCAACGGTTGCGGCATCGAACGGTTCGATCTCAAAAGCACCAAGCGGGCCGTTCCAGACCAGCGTTTTCGCCGTATCCATCGCCAGCACCAGGATCGCAACGGTTTGAGGACCCGCATCCAGGATCATTTCATTGTCGGCCACCTCGTCGAGGCCGCAGATCCGGCTTGGGGCATTTGCGGCAAACTCTTTAGCGACAACCACGTCCTTCGGCAGGATGATGTCGCATCCTGCTGCCTTCGCGTTGGCTTCGATCTCTTTGGCGGTGTCAGCGAGGTCGTGTTCGCAGAGGGATGCGCCAACACTGTGGCCCCTCGCTGCCAGGAATGTGTTTGCCATTCCGCCGCCGATCGCGAGCGCGTCCACCTTGTTGACGAGGTTTTTGAGTAGATCGATCTTGGAGGACACTTTCGCGCCTCCCACGACGGCGAGGACCGGGCGCTCGGGTGCGCCCAAGGCGGCATCAAGGGCTTCCAGTTCCGCTTGCATAGAGCGACCCGCTGCCGATGGCAGAAGCCTTGCCACACCTTCGGTAGAGGCATGGGCCCGGTGCGCGGCAGAAAAGGCGTCGTTGACGAACACGTCGCCGCAAGAGGCGAGGAACTGCGCCATCTGCGGATCATTGGCCTCTTCCATAGGCGTGAACCGCGTGTTTTCGACCAGCACTGTCTCTCCGGGCTCAGGCGTGCGCGGGCGCTCGCTGAATGTCACGGGAGACCCCAGGAGTTCAGCCATGGGCGCTGCCAGCGGCGCCAGGGACATTTCCGGCACTTGCTTTCCTTTGGGCCGGCCAAAGTGCGCCAACAGGATTGGCAGCCCCCCCTTGGCCAGCACATCCTTGATTGTGGGCACGGCGGCGCGCATCCGCGTGTCGTCTGTGACTTTGCCGTCTGCCATGGGAACGTTGATATCTACGCGGATGAGGACGCGCTTGCCCGACAGGTCGCCGAGGTCGTCCAGGGTCTTGAAACTGCTCATGGAAGTGCCTGCTGACAAGGAAAAACGGGCCCCGTTTCCGGAGCCCGCCAGGGATTAGATGAGGCCGCCCATGTGAACGGCGGTGTCGGACATGCGGGTCGCAAAGCCCCACTCATTGTCATACCAGGCCAGAACGCGAACCAGGGTCTTATCGGTGACGTTTGTGCCGGCCGATGCCACGGTCGAGCTGGCGGGGTTGTGGTTGAAATCGGCCGAGACGAGCGGCGCTTCGGAGTAGCCAAGGATGCCCTGCATGGCGCCTTCAGAGGCCGCCTTCAATGCGGCGTTGATCTCTTCCACATCGGTCTCCCGCCCGGCGTCGAACACAAGGTCGACCATGGACACGTTGGGCGTGGGAACGCGCACGGCGGAGCCGTTCAGCTTGCCTGCGAGTTCTGGCAGGACCAGACCCACGGCTTTTGCGGCACCGGTGGACGTTGGGATCATGGAGTTCGCCGCGGCGCGTGCGCGATAGAGGTCCTTGTGCATGCGGTCGAGTGTTGGCTGGTCGCCGGTATAGGCGTGCACCGTCGTCATATAGCCGCGTTCGATGCCCACAAGTTCGTTCAGGACTTTCGCAACAGGGCTGAGGCAGTTGGTCGTGCACGATGCATTGGAAACAACCGTGTCGTCTGCCGTCAGGGTTGAGTGGTTCACGCCATATACGATGGTCTTGTCAGCGCCGGACGCTGGAGCCGAAACGAGGACACGCTTGGCACCGGCATCGAGGTGGGCGCTCGCCGCGTCCTTGGCCGTGAAGATGCCCGTACACTCCATCGCAATATCGACGCCCATCTCGCCATGGGGCAATTCCCTGGGATCGCGAACCGAGGTGCATTTGAAGGTACGATCGCCAACTTTGATCGTGTCGCCGTCAACTGTTACATCCTGGGGCAGGCGGCCGTGGACACTGTCATATTGGAGCAGGTGTGCGTTCGTTTCGATGGGGCCGAGATCGTTGATCGAAACGACTTCAATATCCTTGCGATCATGCTCGATGATGGAGCGGAGAACGAGGCGGCCGATACGGCCAAACCCATTGATTGCAACACGAACGGCCATTGATTTCCCTCTCTCAGCTTGCGCCTTTGCAAATCTTTTGCAGCGTTTAGACCCGGTTGGCGTGCACGTCCACCCGACGCCCCGTCACTGCGGCATCGCTGCGTTGGCGTGCAAGAAGTGCGCCTCAGCGGGCGCGAGAGAGTCTCAGCGTTTCGATTGCGTTGGTCGGGCAGATGCGGAGTTTCGAATACGTGACGCTTCTAATCTATCTTGAGCCGTTCAAACCCGGGCTTTCACCGCCTCGACCACGGCTTCAGCTGTAATGCCAAAATGCTGGTAGAGGTCCTTGTACGGTGCGCTCGCGCCGAAGCTGGACATGCCGACAAAGCCGCCTTTGCGTCCAACCCAGCGGTCCCAGCCGAAACGCACGCCAGCCTCTACCGCCACTTTTGGCAGATCAGCACCAAGCACTTCGTCCTGATAGGCTTCATCCTGGACTTCAAACAGGTCCATGCAGGGCATCGAGACCACTCGCACGGGGACGCCATCGGCAGCGAGCGCCTTTTGGGCGTCCATGGCGATTTCAACTTCCGAGCCCGTGGCGATGATCACTGCTTTGGCGTCATCGGCGTCCGAAAGCACATAGGCGCCGCGCGCGCTGGGGTTGCCAGTGGCATCCTTGCGCTGGCTAGCGACTTTCTGGCGGGTCAGTGCCATCGTGCTCGGCCCGTCGGTGTGCTCCAACGCCAGTTGCCAGCACTCGGCAGCTTCCACGCCGTCACACGGGCGGAATACGCGCATCTTTGGCATGGCGCGCAGGGAGGCGACCTGCTCAACCGGCTGGTGCGTCGGCCCATCTTCGCCCAGACCGATGGAGTCGTGCGTCATCACGTGAACAACCCGCAGCCCCATCAGCGCGCCAATACGGATGGCTGCTCGGGAGTAGTCAGAGAAGATCAGGAACGTGCCGGAATAGGGGATGATGCCGCCATGGAGCGCCATGCCATTCATCGCCGCCGCCATGGCGTGTTCGCGCACACCGTAGTGGATGTAGCGTCCGGACCAGTCTTGCGGGGTCATGGGCGTGGTAACGCTGGTCTTTGTGTTGTTGGATCCCGAAAGGTCGGCCGAGCCGCCCACCATTTCCGGGATGGCTTTAGTGAGGACTTCAAGTGCGGCGCCGGACCATTTGCGGGTGGCGTCGTCCTTGCCGCCCTCGATCACGCTTGTCTTATGTGCCTCCAGTTGAGCGGTGAGATCTTCCGGAAGGACACCGTCCAGCGCGCTTTGGAATGCCCCAGCTTGGCCTGATGCATTCAGTCTGAGGCCCCAACTTGTGCGCTCGCTATCACAACGCTTACCCGCTTCCGCCCAGGCAGCTTCAATCTCGCCGGGGACTTCGAACGGGGGATGGGGCCAGCCAATGTTCTCGCGGATGCCCGCGATTTCCTCCGGGCCATAGGGGCCACCATGGGCCTTTCCGGTGCCTTCGATGGTCGGCGCGCCGTATCCAATCCGGGTTTTACAAGCGATCATGACCGGCCGGTCCTGGGTCTTTGCCCAGCTTAGCGCGGCCTCGATCTCGTCCTCGTCATGGCCGTCGATGCGGCGCGTCACCCAGCCCGAGGCGTCAAATCGTGCGCACTGGTCGGTAGAGTCCGACAGGTCCGTACCGCCATCGATGGTCACCGCATTGTCGTCAAACAGGACAATCAGTTTGTTCAGCTTTAGGTGCCCGGCCAGCGTGATCGCTTCCTGGCTAATGCCTTCCATGAGGCAGCCGTCGCCCGCCATGACCCAGGTGTGGTGGTCAACGAGATCGTCGCCAAAGCGGGCGTTCAGATGGCGCTCGGCGATGGCCATGCCAACGGCGGTTGCGATGCCTTGGCCCAGAGGACCTGTCGTCGTTTCCACGCCCGGCGTGACGAAGTTTTCCGGGTGACCCGGCGTGCTGGCGCCGAGTTGGCGGAAATTGCGAATGTCGTCGCGGCTGACGCTGTCATAACCGGTCAATTGCAGCAGGGAATAAAGCAGCATCGAGCCATGGCCCACCGACAGCACGAACCGGTCGCGATCGGCCCAGTCAGGCGCTTTCGGGTCGTGTTTCAAATGGCGCGTCCAGAGCGCCGTGGCGACATCTGCTAGACCAAGCGGCGCGCCCACATGGCCTGATTTTGCCTGCTCCACAGCATCCATGGAGAGCGCTCTGATGGCGTTGGCCATATCGCGGTTTGTAACTGACATCCCGATTCCCTCGTATTTGTGGGTCGATTGCGCCATGCTTTATCAAGCGTCAAGCGACTTGGCGGGTGAAGTTTCTAACGTTACTGGTTTTGCCATGACTCGGATGGATGAGGCAGCAGCGCGACTGGATAAAGCGCTAAAGCGGCTGGAAGGCAGTCTCGACAGCTTGATGGAGCGTGCCGGAGACCCGGGTGCGCTGCAGCGCGAGCGCCTTGCGCTTCTGCTAGATCGCGACAGGCTTTCGGAAGAGCTGGATGCCTCTGTGGCACGAGAAGCAGCGCTACAAGGGCTTGCCGACGAAGCGTCGGAAGCGCTGGGGTCTGCCATTGAGGAAGTGCGCGCAGCACTTTCCAGGGAAGACTAGGCGGGAGCGGGGCGTGGCGAAGGCAGATATTCAGGTTTACGGCCGCGCCTACACGGTCGCCTGTGCGCCGGGGCAGGAACAGAGGCTGTCTGATCTGGGACGCGAGCTCGATGGGCGCCTGCGAAAGATTGCGTCCGCCGTCGGGGATGTTGGTGAAGATCGGCTATTGTTGGTGGCGGCCTTGTCCCTGCTTGATGAATTGCATGCCGCCCGCGGCCATGCCGGGGCATCGGCAGGCGATGTGGAAGCGAAAGCCACGGCCATTATTGAGACCGCGGTAGATCGGATCGAGGCGATCGTGGAGCGCGCCGAAACCCGCTTGCGAAACGGCTCGACGGCTTAGAAAGCAAAAGATTCCATGCGAAACGACGACAATCTGCAACCCTTCCTGGTGGCGTTCCCCCTTGAGGAAGGCGGCCAGCAAGTGATGCTGGATCCCGGCTTCTTTAACGGGGCCGATGAAGTCGGACTGTTTCTTGCGGATCTGGCGCGCCACTATGCGCGTGCTTTCGTCCAATCCGGCCGCGCGCGGGATATGAATGATGCCCTCGAGCAGATGCGCGAATTTTTCCAGATTGAACTCGACACGCCCACCGATGAGGGCGAGGGCGGCATTGTAAGCTGAGCCGTTCAATCTGATTTCGTCATATGGACGCAGACATGCCGTAATTCAGGCGGCTTTCGCGCAATCATGACTCATGCTTAAACGGTGGTCGGGGTTGGATAGGAGGCATCCAATGCGTAAGCCGCTATGGCATAAGAGCATTTTCGCTATCGGAGCCGCTATGCTCCTCGCTGCGTGCGGAAGCGGCGGAGGATCCGATACACCGGCGGATGTCGCATCCATAGAGGACACCGAGGGCGACGTTGTCGAACGCTCCCGGCGAGACCAGAACGCTGCCAATCGCCGCGAGCGGGAACGCCAACGCATTGCAGCCGAGAATGAAGTCGACTTCACCTACTACCGATATCGAATCAATACGGCGGGAGACACGCCGGTCGCGTGCTTTGTGTTCTCAAGCCCTCTGGATGCCAACACAGACTATTCCCCCTTCATTGAATTCCGCCCTGCCTTCCAGCCTGCGCTCTCCGTGGAAGGATCCGACCTGTGTGTTGGTGGACTTGAGTTCGGCACCAGCCGTACAGCGATCCTGAAATCGGGCTTGCCCGCCGCTGATGGTCGTGCGCTTGAGACCACCGAAGACGTGCCGATCGATTTTGCCGACCGCCCACCATATGTCGGTTTCCGTGGCGCTGGTGTGATCCTGCCACGCGAGGAAGCAGATGGTCTGCCAATCGAGACGGTGAATGTGGAGCAGGTGAACATCACCGTATCCCACGTGCCCGACAGGGTTTTGTACGACAAATCCATCGACCAGGGCGCCACCGCCCAGCAGGGCAGCTATACCTATCTGTATGGAGACCGACGTGCCAGCGATGTGGCCGAAGAGATCTGGTCTGGCACCATGCGTGTTGACGCCCTGCAGAATGCGCCGGTTACCACCGTTTTCCCACTCTCTGATGTCATCGGGGCGCTGGAGCCAGGGGCATACTTTGTGGAAATTGAAGACGCAAAAGACTTGGCGAGCAATGCCGGACCTCCGGCGTCCGCCAAGCGCTGGATCATGCTGACAGACTTGGCTCTGACGGCCTATCGCGGCGAACATGGTCTCGATCTTACATTGCGATCCTTGCGCGATGGCCAGGAAGTGGTCGACGCCAACGTTCAATTGGTGGCCTACAATAATGATGTTCTGGCCGAGCAACGCACCGGCGCCGATGGACGGGTGAGCTTCGATAAGCCGATACTCGCGGGAACGGGCAATGCCGCGCCGAAACTGGTCCTGGCGTATGGTGCACGTGGCGATCTGGCTGTGCTGGACTTGACCCGCGCACCGGTGGATCTGTCCGAACTGGGCACGGGTGGGCGCGCCACACCGGGCCCCGTTGACGCCTATCTTTACACAGATCGCGGGATCTACCGACCGGGTGAGACGGTCTTTATCACCTCTCTGCTGCGCGACCGGGCCGCGCGCGCAATCGATGGCCGCTCCGGCCAGTTGGTTGTTTACCGGCCCAATGGCCTGGAGGCTCAAAAACTACGTTTCACGGAGGCCGAAGGCGGCGCTGTGGCGCTGGACTACATCATGTCACGCGACGCCGCCCGCGGTGTCTGGCGTGCCGTGTTGGAGATGGACGGCTCTGGCCGTGCGGGCGAAGTCAGCTGGTCGGTCGAGGACTTTGTACCCCAGCGGATTGCCGTTGAGTTGGAGACCGACGAGGACACACCCATCCGGGCCGGCACGACGCGTGACGTCCAGGTCAATGCGCGGTTTCTCTACGGTGCGCCGGGGGCTGGGCTTGAGGTTGCAGCGCGTGCACGCGTGCAACGCGACCCGAGCCCGTTCGAAGGCTTGGATGGTTTCAGCTTTGGACGCCATGACGAACAGTTCCGTGAAGAACTGATCGAGCTTGGTAATACAGTGACCGATGGTGCCGGCGTTGCCACGCTCGTTCTGGAGCCGCGTCGGCGTGGCCAGTCCAGCAGCTTTCCGCTTCGCCTCAATACGGTCGTGGATGTCGAAGAGCCCGGTGGCCGCGCCGTGAGCGAAAGCGTCCGTATTCCTTACCGCCCGTCGCAGCTCTACCTGGGCATCAAACCTGGCTTTGAGCGCCGCGCTCCGCAAGGTGAGCCGGTCAGCTTCGAGATTGCAGCCGTGGGGGCTGATGGTGGACTTGCTGGCACGGAATTGTCCTGGAAGCTTCTGTCGATCAACTACCATTACGACTGGTATCGCGATGGCGAGCGCTGGCGCTGGCGCCGGTCGCGCACGGTCGATGAAGTGCGCGAAGGAATCCTGTCGACGGCCCAGGGAGCCACGGGCGAGATCACCGTCACGGATCTGGATTGGGGATCCTACGAGCTCATGCTCGATGGACCGGCGGGCGCAGAGGCATCCAAGGCATTTTATGTTGGATGGGGCGGCAGCGTGTCCGATGACGGCGTTGAAGCGCCAGACCGGGTCGAAGTCTCGATGGTCGATGATTCTGTCCTGCCCGGTCGCAATGCAGAATTCGTGATCGTGCCCCCCTATGATGGTGAAGCGCAGATCGTCGTTGCCACAGACCGCATCCTGACGGTTGAAACCCGTCCGGTAACGGCAGAGGGCACTCGCGTGACCCTGCCGGTGAGCGAGGACTGGGGCGAGGGTGCTTATGTCATGGTGAGCGTGTTTACGGCGCGCGATCCTGTTCTGGACGCCAAACCCCGACGAGCTGTGGGCGTCGTTTATGCCCCCGTGGATATGGGCGAGCGTACATTTGACCTGGCGATTAATGCGCCTGACGTCGTGCGCCCGGATCGCGAACAGCTGATCGAGGTGGAGATCACAGGCGGCCCCCGCCAACCGGTTTTCCTGACGCTGGCGGCGGTAGATGAAGGCATCTTGCAACTGACCAAGTTCCAGAGTCCCGATCCTGTTTCTTACTTCTTTGGGAAGAAGGCGCTCGGCGTGTCGCTCTATGACGATTACGGACGCCTCCTGGACCCTAATCTTGGACTGCCTGCTGAAGTCCGCTCTGGCGGTGACCAATTGGGCGGCGAGGGCTTGTCCGTTGTCCCGACCAAGAGTGTGGCCCTGTTCAGCGGGATCGTGGATGTGGGGCGCTCCGGATCGGCAAAGGTCCGGTTTGATGTGCCCGACTTCAACGGCGAGCTCCGTCTGATGGCCGTGGCCTGGTCTGAAGAAGGCCTCGGATCAGCATCCCGGCCGATCACTGTGCGAGATCCTGCGCCTGCGGAACTGATACTCCCGCGCTTTCTTGCGCCAGGAGATGAGGCTGTTGTGACCGCCAGCCTGGACAATGTGGAGCTGTCTACTGGTGAGTTCGTGGCCAATGTCACGGGTGCAGGCAACGTCACACCCCTCGATGGTAACATCTCGCGCACACTTCCCCAGGGCCAGCGTGCGGATGTCCCGGTGCGGATTTCGGCGGGCGATGAGGGCATTTCGCGCCTGCGTCTGGCCGTGAATGGGCCAGACAATTTCGGCGCAGATCGCGAGTACCAAATCCAGACGCGGTCCCCTTACTTGCCGATCACTCGAATTGATTCCGAACTGATGTCGTCGGGCGAGACGTTTGCCCTGTCCCGGGACATGGTTGATGGCCTTGTTCCAGGCTCCGTGGATGTCGTGGTCAGCTACTCAAGCCTGCCGGTGGATGAGAACGCCCTCTATGCGTCGCTGGCGCGCTATCCCTATGGCTGCACGGAGCAGACGATCAGCCGGGCCATGCCGTTGATCTATGCTGAGCAGCTTGTTGCGCTTGGAGCCGACGGAGACGCTGCTGAAGCGCGCACGGAAGTGCAGGCCGCGATCAATCGCGTGTTGAACCGACAATCGGCTGACGGGGCCTTTGGTCTCTGGCGCGAGGGAGACCGCAGCGCATCGCCTTGGCTTGGCGCTTACACCACGGACTTCCTCTATCGCGCCAAGGCGGCCGGATATTCCGTGCCAAACGAAGCTCTCGACCGGGCTTCAGATGCCCTTCAAACCATTGCTTCGGGTGATGCATGGCGCGTCTATGGCTATGACACGGATGTTTGGGAAAGCCGTTGGCACAATGATACCCAAGCCAAGTTGATGGACCGTTCTGCACCCTATGCGCTTTACGTGCTGGCCCAGTCCGGTCAGGCCGACGTCTCCAGACTGCGCTACCTTCATGATCGTGAACTCGACGACATGGAAAGCCCGCTCGCCCAGGCGCAACTCGGCGCGGCCCTGGCTCTGATGGGCGACCGGTCCCGCGCGCTCAATGCGTTCGCGGCAGCAGAGGCGGGGCTCGGCTATGACAATGACGGCGACTACTATCAGACGCCCCTGCGCGATATCGCTGCAATCCTTGCGCTTGCCCATGAGGCAGAGTTGGAGAGCGTGGTGGAGCGCCTGGCGGAACGGCTCGGCAGTGATATCCCTGACCCCAGCGAGCTTACGACACAGGAGAAAGCCTTTCTCTTGCTGGCCGTAAACGCGCTGACGGGCGGCGATGCTGACGCCTTTCGGATGAAAGTCGAGGGGCTGGGGCGCGGCAATGACAATGATCGGCGCTACCGGATCGCGGAAAGCCAGATTTCGCCTGATGTGACCTTCACCTATGAAGGCGATGCACCGGTGTATCGCACGGTGTTTGTGACCGGCAGCCCCGTGGAAGCCCCACCGCCGATCTCGTCCCGACTGGACATCACCAAACGGTACTTCGACCTTCGGGGCCGCGCCGTAGACCTCGGCAATGTTGACCAGGGTGATCAGATTGTCACTGTGATAACCCTTGATCCGGGTGAGCGGCGCACCAATCCGCTTATCGTGGCGGACTTGTTGCCGGCCGGCTTCGAAATCGAAACAATCCTTCGTCCGGCCGATGGCCGCCGGGAGGGCACCGATGACGGCGCTTTTGCCTGGATTGGCGCAATTGCCCAGCCAAAGACTGCCGAAGCCCGTGATGACAGGTTTGTCGCCGCAATCGATGTGCGTTCCCAGAATCGCACACTGGCCTATGTGGTACGGGCCGTGACGCCGGGCCAGTTCGCCGTGCCCGGAGCTGTTGCGGAAGACATGTACCGCCCGCTGGTTCAGGCGCGTTCGCGCGCCAGTGCGCTTAGCGTCAATGCAGTCAGCGGCGGACCCGGCGGCGGTCAGTAACATGACGAGCTGGGCGCAGCGGTTTCGCGGGCGTCTCTCGGGCGTGCGCTGGCGTCGTGTCGGCTGGGTTGTCCTGGCGATCGTGTTCAGCGTTCTGGCGTTAGATCGAGTGTTCCCGCCGCCGCTGGAGCGCGGCGAACACCTCAGCCAATGGGTCACAGATCGTGATGGTAGGCCCCTTCGAGCCTTCCCGACAGCTGAGGGACGCTGGCGATTGCCGGCCGATCTCGATGAGGTCGATCCGGTCTTCGTCGAGGCACTGCTCGCTGTCGAAGACAAGCGCTTTTATGCCCATTCTGGCGTAGACTGGATCGCAATGGTCCGGGCGGCTTTGACAAGCGCCAATGCAGGGCGAGTTGTCTCCGGTGGTTCTACGATTACCATGCAGACCGCCCGGCTTTTGGAGCCTCGCCCGCGCACGATCGGCTCGAAGCTGATTGAGATGGTGCGCGCCCATCAGATTGAGGCGCGTCTCTCAAAGGACGAGATCCTTGAGCTTTATCTGACGCTGGCGCCCTATGGCGGCAATCTGGAAGGTGTGCGCGCGGCGAGCTGGAGCTATTTTGGTCATGGTCCGGACAGGCTTGGCGATGACGAAATCGCGCTGTTGATTGCGCTGCCCCAAAGCCCGGAGCGTCGCCGACCGGACCGGCAACCCGATGGCGCAAAAGCCGGCCGGGCGGTGATCGCGGCGAAACTGGAGGGCTTTGGCGTGCTCACCGCTCAAAGGGCTGATGAGGTGCGGTCCGCGGCGCTGCCGGAGATACGACACCACTTTCCGAGCCACGCCTGGCATGCCGCCGCAACGGCGCGGCGCATCGGCCAGGCTGGGGGTTTTGATGTTCGCGCCAGTCTCGACGGCCCGCTCCAATTAGAGCTCGAATCTTTGCTGGCCGCGCGGACCAGCGCTCTTCCAGCCGATGTGCAGATGTCCGCGCTGGTTGTGCACACGCCAAGCCGCTGCATTCGCGCGCTTGTTGGTTCTGCAAACCGGCGAAGACCCGGAGGGTGGATGGATCTGACGGCCCAGCCGCGTTCTCCCGGATCTACGCTGAAACCCTTCATCTATGCGATGGCGTTTGATGACGGGATAGCCGCGCCCGGAACTGTTATATCAGACCTGCCAAAGCGCTTCGCGGCTTACCAGCCGGAGAATTTTGACCGGTCGTTCCGAGGTGACGTGACGATTGCGGAGGCTTTGCAGCATTCGTTGAATGTGCCGGCGGTGCTTGCTCTCGCGGAGGTAGGCCCAGCCAGGTTTTCGGCAAACCTCTCCCTGTCCGGGGCCCATCCGCAGCTGAACGGCGGAGCGGAAACCGAAGCGGGGCTCGCAATCGCCCTGGGTGGAGCAGGGCTCTCGGCCCAGGACCTCGCCTTACTCTATGCAGCATTGG
>JBCBGZ010000059.1:0-17189 GCA_038526245.1 Pseudomonadota bacterium
GCATCCCGTCGACATAGCCCATGAAGGGCGGATGGATGGAATAGCCGATCAGCTCCTGTGCCCGCTTTGGCAGCGTTCTGGCGACGTCCGGCGGCACGGCCAGGACCATATTTTCCAACTGGCGCATGAAGCCCGAACAGTATTGCGGCGTAATGATCGTGCGCGGTGCACCAGACCGGTTCGCCCCGCCGCGATGCCAGAGCGTACCCTTGGCAATGGCCAGGGATCCGGCAGGCATGGTGAGCTTGACCGCGTCGGGCTGGAACCCCGGATCGTCATCCACATCGCGCACCTGCGTATCGGTGAAACTGTCGGCGGACGAGGTTCCGGTCAGCCGTTCGCCATTGTCCCAAAGGTGGCTGCCGGGCATCACTTCTGTGGCGCCGTTTTCCGCCGTGGTGTCATCGATCGCCCAGAAGGCGCTGAGCCCATAGGCGCGACGCGGCCAGGGGAGCTGACAATGGCTGTCATCATAGTGCCACGGCTGCACGGTCTCTCCGGGATGCAGCTTGATCGCGAGGCAGGCAGACAAAAGACATGAGGGGCCGAGGTCTGCTTCGGCGAAAGCCAGCGCCAGGGGATGGGTGACCAGGGCAGAGAACACGTCCCCTTTGGCGAGCAGGCCATAGATGCGATTGGACTTCAGCCCCTCGAAATCGTTGCGACCGGTGAGATCCTGTTCGAAGTGGGGCGCGAGCGCCTGGCGAATGGCCTCGAGGGTCTCTCCGGGCAGGACATTCCTGAAGATCAGATAGCCTTCGCGGTCAAATTCATCTCTCGCATCGGCAAAGGATCGCCCGCCGAGCCACGGGGTAATGTCCGCCTTGTCTTCGAATGCTTGAACTCCGTCCATGGCGCGTTCCTCCATTTCATTTTGCACGACCATAACGAGCCGCCGCGACGTCAGCCAAGCCCGACACAAATGATCAAATGCTCACTTGCCGCATTTTGGCCACAAATAGTGATCATATGCTCACTTTAAGCTGTCAATTCTCTGCAAAAGGCATCATGGAGTGTTCAAATGCCGATTACGCTTGCCCTCGCCCTTTTAAAAGGCGCTGGAAAGATCCTTGGAGGGCTCATGCTCGCCGACTTCGTTTCGGGCGTCTTCCATTGGTTTGAAGACCGGTATGGCAACCCGAAATGGCCAATCCTCGGGGCCACGATCCGTGCAAACCAGGAGCACCACCACCGCCCCCGCGCCTTCTTGAATGGCTCTTTCCTGAAGCGAAACCGAGAGGTGTTCTTCATCGGAGCCGCCTTTTTCGCGGCATTCTGGGCATTGGGCTGGCTCAACCTGTTTACCGGATCGGCCGTCGCCTTCGGCATGTTCGCCAATGAGTTCCACCGCGCCGCCCACCGCAGCCCGAAAGAAAACGGGCACCTGATCACCGCTGTACAGAAGACCGGTCTCGCCCAGAGCTTCGCCCATCATGCTGCCCACCATCGCAAGGGCAAGGACACTCACTACTGCGTGATGACCAACTATCTGAATCCAGCTCTGGAGCGCGTGCGGTTCTTCCAGACTTTGGAAGTCATCATCAAGCGTCTGACCGGAATCGTGCCGCGCCTCGACGACAGCGTGAACCCGCGCTACCGCCGCGCCGTTTAACAAAACGTCTGCCCTCCAAGCCAGGCCGGATGCCCCTGCCGGTCGACTTCACGCCGCCCTTCCCCTAGGGCGGCGCTTTTTTTCGTATTCAACTCGGGTACTCTCTGGCGAAGGAAACAAATGGGAGCGCAACATGGGACTTCTCGACGGCAAAACAGTGCTGGTCACCGGCGGCGGCAACGGCATCGGCAAGGAGTGCGCCCTGCTGGCCGCGCGCGAAGGCGCAAATGTGGTGGTTAACGATCTCGGGGGAGGCCTCACAGGCGGGGATGAAGGCGATGCTGGCCCGGCCGAACAGGTCGCCCAGGAAATCCGTGCAGCGGGTGGCCAGGCGGCCTCCAATCCAGAAAGCGTAACCGATTACGCCGCCGTCGCCACAATGATCGAGCAGGCCAAGGACACGTTTGGGGGGCTGCACGCCATTATGAACCCCGCTGGCATCCTGCGCGATACCATGTTCCACAAGATGAGCGAGGATGATTGGAAAGCCGTCATCGACGTGCACCTCCATGGCTCGTTCAACGTCACGCGAGCCGCCGTTGAGTTGTTCCGGGAACAGGAAGACGGCGCGTTTGTCCTGTTCACCTCCACATCCGGTCTGATCGGCAATATCGGCCAAGCCAACTATGCCGCCGCAAAGATGGGCATTGTCGGCCTCTCGCGTATTGTAGCGATGGAAGGCGCGCGCAAAGCCGTTCGCTCCAACGTCATCGCCCCATTCGCCTGGACTCGGATGATCGCCTCGATCCCGGTCAAGGACGAGGCCGGTGCCGAGCGCGTCAAGCGGATGCAGGAGGGGATGCGCGCCGACCAGGTCGCCCAGCTTGCCGTGGCACTGTGTGCGGACAAGGCCAAGCATGTGTCCGGCCAGATATTCAGCGTGCGCGGCAACGAAGTTGTCCTGTTCGACCAGCCACGCCCCGTGAAGTCGGTCTCGCGCATGGAAGGATGGAGCCCCGAAACCCTGCTCGATCACGCCCTGCCCGCTATGGAGAACGACTTCTTCGACCTCGGCGCCACGACGAGCGTGTTTCCTTATCCGCCAGTATAGGTCCCCGATCGCTGACTATCCGGAACGCGGACCTCTTCAAATCAGGCGTTAGGTCCGCGCCGCTTTCAGCTCTCGGATTTCGTCGCGTAGTTCGGCCAGAAGAGCCAGTATTTCCTCGCGTTCTTCGTGGGCTTCTTCCTGTTCCTCCTCGATCATGTCCATGGTCTCTTCCTGCAGCGCTTCCTGCTCGGCCTGGAGGGCTTCCACGATCAGGGCGATGAACAAGTTGAGCACGGCAAAGCTCGCAAGGAAGATGAAGATCAGGAAGAATGCCCAGGCATAGGGATGGCCGTCATCGATGACCTTCTGGACGACCTCGAATCGCCAACCATCCATGGTCATCACCTGGAACAGCGAAAACGCAGAGCTTGGAAGGTCGCCGAACAGTTGTTTAACTTCAGGCGTGTCCGTATCGCCGAACATGTTGGTCGCCATCACGGCGGCCACATAGGTAATGAGCCCCAGAACAGCCAGGATGGCCCCCATGCCCGGCAGCGCCTTGAGGAGCGCCTCCGTGATGCGTCGCATCATTGGCACGACATGGAGCAGACGCAGGACGCGCAAGACACGTAGCGCACGCAACACGCTGAGGCCCTCCCCGCCCGGCGCCAGAGAGACGCCAACCACAAGGAAATCGAACCAATTCCAGCCGGATTTAAAGAAATCGAGCCGGTAGACGGCCAGTTTCAACAGGATCTCTGCGGCAAATATCCAGGTGATCGACGCATCGATCAGACGCAAAACTCGCTCGATTTCGGGCGGTATATCGAACGTCAGAACGCCCAATATGATGGCATTGATTACGATCAAAGCGGTAATGAAGTTGAGGAACCAGCCGCTCTCGACCGCGCTGCGCAAGGGCCCCGCCGGCGCGTCAATCGCCGTTGTCGTATCGCTCATGCTGATCCCCTGACTCTACTGCTGCGCCCAGTTCTACGACGGGTTCACAAGGTCGATCAATCGGCAGATGTGGTCGTGTCACTGACAATCTGCCAGGCGCCAGTCGGTGACTTTCGCAAGACCAGCGTGAAGAGGCCCGACGGCGCATCGCTTTCGCGTTTCAGGGCCCAGGCCCCGTGCACAACCGCCGCGTCAGGCGAGACCTGGTCGACCTCCAGATCCGAAAATGTCAGCTCGCCCATAATGGCGCGGTTGGTGTATCGCCCTTTGTAGCGCTCAAGCGTCGATTGCCAGCCCCGCGTGACGGTTCCGCCCGACGCGAAGCGCAGGTCGTCGCCTGGGCGATACCCCGCCATGAAGGCGTCGATATCACCGCGATTCCACGCTGCTTGCTGGTCCGAGAGCACTGCTTTAATGGCCGCGGCGTCTTCTGCAGGCGCGGTGGCGGGAAGCGATGCGCACGCAGCCATCATGGTCAGCGCAATGCCCGCTACAAATCCTTTCATCGCTGTCACTGTACAAGCTCAAACGTCACGTTCACCTGAACCGAATAACCGACTTCGCCGCCCGAAACCGGCGTCGAAACGTCCATGGCCATGGCGCTGGCACGGGCCATCTCTAGCATCGGTTGCGGCCCCTGGCGGGTTTCGTACTCGCTGATCGTCACAATACGCGCCACACGATATCCGGCGGCGCTGGCATACAGGTCTGCGCGCGCAATCGCTGTCTCCATGGCCAGCCGGCGCGCCTCATCGCGGGCGCCGGAATCGTCCTCCAGCGCGAAGCGAATGCCGTTGAACGTGTTGCCGCCGGACGTGACAACGGCATCAAGCGTTGCGCCGAGGCGCTCAAGGTCATCGACCTTCGCCGTCAGTTGATTGGAGACGCTGTAGCCGCGTAAAACGCGCTCATTGCCCCGGCCATCGTCCCGCTCGATCCAGTCATAAACGGGCTGAAGGGAGAAGTTTGACGTTTGCATATCGCGGTCGCTGAGGCCTGCTGCGCGCAAGGCCTCGAAGACCGCGTTCATGGCCTGGCGATTGTCTGCCATGGCCGCCTCAGCGGTCCGCGCTTCGCTTTGGACACCCAAGGAGATGAAGGCGATATCGGGCTCAACCATCACATCACCGGTTGCGGAGATGGCGAGGGTTGTTTCAGGCTGGATCGAGTTTGGGTGGGCAATGGGGCTGAGCGCTCCGGGCGCTGTGGTTGGGCTCGGCACCTGGGCACAGGCCACGGGCGAACAAAGCGCAAGGAGGGTTGCAGCGGCGCCAACACGGCGTGCCAGGCTCAAGGGTTGGATCGAGGTCTGCATGGGAAATTCTCCAAAAATCTGTCGTAGAGCGTACCGAAACCATTGCGGCGCAATCAAGGCCGGGGCATGAAGGCGCCTTGGCGTTCGCAGACGCGCACGTCAAAGGGCCTGTAGCTCAGGTGGTTAGAGCGGACCGCTCATAACGGTTTGGTCGCGGGTTCAAGTCCTGCCGGGCCCACCAATTTTTCAGGTCTTGTTCTTAGACGGCTCCAGCTCGGGCGGGGCGCGGTTCGGTTAGGGCAAGGGAGTTTCGTTGCGGCAGGGGCCGAGGCGTTCGCTGACCATGTCGGCCTGGATTTGCATCTCGTTGCCGTCGGCGTTGCGGCCCGTTAACACCATCTGGGCGTGGGTTTGAGTGCCTTCGGCAAGGGCCGATGCCGTCATGCTGCCATAGAGCGTGATATCTGCACGCTGGCAGACCAGAACAAAACTCATATCGTCGCCGGAACGGGTTACGTCCGATGGCTCACACCCCGGGCCAGCGAGCCGACGCGCATCGAGAACTTTCGCGCTTTGGGGGATACATGCTTCGCTTATCCGGGTTTCAGGTTGGGCTGCCAACGCGGCCGGTTCAACGGAATTTATGCTGACGGTGACCGTTGATGTTGACTTCCAAAGACCCGGCGCCATGGGCAACCCGTCGGCGAGCGCGGTGCCCGGAACTGTAATAGTTGCGAGTGCTGACGCTAAAAAAGCCAAGTATTTCATTGCATTCCCCAGCGGTCCTTGACCCGGGCCGGGTGCGGAAACGTCTTCGCCTGACCCATCATGGTTAAGCGTACCGCCGGCAGGCAATACGCTCACGGGGATTCTCCAACACCGGGAACCGAGTTCGCGCGAAGGGCGAAGGCGTATTCCCCTCGGCCTCTCATGCGCCGGCGCACCCGGCCACCATAAAGAAAAAGCGCCCACCCCCAGGAGCGAAGGGGCGGGCGCGGCAGAAAACATGATCCTGCAGGGGTATCAGGCGTTTCAGTCCTCCGCCGTATCTTTCTCCTCGTGCGCACCGTCCGAGCGATCCGTATAATGGAAGGTGAAGCTGTTATCGCTCTGGGACATGTGAACATGCACGTGGTCGCCATGGCCTTCGAGGAAACGCTGCTTCTCGGCGTCCGTCAGGTTTGGGTCCGCCATGATTGCGGACTTTACAGCGGCGCGGTCGGCCTCGTCATCGATGCAGATTGCCTTATCGCCGGCGGAACTTGTGACGATCGCCACATCGACCTCGGACATATCTTCGTCGTCGCAGGCTTCGTGAAGATCCTCGATCGACTTCGCGCCGCGTTCCACAAGGGCCTCGAACTCTGGTGAGTCCGTGATCGACTCGACGTGGAGACTGATCTTTTCCACTTCCGCTTCGAAAGCTTCCATATCGACTTCAAAAGACGTCTCGAATTCGGCTTCGAAGGCTTCGGCCCATTGCTCCATCTGCGCTTCAAAACGCTCGGCGCGGGCTTCAACTTCATCGGCAAGCGCTTCGATTTCCGCTTCATTGAGCGCGAAGGTCAGTGTTTCCCCGTCGCGCGACACGATCACCGCTTCGCCGCCATGGATGCTGAGGGATGAGCCATCGACGGCCAGGGTGACGATATCTGCCAGGGATTTGAGGCTTTCCAACTCGCTGAGTTTCTCAAGCTCCGCCAGATCGTCAAGGAAAGACAGGTCCATTACGGGTGGCTCTGGCGGCGGCGGAGGTGTTGGCGGTGTGGGGGGCTCCGGCCAGCGAATTTCGTCGAGCTTGTCCAACTGGGCTTCCACATCGGCCATGGGATCGGTCAGGATGACCAATTCGCGCCCATTGCGCTGGGATTTAACAATCACGCGGGTCACGGACCGCTCTGTCGCCTCCTCGCCGCCCTTGAGCTCGGATTCCTGCGCCGTGGCCGTGGCCAGAAGGGCCGCCGCCCCAACCGTAAGGGACAAGCCGAGCGCAAGGCGCTTCTTGGGCGGGGTCGGACTTTCAGACTGCAGCATGGCAAACCGTTCCTTGATTGAGTGATTAAGGGGCAGTGCGGCCGCAAAAGCGGGCGAGCTGCCAGGACGCGAGAGGCGGATCGCCTTGAGCAAGGTTGCGCCATAGGAACGTGGGCTCGTGGTCTTGAGGGCCAGCACGTCGGCATCGCAGGCGGCTTCCTGGTCGGCCCGGAATGCGTCCAGCGCGCGCCATGCCAATGGGTTAAGCCACTGGATCGCCGCAACAAAGTGGGCGGCCTGCAGCGCCCAGAGGTCGCCGCGTTTGACGTGCATTGCCTCATGGGTGATCGCAATGCGCTGCTCTTCAGATGTATAGTCCAGCTCAAACCATGCCGGCACAAGGATGACGGGACGCAGGACACCCGTGACCAAGGGCGCACCGCACAGGAAGCTCGACCGAACTGGCACCGGGCGCTTGAGGCCCACAGTGGCAAACACGTCTGTGGCAATTACCCTGAGCGCTTCACTCGGCGCCGCCGAGTCGTCTTTGATCAGCCTGGCAAACTGCCATTGGGCATGGAGTTGGCGCAGGACCAGGCAGGCCGCACCGGCAATCGATAGCGCTACCAGTGCCAGGGCGATCTGCCCCAAATCCGGCAGCGTCCACACGGGAGCGGATGTTTCGATGCTGGTCTGCGCGATAGGAACAGGTGCAATCTCTGCCGATGGCGCCGGAAGGGCCGCTGGCGCAGCACCCGGTTCAGGAACAAATGCGATCAGGTCGGATTTCAGGCTCGGAGCGGGGGCAATGCCGGGCACAGCGGCCTCAGGCGCGACCGATGACGGGACCGGCGAAGGTGAACTGGAGAACCAGCCCATGGGTGACATCCAGCTCGGAACCGGCGGCATAACCAGCCGTGCCAGCGGCAGCGCCCAGAGGGCATAGGCTGCTTTCGCTCCGAATGTCCTTGCAAACGGGCGTCTCGCCAGCAGAACGAGCCCAATCAGCAAGGCGACTGAGAGATACGTAACAATCATGATTTCAGCCTCTCGATGAGGGATTCTAGTTCTGCGATATCGTCTTCTGTGAGGCCTTTGCTGTCGGCCAGATGGGCCACAAGCGGCGCTGCCCGGCCGCGATAGACCTTGTCCACAAATCGCTGGGTTGCGCTGGCCTCATAATCGGCTTGGTCAAGCAGCGCTGTGTAAAGGAACTTTCGCCCCTCGGCCTCGGCTTTCAGCGCTCCCTTTTCGGTCAGGCGCGCCAGAAGCGTTTTCACAGTTTGTCGAGACCAATCCTGGTCTCCTTCCAGTGCGGTGTGGATATCTGCTGCGGATAGGCCGGGCCGTGCCCAGATAATGCGCATGACAGCCAGTTCTGCATCGGTCACTTGCATGGATGTCCCCCTTCATGTGGTTGACTACACATGTCGACGTATATTCGACTACAGTTGTAGTCAATAGGAATCTTCAACCTTTCTTAAATGTCAGAAATCCTTTGGCGGGGTTGTCAGTCCGGACCCGGCTGACCAGTTATGGAGCATAAGTGGCGAGGAGATGGCCATGAGCGAGAATCCAGACACCGGCGCCCGGCCCCCCGCATGGACGCGGCTACAGTTCGAAGGGGCCGCAGCGGCGGCGGAAGAACCCACGCTGGCCAGCTACATCAATGCGGCAATCCTCAGCCATGACAGTCTTTGCCAGGCCATGTCCTATCACCTGGCCGAAAAGCTTTCCGGGCCCGAAATGGGCGCGCTGCAGGTACGGCGCATTTTTGAGCGCGCCTATGACGGCGATCCGGGCCTCGTTGATGCAGCCGAAGCAGACATGTGGGCTGTGCTCGACCGGGATCCTGCCTGCCGCGGACTGCTCCAACCCTTCTTGTTCTTCAAGGGCTACCTTGCCCTGCAAACCCATCGCATTGCCCACCGCCTCTGGGGTGAAGGCCGTGAAACCCTGGCATTTTACTTCCAGTCGCGTGCCAGCGAGCTGTTTGGCGTAGATATCCATCCCGCCACGCGAATGGGCACATCCATCATGCTCGACCATGCGAGCGGTATCACGATTGGTGAGACGGCGGTCGTCGGCGATGGCTGCTCGATCCTGCAGGGAGTCACCCTGGGCGGAACCGGAAAGGAGATCGGTGACCGTCACCCGAAGATTGGCCGCGGCGTGCTGGTCTCTGTGGGCGCCAAGATCCTTGGCAACATCACAATTGGCGACGAAGCCAAGGTGGCGGCCGGGTCTGTCGTGCTCAAAGACGTTGCCCCGCAATGCACAGTGGCCGGCGTGCCGGCAAAAGTTGTCGGCGATCCCTGCAGCGAACCCGCCAAAAGCATGGACCAGGGCATCCCGGGCAAGTAGCACCAAGCCTGCAGCCCGGGTGCGCATCAGCACCGCACGGGTGATGTGTTCATTGAGGATTGTGGTGGAGGGGACAGGATTCGAACCTGTGTACGCTATGCGGGCAGATTTACAGTCTGCTGCCTTTAACCACTCGGCCACCCCTCCATGAGGTGCCTCGGCATCGGCGATTGCCTTGCCGTCGGCCAGCGCCTAAACGCAGCCCTTTAGAGGCCACCCCGAAGCGTTGGAGCGCGTCTTATAGGCATGTCGAAATCAGGACGCAACCGCCCCGGGCATGGCGGGCGAAAACAAAAGGCAGCACCGGAAGATGGCCCCCTCTGGCTTTGGGGCAGCCACGCCGTGGATGCGGCACTGAAAAACCCGGCGCGGACGCGTCTGCGCATCGTGGCGACCGAAAACGCAGCCCGGCGCATGGACCTGTCGGACGCGGAGATCACAGCGCCGAAGGATATTGACAGACTGCTGCCGCCGGGCGCGGTTCACCAGGGTGTGGCGCTCTATACAGAGCCCCTTCCCCCGATCGCACTCGAAGACCTGATCACCCGGGGGGCACGCCGCATCGCTGTGCTCGATCAATTGGCAGACCCTCACAATCTCGGGGCGATCTTTCGCTCCGCCGCAGCCTTCGCGTTTGACGGCCTGATCCTGCAAACGCGCCATAGCCCCCCGATCACAGGGATCGTCGCGAAGTCCGCCACCGGAGGGATCGAACAGGTGGCTGAGTGCCGGGTGGTCAACATCTCCAGGGCATTGGAAACGCTTGGGGAGGCTGGCTTCACCACAATTGGGCTCGCCGGCGAAGCCGCGGACTCCCTGGAGACCGTTCTCAGCGATGTAGGCCCGTGCGCCATTGTGCTCGGTGCAGAGGGCGCGGGTTTGCGCTCCGGCGTGGCGAAAGCATGCTCCCAGCTTGCGCGTATTCCCATGGGCGGGGACATGGAGAGCCTGAACGTCTCAAATGCGGCGGCCATCGCATTTTATCTCGCGGCGCGCGCCTGACCGGGCGATGAACATGGCGCTCCTATTTCGGCCCGAATGCCATGCTGCTATAGGCTGACCAGAACGCTTTGGAGGGCGCCCTGATGCTACGTTTCATTGGACTGATCCTTGTGCTCGTCGGTCTGGCAGCCGCCGGGCTTGGCCTCCTGGCCTGGACTGCGCCCCAGGAACGCATGGTTGTCGAGGCCGCGCAGGCCGAAGCGCCTGAGCGCAACATCGCCCTCGTCCTGCCGCGACCGGCAAATGAGCCCGGTATGGGTCTGGGTGATGTCTTTGGCGTTGAGGCTGCGCCTCCCAGTCTGGACGCCTCCGCGCCGGGCCAGACGGCGGCGGCAGGGGGCCAAATGATCCCGATCGCGCACGAAACACCCCGCGAAGCGCGGTTTGGACAACCGTTCGAAGTGACCCTTTCCATAGACGCGACAGGGTCACAAAGCGCTTCTGGCGCCCTGCCGGGCACGGGAGAGATTGTCGAGGCACAAATCGAGCTCAGCGGTGACATCCAGGCGCGCTTGAATGGCGGCACCGCTTTTGAGGTGTCGCTCCTCAGCCCGGAAAACCAGTCACTGTCTCCGGCATCCCCAAATGTCTGGCGCTGGACCGTTATGCCGCTGGCAAGCGGTGAGCACACCCTGGTGATTGATGTTTACATGATGTCGGCCACCGGTTCGCTCCAACCCGTGAGTTCCTATAGTGACCGCGTCACGGTTCAGGTCTCGACCTTGCGCCAGGCGATTACCTTTGCGCAGACGGCAAATCCTCTGTTCATGGTGCTTGGGGGGATTGGGTCGGTGCTCGGCGGCGCGGTTACAGCGCTGCGCTTCTTTTCAAAATCAACTGGCCGGGGCTGATTCAAAGCCTAGTACAAGTTCGCCGTTGATTGGTGTTGTACAGGATACTTTATGTATCACTTAGTATTTCGTCCAATGCTGTAGAATTTATTGGATTCTTATGTGTGTTTTCTCGCCTACTCCTCGTTTCTCTATAGGATTGGAGATTTACGATCTTTTGTCTCTTTATTTCATCGTCAGCAATAGAATGAAGTTCACGATGATGGCGTGAATCATCTAATTCCGCGAAGTCTTCTGCCGTTTTTGTTCGCGCACTGATTTCTCTGAGTGTTATGCTAGGATCATCGCTCAGCAAGCCTGAGACGTCATCCCCAGATACCGCATATTGATTGCTAAAGTAATCGAATAAAACAATCTCCTTAGACTTCCTGCGTGGATATAAACTTCGAAAAGTTTCTCTTATTACCTTTAATTTTCGACCTTCCTCCCGCCTCAAATAACTTGAAACACGCGCGCCTGATAAATCGATTTCAAAATCTTTATCGATATCTGGATTGGATAAATATTTTCGAAAATCAAATATAAGAATCTCAAAAACAGGCTCTTTATTCAATTCCCTGCACCTATCTATGTTTCTTTGAAAATTTTTCTTTTCCAAAAATGTTTCTTGTATACAAAATCGGCCTGCAGATTCGCAGACTATTTTTTCTCGCTTCCCAATATTGGGAAGCAAGTATTCTAGTATTTCGAAGTAAGCTTCAAATTCAGAATCGAAACCGGGTGGTGCATGATCTAACACACCGCGCCTGAAGGACAGGAATATCGTCGTGCCGCGATTTGCTGTCATGGAGCTACCCCGCGCGCATCCTCAGCTTCCGCAGCTTCCACCGCCATGTCGACCTGGCGGTCGAGAATCAGGCCGCCGACCCGTTCGAGAAGCTGGACCATCGCATCCGTCGCGATGATGGGCTTTGAATTTCCGTCGGCTTCGCCATAGCGGATCAGATGGTAGGCATGCCCGGCACGCACCCAACGCTCTGCCAGACGGACATCCCGCGCATTTGCGGGCATGGATTTATGCCCTGCTTTCTGAACCTTATCGGGTCTTCGCGGAGGCTCCCGTCCGGCGCGTTCGTCGAATTCGCGCTCCCAGTCGTCCACCTTGTCCATAAGACGGCTCAAGGGATCGTCTTTCTGGCAGTGACGAAATCCCAGAAAAGCCGCTGTCAGGTGCGGCGTATACTCCAGGCGCTTTGCGATCGCGGCCTCACGAATGGCTGCCGGCGCCGCATCTGACTCGGCGTATATGAGTTCAAAGAACATGAACTTGTTGATGTTCGCCAATAGCTTGGTGGAAGCCTTTGGTTTGTCAGTGCTTGCGAGCCGCGTGAAGTCCGGCTCAGCCGTTTCCATGTATTTGATCAATTCCGTCCTGAAGTCGTTTTGGCATTTCAACTGTGCACATCGGGCATTGTACTGGATGTGTACTTCGCAGGGTGGCAGCTGCGGTTGGGACTGAGGCATGGGCGCTCCTGGGGATCTCCCTAGAATTTTGTATCACCAAGCTAACATGATGAATGCCCCGGACCCCAACGCAATATAAATTTGTTTCAGCGCCGGAAAAGCCCCTTAAAACAGCACTCAACAGAGTTATCCACAGGCCAAAAAAATAGTGTCATGGACGCGAATTCATCTCCCGGCTTCTGTGCGGTCATGCCATCCGCCTGAACCAAGCAGAGCCGCCCATGACCGCTGTCAAATATGCCAAACCCTGGCCCCCCGTCTTCGACACCATCTACTCTATGCCCGAAGCGATCCGCCCCCAAATGATCGACTTCGCCCTCACGTCCCCCGCCAATAGCGATCTGATCAATTCATACCCTATGGCCGCAGTACGGATCGCGACGGGAAAAGGCACCCCCGCCGAGCGCGGCGAAGCACTTTGGCGCCTCAGACAGGGAGCCGGGCTGAAAGCAATTGCCGAGGCGCTCGACCTGCCAGTATGGACGCGCCGTGTTCATGCCAGCGCTGCGGGAAAGGCGGTCTCCCCCGTCCTCTCATTCGCACCGAACTGCCCGGTCCTGGAAAGTCTTGGTCGCCGGCTGCCCATCGAGGCCAATGCCCAAATACCATGGCTGACGAACCTGTACCGGATCCTCGGCTACCAGGACACGGCGCTTCGATCCTGGCTGATCCAACGCGCGCCGATGACCCGTCACTTCCTGACACCTCTGATTGATATCGCCGCGGCCTATAAATTCTATTCGAATGAGGCGGCGTTCGAAGCGTCCAGATCGATACATAAGCCCTGGCATTCCAAAATGGCCTGGAGTGAAGCGATGGCTGAGATGCACGCCTGGCTGCGCAAGGCCGCGGAAGAGTCGCTGTGGCGCGGGTCGTATCTCCCCAAATCTCCCCCTGCGCAAATTCCGCTCGGATCGTACCGCATCACTCCGATCCTTACCCCCGATGGCCTTACCCATGCGGCGGACAGTATGGACAATTGCCTGCGCACATACTGGCTCCTGGTGATCACGCGCACAGCGCAGCTGTTCCTGATCGAAGGCCCCCGCTCGTCGCGCGCCGTGTTTGATGTGCGCGCCAAGGCAGGCGGTTTCTCCATCGTCCAGATCAAAGGGGTCGGCAACAAAAGCGCTTCGCGGAAGCTGGTCGATCTGGCGCAGGCCTGGGTGGCCGACGGTATGCCAAGCGCGCCAGCACGACCAGACCGCCCAAAATCCGTTTCCGAGTGCACGCGGCACTGGCACGCGCTTTGGACGCCGTTTCTGGACGCGCCCCAGCATGCCGGCCTGTTTCCACGCCAGAATCCCCGGTTCCCTCGCATTGGCCTCCTGCACACAGAACTGGCCGTCCTTGAGCGCCGCCCAGCGCGTGGTTGTGGCTCCTCTCGCCGACAGAACCGATTGAGGCAGCGCTGAATCGCCGGGAAACTGCCGCCCATAGGGCACAATTGCCGGGCAGAGTGGCGTTAACACCTTCGCGGATTTGTGAAACGCCCGATTCAAGACGCAGGATACATTAGTATGCAGACTTGGACTCTGGCGTGCATGGCAATCGTGCTGTTTCCGCGCAAGTTGGACGTTGTAACCGAATATGTATCGCGCTGTTGTCCTCCTTTGCCTGTGCATCTGGCTTGCAGTGCCCGTCTCGACGGGTCAGGCGGTGGATATACGTGGCGATACTCTGGCGTCTGACCTGCGCGAACGGCTCGAGCGCGAAGTTCGGGGCGATCAAGTGCCGGAAACGCGGTTTGAGGCCCGGCGTCTTGCAAACCGCGCGGCCGAAAGGCTCGGCAACTATCTCAACTCCCTGGGATTTTTCTCGGCAACCGTCGCGCCAGGTGTCGAAGCCGGTCCGCCGCCGACGGCCTACGTAACTGTAACGCCCGGACCAAAATTCACGCTGGCCAAGGTCGAGATCGAAACCGTTGGGGACACGCTGCCGGAAGACATCCGACGAGCCATGCGGTCTGCCGCGGACCTGCACGAAGGCGCCCCGATCACCCCGGACGCAGTGATTGAGGCGGAAACAGCGATCGTGGCCAATTTGCGCGCCAACGGATATGCATTCGCCAAGGCCATGCCGCGCGAGGTGCTGGGTGACGCAAACGCCGCGACGATTTCAGTTACCTTCAAAGTGGCCCCCGGCTCCCCCGTCCTCTTAGGAGAGGTGGAGTTTGGTGACGGACTGCGGATGCGGCGCCGGGCGCTTGAGGTGCTTGTGCCGTTTGCAGCGGGGACGCCTTACAGGCCCGAACACCTCGAGGAGTTAAACAGGCGTCTGGGCGCGACACGGCTCTTCTCCGTTTTCAACGCGCAGTTGGCGCCCGCACCAGCCGGCACAACTGAGACCGGCGCGGCGATCCACAATGTGGTCCTGACCCTGATCGAGCGTGACCGATACACGATCAGCGCCGGCGCAAGCTTCTCCACGAACGAGGGCGCAGGCGTCGACGGGGAATGGACCCGCAGAAATTTCACGCGCCGCGGAGACACGCTAACACTTCATGCGGTGGGAGCTGCGCAAGAGCGTAGCCTCGGCGCGGAGTGGCGCTATCCCCACGCCTTTGGTTACGGGCGCAGCCTTGAACTCTCCGCCGAAGCTGGCCGTGAAGAGACGGATGCCTTTGATCGCGAAAGCCTGGTGGCGGCGATTGCTCTCGATATCGAGCGAAACCCCCGGCTCACCTACGCCTTTGCCGCCACCAGCGAGATCACGCGCGAAACCGACACCCAGGGCGAGCGGGACCTGCAAATTCTAAGCGTTTCGGGCGCAGCACGTCTCGATGAAACAGACTCCGCCCTCGACCCGAAGCGGGGTTGGCGGGCAGATCTCCGCGTGGAACCCGGAACAGTCGTCGGCGATGAAGCCACCAATTATGTTTCCACGGTGGGCCAGGCCAGCCTTTACAGGCCGCTGGACGAGGATGCGCGCTGGGTGGCAGCCGCGCGGATGCGAACAGGTTTTGTGTTTGGTGCCGATACGTTGGAACTGCCCACCAGTCGTCGGTTCTTCGCTGGTGGCGGCGGCAGTGCGCGCGGCTATGCGTTCCAGTCCATCGGCCCGGAAGATGAGACGGGCCAGCCACTGGGCGGGCGCGGACTGATGGAAGCCGCCGCCGAACTCAGGTGGCGGCGGAGCGACCGGTTAGGCTTTGCTGCATTTGTGGATGGTGCATCCGTTACGGCGCGCGATGTGCCCTCCTTCAACGATATGCGGTTCGGCGCCGGGATCGGCGTGCGGTACTACACCGTGGTGGGGCCAATCCGGTTGGATATTGCGACGCCCCTAAGCCCGCGTGACGGTGACGATCCGGTGCAGCTCTATATTTCCATCGGGCAGGCGTTTTGATGTCTGGTCGGCGACGCCTTCTGCCCGGGCCAAGATGGTTCCGCTGGGTGCTTTGCGCGGTATTGATACTCGCCTGTCTGGGCCTGGCGATCCGGCTTCTTGCGATGTCGTCGCTGGGCCGGAGCCTCGTCGAGGCGCGGATTGAAGCGTTATCCATATCCGGTCAGTCGATCGAGATTGACGATTTGGAAGGCGACTTGTTGGGCCGGTTCTCCATCGGCGCACTGCGCGTCTCTGACGTCGAAGGAGAGTGGCTCGCCGCAGAACGCGTTTCGGTCACATGGTCTCCAATTGGCCTTTTGGGTCGCACGCTGAACGTTAATGCGCTGGAGATGCGGGAACTTCGTGCCCGGCGCCGGCCTATCCTAAGAGAGACCTCTGACGGCGCCGCTGGAAACAACGAGGGGTTCCTGCGCACCTACATCGTGGAACGGTTTGAAATCGAAACGCTGCGTCTCGATGAAGGCATGGCCGGGCCAAACGTGCTTGCCACACTGGAAGGGCGTGTGAACACCACAATCGAAACGGGGTTTCTGGATGTTTCTCTCACCCCCAGAACGCCATCCGGCGACGTTGTCGACGGGACACTCAATTGGGGCGGTGACATTCCGCTCGATGGCGCACTGATCGCCCGCGGCCCGGAGAACGGCTTGCTGGCCAACCTCATCTCCCCGACCCGGCCCGGAGAAATTATTCTCAATGTCTCCGGCGGCGGCACACCGGGGGATTGGTCGGCTGACGCTCAGCTTGAAATCGGCGTCGAAACCGTCATCGCTTTGGAGGCGACGGGATCGGGTGGTGCGGCCCAGGCCACTGCGCGGGTGGATTTGAGCGCCTTCAACGCAACCCTGCCCGCCGCAACACATACTGGCAGCGACATCACCTTGAGATTGGACCAATCGGACCATGCCCAGCTGGAGATTGTAAGCGACGGCATCGACGCCACGCTGAACGCGCCGTGGAACAAACAACGCGCCCGACCGGACCTGACGTCCATTCGAGTCGATGCAACCCTGAAACGCCCTTTCAGCATTGAGACTCAGGGCGCGAAGATTGGGGCGGGCAACCTGTCTGGCCTCGTCAGTGTTGATGGAAACACGATCTCTTTCGACGGAGCTGCGACTCTGGACGATATCAGGGGCCCCTGGGCCACAGCCCAACAGATCAAGCTACCGAGCCAGCTCCGACTGGACCGCGAGCGCAATACACTGGACGTGGTGGCAGACGTTGAGACGCTCGGTATCGTTGCGGATGGCGATGCTGTCACGACATATCTGGGCCAGAGCCCATCACTTTCGATCGATGCGCAGATCGATCTCTCCACGCGCCGAGCCAACATCCGTGATGCGGTTTTGTCCGCGCGAGCAG